>NZ_JAUZVE010000008.1:0-238061 GCF_031844425.1 Microbacterium sp. ARD31
AGACGGGGAGATCGGGTTCGGCGCGTAGCCCTTGCCCCATCGCAGCATCCATGAATCCGGGTCCGTGAGCCGCTGGAAACCGTACTGCTCGTACAGTCCGTGGGCATCCTCGGTGAACAGGGCTGTGCGCTTCAGCCCGAGTGGTTCGAGGTCGTCGATGATGCCCGCCATGATGCGCTTGCCGATGCCTCGACCACGCGCAATCGGATCGACGAAGACATCGGCGATCCACGCGAACGTCGCACCGTCGGTGATGGCACGGGCATACGCGACCTGCTGCCCTGTGACCGCGTCGAAGACGCCGTAGTTGCGAGAGCCCGCCATGGCAGCCTCATGGGCCTCGCGCGTCCGTCCGCGGGCCCAGTAGGACTCCTCTGCGAGCCAGCGATGCACGCGCTCGACATCCATGGCCGATGCGTCGGCGGAGAAGATCAGATCCTGGACCATGCCCTGATCCAACCAGCCACGGATCGGCCGCCGACAAGGCTGCTTGCGATCAAGTGGACCGACTGCCGAGAGGGGCCTGCCTCCTCTAGCCTTGGCCGATGCGGATGCTGCTCACGTCCAACGGGATCGCGAACCCCCTCATCCACGATGCGCTCGTCGATCTGCTCGGCAAGCCGATCGCGGACTCCCGGATCGTGGTGGTCATCGACGCCATCCTCGGTTTTCCCGGCGACAGCTCCACCCTCGTCGAGCATCTCGAGGGGCTGCGTTCGCTGGGCTGGGCCGAGTTCGACGTGGCGTCGCTGTTCGCCGGACCTCCGACGCTGGTCGAGTCGCGGCTGCGGTCGGCCGATGTGATCCTCGGCTACGGCGGCAGCAACCTGTGGGCGGCGCACGCCTGGCACGCGACCGGCCTTGCGCCGGTGCTCGCGCAGCTTCTCGAAGAGAAGGTGTACGTCGGGTGGAGCGCGGGCTCGATGATCTTCGCGCGCTCGCTGGGCCGCTGGCCGGAAGACTTCGACGATCAGGAGGAGCTCGAGATGTTCGGGCTCGACTCGATCGCCCCTGCCGTTCCGCTCTTCGACTGGTTCTTCATGGGTCATCGCGGCGCGGACTGGATGCCGACGGATGCCGACGCGTGGGCGGCGCGCGGCGCCGGGCGATCACGACAGCCGGTTTGGTTCCTCGACGACGACTCCGCGCTGCTCGTGCGCGACTCCGCGGCTGACCCGGTCGTCGTCTCGTCGGGCCACTGGCGCCGATTCGGTCCCGACGGGTCGGTGGTGGATTCGCGCTGACGCTCGCGCGCACACTCTGCTGTGCAGATCGGCTCAGTGGAGCGTTTCGCCACGCCGAAGCATGGCGACGTACTGGTCGACACGGGCCGCGCGCGTTTCCGGCCGCTTCAAGCTGCTCACCCGGAACGCCATCGCGAAGCGGTTCTGCGCCGATTGCGCAGCGAACGCGGCGGCGAGTGCTGGGTCGGCGTCGAGTGCCGCCTGCAGTTCGGGTGGGACCTCGCCGTCGCTTTGACGATATGCGGCGTCCCACCACCCGTCCGCTTTCGCCCGTTCGATCTCGCGGAGTCCGGCTGGCCGCATCCGACCCGCCTCGATGAGACGGGCGACGTGCTCCCGGTTGACCTTCGACCACAGCCCGCGGGGCCGGCGCGGCGTGAACACCTGCAGGAAGTAGTCCGCGTCCAACGACAGTCTCTGCCCGTCGATCCATCCGAAGCACAGGGCGACGTCCAACGCATCCGCATAGGTGATGCCGGGCCGCTTCGACGGCGCTTTGCGAAGCCGAAGCCTCACCCCGGCGGGATCGGGATCGGACTCCAGCCAGCGCTCCCACTCGCCGACGGTGTCGACATGCAGCTCGGGCTTGGCGGATGCGGCGACCATCTTCGCACCGTAGACCTTGCCCCCGACGTTTTGCTCGGCGGAGTCGCCACCGTCCCGATCAGTCGGGACAGTACTCGACCGCTCGCCCGATACGACGTCTGACGAGTGCGAACTGCGCGATCGATCACGGTGTCTTCTTCCGGTGAGGTCCGGTTCCGTTTCTATCGCGCCGCGGACGCGCTAGCCACGCCTTGCCGATCCACCCCTCCGGTTCGGGCGCCGGTGTGGGATCAGAGGCCGACGGCCATGTCGGCGAAGCGCGAGAAGTGGCCCTGGAACGCGATCTCGAGCGTCGCGGTCGGACCGTTTCTGTGCTTCGCCACGATGAGGTCGGCCTCGCCGGGGCGGACATCCTTGTCGTAGACCGAGTCACGGTGCAGCAGCACGACCATGTCGGCGTCCTGCTCGATCGAGCCCGACTCACGCAGGTCGCTGACCGCGGGGCGCTTGTCGGTGCGCTGCTCAGGACCACGGTTCAGCTGCGACAGCGCGATGACCGGCACCTGCAGTTCCTTCGCCAGGAGCTTGAGGGCACGCGAGAACTCGCTGACCTCCTGCTGACGCGACTCGACCTTCTTGCCGCTCGTCATCAGCTGCAGGTAGTCGATGATGACCATCTTGAGCCCGGCGCGCTGCTTGAGTCGACGGCACTTCGCCCGGATCTCGACGAGCGTCATGTTGGGGCTGTCATCGATGTAGAGCGGAGCATCGTTGATGCGGCCGCGGGTCGAGGCGATCGTCGTCCAGTCGCGCGAGTCGAGCGTGCCCTTTCGCATGTTCTGCAGCGGCACCGACCCCTCGGCGCTCATGAGTCGCATCGCGATCTCGCTGCGCCCCATCTCGAGCGAGAAGAAGATGGTGGGCATCTTGTGCTTGATGGCCGCAGCGCGGGCGAAGTCGAGCGCCAGTGTCGACTTACCCATGGCGGGTCGTGCGGCGACGACGATCATCTGACCGGGGTGCAGACCGTTGGTGAGTTCGTCGAACTGCTGGAAGCCGGTGGGGATGCCGGTCATCTGACCGTCGCGGCCGCGGGCGGCCTCGATCTCGTCGATCGCGGCGCCGACGGCGACCTCGAGCGGCACGTAGTCCTCGACGGTCTCGGCGCCCGTGACACCGTAGATCTCGGCCTGGGCGTTGTTGACCAGATCGACCGCGTCACCCTGACCGGCGTACCCCATCTGCACGATGCGCGTTCCCGCGTCGACCAGGCGACGAAGCAGGGCACGCTCGGCGACGATCGACCCGTAGTAGCCGGCGTTGGCCGCGGTCGGCACGATCGACGTGAGCGAGTGCAGGTAGTCGGCGCCGCCGGCGCGCTGCAGTTCACCGGTCTTGATCAGCTCGTCGGTGACGGCCACCACGTCGGTCGGCTCACCGTGCGAGTAGAGGGAGAGGATCGCTTCGAAGATGAGCTCGTGCTTGGGGATGTAGAAGTCCGAGCCGCGCAAGCCTTCGATGACGTCGGCGACGGCATCCTTCGACAGCAGCATTCCGCCCAGGGCGCTCTGCTCGGCGAGGATGTCGTGCGGAGGGGTGCGCTCGTGCTCGCGGGGTGGGCCAAGTCGTTCTTGCGAGATGTCAGCGATCGACATGACGTACGGAGCCTCCTGACAAGACGAAGTCCTCATCCCCCGATGAGACGAAGTACACGCTATGAAGGGCCTCCGACACCTGCAACACGGCCTGTGGATAAGTGTGTGGAGAGATTGCGTGAAACGCCGTGGCGCATGTGGAGAACCCCTGTGGAGAACCTTCCTAGTTCGGCGAGTTTTTGTCACATAAATAGCCATTGACCGGCGCTTTGTGTTTCCACACTCTGTGGACAAACACGGGCTTGAAGTGCCCATTGAAGGTTGCGCACGAGGGGTTGAGTTATGCACAGATGAGCCTCCCGCGCAACTCGAAAAAATCCCGGGCATTTCGGATCGAGGGGTAGACACCCGATATACCAGTACGCTAGCGTCACTGTTCCAGGCACCCTCAAGGACGATCTTCGCGGATCGAAAGACGCTCTTCGTCGTGGGAGGTGAACGTGGTACCAACAGCAGACAGCCCCATCGAGCGGCTGCGCACTCTGGCCCTGACGGGCGTCGGCATCGCGTTCGCCTGGGTCGCGGTTTCGGTCTTCTTCGGACTGGGATCATCGGACGCCCTCGCGAATGACGATGAGGGTGCCGGCGGACTTCTCGGCGGCGTGACGTCGGTCGTGGATGAGACCGTGTCGACGACCACGGATGCCGTGACCTCGGCCGTCGCAACCGTATCCGAGCCCGTCGCGAAGGTCGTCGAGACCGTGCAGACCACGGCTCCGGCCCCGGTGGCCGAGCCTGTGAAGGACGTCGTGAAGGTCGTCGAGACGGTCGCCGAGACCGTGACCGCACCGGTGGACGAGATCGTGTCGAACGACGTCGTCTCCGCCGTCGTCACGCCTGTCGTCGACGTCGTAGAGAGCGTCCCGGTCGTCGGCGGAATCGTCGAGCAGACCGGCGCGGGCGACGCCGTGAAGGACGTCGCCGAATCCACCGACAAGGCACTGGGCTCGGTGTCCGACTCGACCACCGAGGTCGTCGAGGTGATCGACGGAACCATCGATGTTCCGCCCCTCCCCACAGCACCCGCAGCGCCGTCGACGCCCGTCATTCCCACCGTCCCCGACCTCGATGTGGACGCGGTGACCGGTGAGGGCGCCGGCATCGACGTCGGCGCCGTCAACCACGCGGTCGCCGACCTGAGTTCGCAAGCCGGTACGGCGGAGCTTTCCGCGACCGCCGACGCGGCATCCTTTTCCGGCTTCACCGGTGCGCCGGGCGTAGCCGTCAACGGCGCCACCGCCGTGATCTCGGGCTTCTCGGTCCTTTTCGGTACGACGCTCACCCTGCCTTCCATGGGTGAGCTCTGCCCTGCACAGCTTTCCGCGGGATCCAACGGTGCGGGTCCCGGCGCCTGGGCGTTCCTCGCCCTCTTCCCGTTCGCCGCACACCGTGCCTGGGTGCGCCGACGCGGAGCAGGGGACGACGACGTGCCGCCGGCGCCCTTCTTCGGCACCGACGTCTCTCCCGACTGACGACAGCTGCGTCGCCGATCTTCGGCGACAGAAGCTCATCGACGCGCACTCGCGCGTCCTTCAATCAGTCAATTCAATGGGGAGAACCAATCATGCGTACGTTCATCACGCGAGCCCTGTTGGGCACGCTCGTCGCCGGCGGCATAACGCTGTTCGGCGCAACGGCCGCCAATGCGGCCGAGACCACGGGGGAGGACGGTCTGCTCTCGGGCACCCAGGCCCTCATCGAAGTCGACCTGCCCGTGACGATCGGCGGCAACGCCGTCTCGGGCATCGGCGACTCGAGCAGCGAGTCGTCCACTGTCGAGGTGGCACCGGCGGCGCAGCCCGCTCCGGCACCCGCTCCGGCTCCGGCTCCGGCCCCGGCAGCCGAGCCGGTCGCAACGACAAGCGGTGAGGATGCCGCGGGCTCAGGCTCGCAGGCCATCGTCACCGTCGAGGCGCCCGTGACCGTGAGCGGCAACGCCGTCTCGGTCGTCGGCGACAGCTCGTCGTCCGACAGCGCGACGCACGTCGAGACCGCTCCGGCGGACTCGGGCGACGCCGGGCAGGCCGAGACCACGGGCGAGGACGGGATCCTCTCCGGAACCCAGGGCATCGTCTCGGTCAACGCGCCGGTGACGGTCAGCGGCAACGCCGTGTCGGTTGTGGGCGACAGCCACAGTGAGGGCTCCGACACCGCGGTCGCCTCCGGCAGCGGCGAGGGCGAAGGCACCTCCGGGTCCACCACCGGCGAGGACGGGATCCTCGGCGGCACCCAGGTCGTTGCACCCGTGGAGGCACCGGTCACCATCGGCGGCAACGCCATCTCGGTCATCGGCGACAGCCACACGGAGGGCTCGATGACCGGCGTCATCACCGGCAACGGCGACGGCGCCAGCGGATCCACCACCGGCGAGGACGGCGTTCTCGGCGGCACCCAGATCGTCGCACCCGTGGAGGCACCGGTCACCGTCGGCGGCAACGCCATCTCGGTCATCGGCGACAGCCACACCGAGGGCTCAACGACCGGCGTCATCACCGGCAACGGCGACGGCGCCAGCGGATCCACCACCGGCGAGGACGGCGTTCTCGGCGGCACCCAGGTCCTGGCACCCGTCACCGCACCCGTCACGATCGGCGGCAACGCCATCTCGGTCATCGGCGACAGCCACAGCGAGGACTCGATGACCGGCGTCATCGCCGGCAACGGCGGCACCACCGGATCGACGAACGGCGAGGACGGGATCCTCGGCGGCACGCAGGTCCTCGCGCCCATCACGGCACCGATCACCATCGGCGGCAACGCCATCTCGGTGATCGGCGACAGCACGACCGAGAACTCGACGGTCATCGTGACGCCGACCGACCCCACCGTCCCGACGGATCCGACCGACCCGGTCGACCCGACGGACCCGACCGACCCGGTCGACCCGACGGACCCGGTCGACCCGACGGACCCGGTCGACCCCACGGACCCGACGGACCCCACCACCCCGGTGAACCCGACGGACCCGACCAACCCCACCACCCCGGTGAACCCGACCGACCCGATGATGCCCGCCAACCCGGGCTCGAACGGCGGAAGCTCCACCGGTACTGACGGCATGACCGGTTCGCCGGCTGCCACCACCGCCACGGCCCTGGCGATGACCGGAGGCAACGACGGTCTCGCAGCGCTCTTCAGCGGTGTGCTGATGCTCCTCGCAGGAATCGGAGGCCTGCTCTTCGCGCGCCGCCGCACCGCCTGACGCGTGACGTCGGGCGTACCGTGCCTGGACGCCCGACCACCACGTGAGGGAACTCACGGATGCCGCGGCCTTCCGCTCCACCGGAGGGGAGGTCGCGGCATCCGTCGTGCACGCTTGGCGCTGGATGCGGGTATCTGCGCGGGTGGCAGCAGACTGCGACGAGCTCCCGCGAGCAACGGCGGCTCGGTTGGCGCCATGTGCGGTCACCGAGGAGGATGAGCGCAGACAGCGTCAAGTTAGAGGGCGCCGCGCGGAACTCGTCCCCGTGCTACCGCTGCGCGGGGTACTCGATCACCCCGATTCCGGCCGCCCGAGACCCACGCGAAACGACGGATGCCGCGCCCCCTACTCCCGAGGGAGCAGAGGACGCGGCATCCGCGGGTGTCGGGCCTTACTTGGCGGCGACGACCTGAAGGTTGATCACAGCGGTGAGGTCGTCGCGCAGACGGACCGTCGCCTCGTGCTCGCCGACCGACTTGATCGGCGACGTGATGTGGATCTTGCGCTTGTCGAGCTCGCCCAGACCGGCAGCCTTGACGGCGTCGGCCACATCGACGGTCTTGACCGAACCGAAGAGGCGTCCTTCGTTGCCGGCCTTGACCGACAGACGAACGGTGTTCGACTCGAGCTTGTTCTTGAGGGCCACGGCCTCTTCGTGGTCGTGGATCGCGCGCGACTCGCGAGCGGCGCGGATGGACGCCACCTGCTTCTCGCCGCCGCGGCTCCACGCCACTGCGAAGCCCTGGGGGATGAGGTAGTTACGGGCGTACCCGTTCTTGACCTCGACCACGTCACCGGCGCTACCGAGCCCGGTGACCTCGTTCGTGAGGATCAGCTTTGCCATTCCGGTGCTCCTTAGCGGCCAGCGCCGGCGTAGGGCAGGAGCGCCATCTCGCGTGCGTTCTTGATCGCCTTGGCGATCAGACGCTGCTCCTGAACCGAAACTCCGGTGATACGACGGGCGCGGATCTTCCCGCGCTCCGAGATGAACTTGCGAAGCGTGGCGACGTCCTTGTAATCAATGACGCCGACCCGGATCGACTTCGCGGGAGCGGTGGGCTTGCCACCCTTCCGCGGCTTGCGGCGGTCGCCGCTCGACTTTCCAGCCATGGTGATTCCTTAAAAAGATGTGTTCAGAACGGGGTGTCGTCGCCGTAGGCGCCGGGGGCGCTCCACGCGTCGGCGTTGGCGTTGGTGTTCGAGGAACCGGGGGTCGACCACGGCTCGTCGGCGACCTGCGCCTGCTGACGGGGCGCTCCGCCACCGCCGCCGCCACCCGCTGCACGGGTGACCTGCGCGGTCGCGTAACGCAGCGACGGGCCGATCTCGTCGACCTCGAGCTCGATCGCGGTGCGGTTGTTGCCCTCGCGGTCCTGGTAGGAGCGCTGCTTCAGGCGGCCGGTCGCGACGACCCGCATGCCCTTGGTCAGCGAACCCGCCACGTGCTCGGCGAACTCGCGCCACACGCTCGCGCGGAGGAACAGCGCTTCGCCGTCCTTCCACTCGTTCGCCTGACGGTCGAAGTTGCGCGGCGTCGACGCGATCGTGAAGTTCGCGACGGGCAGGCCGTTCTGCGTGTAACGCAGTTCGGGATCAGCCGTGAGGTTGCCCACGACGGTGATGATCGTTTCGCCTGCCATCAGCTCAAGCCTTCGCAGCCTTGGCGGACTTGCGAGCAGCCTTCTCTTCCGAGCGCTTCGCCTCAGCAGCGACCATCGCCTGCGCCTCTTCGGCACGGAGGACCTTGGTGCGCATGATCTGCTCGCTCAGCTTCAGCTGGCGGTCGAGCTCCTGCGTGGCCTCGGCGGTCGCGGTGAAGTTGACGACGGCGTAGATGCCCTCGGTCTTCTTCTGGATCTCGTAGGCGAGACGGCGGCGACCCCAGATGTCGACGTTGTCGATCGAGCCACCATCATTCGTGATGACCTTCAAGAACTTGTCGAGGTTCGGGGCGACCTGGCGCTCGTCGATCTCGGGGCTCAGAATGACCATGAGTTCGTACTGGTGCGTCACTAACCCACCTCCTTCGGACTAGAACGGCTCCCGGGCATTTCCCGGAAGCAGGAGGGTGTGGTGCACGTCATCCGACTTCTCGCGCACATGGGCGCGTGCGGACAACCCTCCTATGGTACCGGACGCCAGGTCAGCCGCCGAATCCGAGACTCTGGGGGATCCCCGACACCCGCGCCGCCGGTCGAGAGACCACACGCCGGCCGCAGGTAGGTTGGCGGCATGGCTGCTGCTCCCGCACCGTTCGACGCGCGCCCGCTGACCGAGCCGGTGGACAAACAGGCGGTGCGCGCCTTCGCCCACGAGATGAAGCGGACGGGCCGTGCGCCGTCGACCAGCCCGCTCTCGATCGTGATCATCTCGATCGCGGGAGTGTTCTTCCTGTCGGTGTTCGGGTCGGTCTTCGCGTCGATCTTCGGCGCGTTCATCGTCGCCGGAGACAGCGGACCGCGGGCGATGTTCGCCGTCATCCCGTTCATCCTCATCCTCGCGGTGATCGCCATGGTCGCCGTCGCGATCGTGCGCGGCTTCGGCGGGCAGAGCGAGCGCTGGTACCGCCTCGACCGCTTCGCGCGCGCGAATGCGATGTCCTACGTGCCGGCCTTCACGAATCCCGATCTGCCGGGGATGATCTTCAGCATCGGCAGCAGCCGCCGCTCATCCGACCTCGTCCGCGGCGAGCGCCCCCGGTTCGTCGAGTTCGGCAACTACCGGTACACGACCGGATCGGGCAAGAACCGCACGACCCACAAGTGGGGATACGTCGCGGTCAAGCTCGATGTGCCCCTGCCCCACATCGTGCTGGACGCCACAGGCAACAACGGCCTGTTCGGCTCGAACCTGCCGGCCACCTTCCAAAAGGACCAGCGGCTGAGCCTCGAGGGCGACTTCGACCGCTACTTCGCGCTGTACTGCCCCGCCGGCTACGAACGCGACGCGCTCTACCTCTTCACGCCCGACATCATGGCGCGCTTCATCGACAACGCCGCCGCCCTCGACGTCGAGATCGTCGACGACTGGCTCTTCCTGTACGCCAAGCGCGACTTCTCGACCCTCGACCCCCGCACGTGGGCGTGGCTGTTCTCGGTCGTCGGGGCCCTCCTCGACAAGCTCGCCCAGTGGGCGCGGTGGCGCGACGACCGTCTGCGGGCGGATGCCGCGCGAGCAGCATCCGCGTCCGTACACGGCGCCGAGGTCGCACCCGCCGCCCAGGCCGGGCATGATTCGGTGCCGTTCACCCCACCGCTCGAGCAGCTGCGGCCTCCGCCCGGCGTCGCCACGCCGGGGCGCCGACTGCAGAAGGGCGTGCCGTGGGTGGCGATCGTCATCGGCGTCGTCGTGGTCGGCGTGTGGCTGCTGCAGTTCTTCGGCGGCTTCGTCAGCATGCTCTTCGACCGCTGAGCCCGCCGCGGGCGTTCGTCAGGGGGATGCCGCGAGACCGAAGTGCGCGAGCTCGGACTCGTCCAGCATCCGGGAGCGGATGAGGAAGCGAAGGCCCGTCGGCGACTCGACACTGAACCCGGCGCCGCGGCCCGGGACGACGTCGATGGTGAGGTGCGTGTACTTCCAGTACTCGAACTGGGCTGCCGACATCCACACGTCGATCGGCTCGGGCAGGCCCGCGTCGACGACGCCGAGGTGGACGTCGCCGGGCCCGGTCTGGAACATGCCGACGGGGAAGCACATCGGGGCGCTGCCGTCGCAGCATCCGCCCGACTGGTGGAACATCAGCGGGCCGTGCTGCGCTGCGAGGTCGCGCAGCAGGGCGGCCGCAGCGTCGGTCACGGCCACCCTGCTGTACGTCGTGGTGTGGGACATCGGGGATCAGAAGAAGCCCATCGAACCCTCGGCGTACGACACCAGGAGGTTCTTGGTCTGCTGGTAGTGGTCGAGCATCTTCAGGTGATTCTCGCGGCCGATGCCCGACTGCTTGTACCCGCCGAACGCCGCGTGCGCGGGGTACTGGTGGTACGTGTTCGTCCACACGCGTCCGGCTTCGATGGCGCGTCCGGCGCGGTAGGCGGTGTCGCCGGAGCGGCTCCAGACGCCCGCGCCCAGACCGTAGAGGGTGTCGTTGGCGATCGAGATGGCGTCGTCGAAGTCCTGGAACGACGTCACCGAGACGACCGGCCCGAAGATCTCCTCCTGGAAGATGCGCATGTCGTTCGTGCCCTCGAACACCGTGGGCGCGATGTAGAAGCCGTCCGACAGGTCGCCGCCGAGGTCGACCCGCTCGCCTCCGGTGAGCAGCTTCGCCCCGCCTGCCTTGCCGATGTCGATGTAGCTGAGGATCTTCTCGAGCTGATCGTTGGACGCCTGGGCGCCGATCATCGTCTCGGGGTCGAGCGGGTTGCCCTGCCGGATCCTCGACACCCGCTCGAGGCCGTCGCCGAGGAACCGGTCGTAGATCGAGCGCTGGATGAGCGCGCGCGACGGGCACGTGCAGACCTCGCCCTGGTTGAGCGCGAAGAAGCTGAAGCCCTCGAGCGCCTTGTCGTAGTACGCATCCGACGTGTCGCGGGCGACGTCGTCGAAGAACACGTTGGCGCTCTTCCCGCCGAGTTCGAGCGTGACGGGGATGAGGTTCTGCGAGGCGTACTGCATGATGAGGCGGCCCGTGGTGGTCTCACCGGTGAACGCGACCTTGCGGATGCGCTTGTGCTGAGCGAGCGGGGCACCGGCCTCGATGCCGAACCCGTTGACGATGTTCACCACACCGGCCGGCAGCAGGTCGCCGATGATCTCGAAGAGGAACAGGATCGACGCGGGCGTCTGCTCTGCGGGCTTGAGAACGACGCAGTTGCCGGCGGCGAGGGCCGGGGCGAGCTTCCATGTGGCCATGAGGATCGGGAAGTTCCACGGGATGATCTGGCCGACCACGCCGAGCGGCTCGTGGAAGTGGTACGCGACGGTGTCGTCGTCGAGCTGGCTGAGCGAGCCCTCCTGCGCCCGCAGCACACCGGCGAAGTACCGGAAGTGGTCGACGGCCAGGGGGATGTCGGCGGCGAGCGTCTCGCGGACCGGCTTGCCGTTCTCCCAGGTCTCGGCGACCGCGATCTTCTCGAGGTTCTGCTCGATGCGGTCGGCGATCCTGTTGAGGATGACGGCGCGCTCGGCAGGGGTCGTCCGCTTCCACGACGCGAACGCCTGCCATGCGACCTCGACGGCCCGGTCGACGTCTTCGACGGTGCCGCGGCCGACCTCGCAGAACGGCTTGCCGTTGACCGGCGAGATGTTCTCGAAGTACTGGCCTTTGATCGGCTCGACGAACTCGCCGCCGATGTAGTGGCCGTAGCGGGGGCGGTAGTCCGCGACCGATCCGCGCTGGCCCGGGGCTGCGTAGACGCTCGAGACGCCTTCTTCGACGATGGTCATGTGCTGTCTCCTTCGACGTGCTCGCGACGGTCCTCGTCGCGTGTGGTCGAAGGTAGAGGGCGCAACGTTGCAGAACGTTGCGCCCTCCGTGGGCCCAGGGGGCAGGCCCGGATGCGGGCTCTGGGGGATTGCCCGCGAGACGGTCAGCTGCAGCCGTGGGCTGCGGCGAGTCCGCTGTCGACGAAGTTCATCGCCCCGCTCACGGAACCGGTCACGTGACCGATGGCGCGGGCGCCGGAGACGAGCTGGCCGTAGCTGGCGCCGCATCCGTCGTTGATCTGCTTGCCGTAGCCGGAGGCGTTCGCCGCGGTCGGAACCGCCACGGATGCCATCGCGGCGATCGTCAACGCCGTCAGCGTCATCACGATCTTCCTGCGCATGTCATTCTCCTTCGAATCACAAACGAGCACTCGGGTGTGCTCGCTCTCACGGTACTCCGGATTTCGCTAGCCCGGCTAGGAATCCGGATGCCGCTGCACGAGAGCGCGCGTCAGCCGGACTCGTCGGCTTCCCACCGCTCGAGCCGCGCCACGAGAGCGGCGCGCCTCGGCGACCGAGGCGGGAGCATCTGCAGGCACAGCCGCCAGAGATCGGGGTCCTCGGCCGCGGCATCCGTCTCGGCATACGCCAGAAGGACCTCGACTGACGCCTCGGACATCAGCGCCTCGCGCAGGGTCGTTCGCATGGTGTCGCGCAGCTCGTCAACCCCGGGTGCGATCGAGTCGGGCAGCACGTCGCCGCGGTAGGCCGCGAGCGCGACGCGATGGGCCCCGCGGTCCAGCAGCGACAGCACCTGCTGCGCGTCGGTCTCGAGGTCGGCGGTGAGGCGGTAGGGGCGGGATGCCGGGACGAGCGCGGGCGCGGACTTCGCCAGTGCCCGGCGCAGCCGCACCATCTCGGGGCGGAGCGTGTCCGCGGCATCCGGATCGCCGTAGACGAGTTCGCCGAGCCGTTCGGCGGACAGGCCCTGGCGATGTGTGGCGAGCATGAGCAGGATCTCGGCGTGGCGGGTGGTCAGTTCGATGGTGGTGGCGGGGGATCCGTCGGCGGCGCCGGCGAGTTCGAGCAGGCCCCGGTCGCGCCCGAGCACGCGCAGCGTCGCACGGTCGGTCTCGACCCGCGGTGCGTTTCGGCGCGGGCGGGAGCGGCTCTGGGCACGTTCGCGCAGCCGGGCGACCATGAGCTCCCCCTCGATCGCCCGAGCGGTGGCGTCGACGAGCAGCTGCGCCTGGGGGCTGACCGCCTCGGTGCCGCCCGTGACGTCGATGACCCCGAGGATGCGGCGCGTCTCGGGATCATGGACGGGAGCCGCGGTGCACGACCAGGGCTGGACCAGCCGGTTGAAGTGTTCGGCGCCGTGGATCTGCACCGACCGGTCGAGCCGTAGGGCGGTGCCCGGAGCCGCAGTGCCCACGGCGTCTTCCGACCAGTTGGCACCCTCGACGAAGCCCATGTCCCCGGTGAGTGCGCGGATGGAGCGGTCGCCCTCGACCCACAGCAGCCGGCCGGCCGCGTCGCCGACGGCCACCACGACGCCGGACCGGCTCGCCTCGCCCGGCAGCAGCAGCCCGCGCACCATGTCGATCACACCGGCCAGCGGGTGAGCCCGCCGGTACTCGTCGAGTTCGTCGGCCGAGAGGTCGAGCGGCGGAAGGGCCTCGGCGCCGACCAGCTGCGCGAGCGCGCGACGCCACGAATCCCGTACGAGTGGCCGGACGTCGAGCAGACGCCGGTCGGCGTCGTTGCCGGCGAGGATCTCTTCGTGCGCACGCTCGATGAGCAGACGGGAGGTCTCGGGCGACACCTCGCGTCGGGGCGACCACGGCGATGACATGCGGCTCCGATCGGCGTCGGTGGAGCGTGCGTCAAGTGTAGGGGGCGGATGCCGCAGGGTAGGCGGCCGGACGACGGGACGGAAGACCCTGTCCGCGCGGACTGCGGAATGTGAGTCTGAAGGCACCCACGAAAGGAGTCGCCATGAAGGCTGTGCAGTACCGAGAGATCGGCAAGGGACCCGAGGTCGTCGAGGTCGACGTGCCCGAACCCGGTCCGGGACAGATCCGACTCAAGGTGACCGCCGCAGGGCTCTGCCACTCCGACTGGTTCGTCATGGACCTCCCCGAGGAGCAGTACATCTACGGCCTGCCGCTCACCCTCGGCCACGAGGGCGCCGGCATCGTCGACAAGCTCGGCGAGGGCGTCGAGGGCATCGAGGTCGGCGGCTCCTACGCCGTCTACGGACCCTGGGGCTGCGGACTCTGCCACGCCTGCTCGCGCGGCGCCGAGAACTACTGCTCGCACGCGGCGGAGCTGGGCATCGCCCCTCCGGGACTCGGCGCGCCGGGAGCCATGGCCGAGTACCTGATCGTCGACGACAAGCGCCACCTCATCCCCCTGGGGGACCTCGATCCGGTCGAGACGGTGTCGCTGACGGATGCCGGACTGACGCCGTACCACGCCATCAAGAACGCGCTCCCGAAACTCGTCCCCGGATCCACCGCCGTCGTGATCGGGGTCGGCGGGCTCGGCCACGTCGGCGTGCAGATCATCCGCGCCATCAGCCAGGCGCGCGTGATCGCGCTGGACCTCAGCGACGAGAAGCTCGCCCTGGCCCGCGAAGTCGGCGCTCACGACATCGTCGTGTCGGGGCCGGATGCCGCGGAACGGGTCCGCGACCTCACGAACGGCCTCGGCGCCGACGTCGTGTTCGACTTCGTTGGCGCACAGCCCACCCTCGACACTGCTCGCGCCGTCGTCGCGGTGGACGGACACATCGAGATCGTCGGCATCGGCGGCGGACTGCTGCCGACCGGGTTCTTCTCGACGCCGTTCGGGGCCTCGGCCCGCGCGCCCTACTGGGGCACGCGCTCGGAGCTGATGGAAGTGATCGACCTCGCCCGGTCGGGTGCCGTGTCGGTGCACGTGGAACAGTTCGGCATCGACGACGCCGTCGCCGCGTACGGCAAGCTGCACGACGGAACGGTCCGCGGCCGCGCGGTGATCGTGCCGTAACGGCGTTTCGTCTCGCTTCGCTCGCTCAACGTCCGGGGCGGCGGCGGTCGTGCCGTGCCGGCGTTTCGTCTCGCTTCGCTCGCTCAACGTCCGGGGGCGGCTTCCCGCTCAGCGCGGGTTCCGGACGTTGAGCGAGGGAGCGGAGCGACCGAGACGAAACGCGCTCAGTCCCCGGAACTCCGGCCCGCCCACCAGGCGCGGAGCCGCTCCTCAGCGGCCTCGGGCCCGATGATGCCCTCGTCGAGCCGGATGTCGAGCAGGTACCGGTACGCCTCGCCGACCTCGCGGCCGGGGCGGATGCCCAGCACCTCCTGGATGCGGTTGCCGTCCAGTTCGGGCCGCATGGCCTCGAGCTCCTCCTGCGCGGCGAGCTCGTCGATGCGGCGCTCGATGTCGTCGTAAGCGGTGCGCAGCCGGGTCGCCTTGCGCTTGTTGCGCGTGGTGACGTCGGCGCGCGTGAGGATGTGCAGGCGCTCCAGGTCGCCCTCCGCATCCCGCACGTAGCGCCGGACGGCCGAATCGGTCCACGCGCCCTCGGCGTAGCCGAAGAAGCGCAGGTGCAGCTCGATCAGGTGCGTCACGGCGCGGATCGTCTCGGAGTCGAAGCGCAGCGCGTTCAGCCGCTTCTTCGCCAGCCGGGCGCCCTTGATGTCGTGGTGGTGGAAGGTGACCCCACCTCCGGGTTCGAGCCGCCGCGTCGCCGGCTTGCCGATGTCGTGCAGCAGGGCCGCCAGGCGCAGGGGGACGTCGGGCGCGGTATCCGGATGCCGGGTCTGCTCGAGCGCGATCGCCTGACGCAGCACCGTGAGCGAGTGCTCGTACACGTCTTTGTGGTGGTGGTGCTCGTCGACCTCGAGCCGCAGCGCGGGGATCTCGGGGAGGAACTCGTCCATGAGGCCGGTGTCGACCATGAGCCGGATGCCGCGGACCGGGTCGGCCGTCTGCAGCAGTCGCACGAGCTCGCCCTGGATGCGCTCGGGGCTGACGATCGACAGTGTCTGACGCAGCCGCGCCATGGCCTCGACGGTGCCATCGTCGACGTCGAACTCGAGCTGCGACGCGAAGCGCGCGGCCCGCAGCATCCGCAGGGGGTCGTCGCCGAAGCTCACGCCGGGGTCGGCGGGGGTCCGCAGCCGTCGGGCGATGAGATCCTCGACACCGCCGGTCGGGTCGACGAGCGCCTTGGCGGGCACGCGCAGCGCCATCGCGTTGACGGTGAAGTCGCGCCGCACGAGGTCGCCCTCGAGGGTGTCGCCGAACTCGACGGTCGGCTTGCGCGTGGTGCCGTCGTAGCTGTCGGCGCGGAACGTCGTGATCTCGACCTGCTCGGTGCGTCCGCCGGTCGAGCGCACGCGGGCGCCGATCGTGCCGAACGCGCGCCCGATGTCCCACTGGGCGGTCGAGATCGGCGTGACGATCCGCAGGATGTCGTCGGGGCGGGCGTCGGTGGTGAAATCGAGGTCGTGCGTCTCGCGGCCGAGCAGCGCGTCACGCACCGGCCCTCCGACGATCGCGAGATCGAAGCCGGCATCGGCGAAGGCCGCAGCGACCGTCGCGACGATCGGCGACTCGGCGAGCGCGCCGAGGCGCGCGACACCCTCGGCCATGTTGAGCATGGCTTCCAGCCTACCGAGGCCCCGCGCCGGGCTCCTGCCGACACCGGGGCGGTCAGTCCTGCGCGAACGTGAGGATGCCGGTCACCAGCAGGTCGCGCACGCGTGGCAGCAGCTCGCGGCGGAGCCTCGGCGCATCGGCGTCGAGCAGCTGCGCGATGGCGTCGATCAGCACGCCCAGGGCGAGGTCGCCGTCGCAGGCGCCGACGAGTGCGGCCAGGCCCGGGTCGACCGAAAGGGTGCGGGCGAAGCCGCCGCCCTGCCGGAGTTCGATGACGGTGGGATCGGCCTCACCGGGCATGTGGTGCCGCGCTTCGGTCACATCGGGAGCGACCGCCAGCACCGCCGCGGCGAGCGCCTCGTCCGACATCGCCGCCGCCCGGTCGTGTGCGGCCAGCGCAGCCGCGAGGTGCGCGCCGAGTCCGTCGGCGACGGGATGCGACAGAGCCTCGTATCGGGCGAGCGTCGGCACACCCGACACCGGTCGGCGCAGCAGCAGGTAGCCGAAGCCGACGGCGGTGACGCCGCGCTCTTCGAAGTCCACCAGCCACGCATCCAGCATCCGGGCATGTTCGGGCGTGCCGGGAACGGTGCCGCCGTCGCGCACCCACAGCTGCGCGTACGCGAGCGGGTCGAGCGACTCGCGCTCGACGATCCACGCGTCCAGCGGCACGTCCGAGGACTCGACCCACGCACGCACCCGATCGAGCCCGGCACGCCCCTCGCGCGACTCCCAGTTGCCCAGCAGCTGCGCCACCCCGCCCGGCGCGAGGTGCGCCCCGACGCCGCGGACGACGGCGGCCACCAGGTCATCGCCGTCCATGCCGCCGTCACGGTATTCGTACCTCGGCACACCGGCCACGCGCGGGGTGATCACGAACGGCGGGTTCGACACGATCCGGTCGAACACCTCGCCCGCAACCGGCTCGAACAGACTGCCCTCGCGCACGTCGATATCGTCCACACCGTTCAGCAGGGCGTTCAGCCGCGTGAAGCGCAGCGCGCGCCGTGAGATGTCGGTCGCGATCACCTCGTCGACATCGCGTCGCGCCCGCAGCGATTGGATGCCGCAGCCGGCGCCGAGATCCAGCGCGCGGTGCGCCGCGGTCGGCAGCTGGAGCCCCGCGAGCGTCAACGAAGCCCCTCCCACTCCGAGCACATGGTCCTCGGCGATCGGCCCGCCGAGCGCGGCCTCATCGAGGTCGCTCGCGACCCACCATTGTCCGGCGCCCCGCTCATCGGCGAACGACTGCGGCCGAAGGAGCGCGGTGGGAACGCACTCGTCGTCCTCCCGTCGCGCGAGTCCCAGGCGGACCAGGCCCGCGGTGCGCGTGCGGGGAAGGGCGCGATCGACGGATGCCGCGGGTTGCGGCATCCCGAGCATGAGGGTGCGGGCGAGAACGGCAAGCGCGTCGTCGCGGTCGGCGATGGCGCGCAGGGCGGGTTCGCGGAGTCCGCGGGCGATGGCGTCGTCGGCGAGAGGCCCCCACGCGGTGCGCACCGCTTCGGAGTGGTAGCCGGCGGCGGCGAGGTCGGCGGCGAGCGCGGCGCACCGGTCGGCGTCTGGTTCGGGGAGCACGAATCCATTCAACCGCGCCGGGCCTCGGAAGGCTCGGAGGAAGCGTTCCGTAGAATCGCACCTGATCGTGCGGTCCGGTCCGGATTTCGCACAGAAGCGAACCTGGTCATGACCGTCACCCTCCCTCTTTATCGCCGCGCCGCGCGCCGGGCTCTGGCGACGCTCGCGGTGGTGACGGCTCTCGTGCTGGCGCCCGTCGTCACGGGGCCGGCGGCAGCGGGGGGCGCAGCCACTGCCGGAGCGGCGACCTCGGCCGACACGGCCACGGCGACCCCGGTTCCCGCCCCGACACCGTCGATCGCCGCGACTCCCGGCGCCACCCCGACGCCGACTCCGACACCGACCGCCGAGCTCTCCGCCGACGCCGTCGCGTTCACACTCGCCCCCGTCGGCAACGGCATCCTCGAGGCCGGGCAGAACCTCACCGCGTCGGTGAGCCTCACGAACGAGGCGAGCGTCGCCGTCGCCGGAACCGACGTCGCCCTGTTCCTCGGCACCCGCCCGCTGGCGGATCGCGCGGCCCTGGCATCGTGGCTGGGCGGCGAGACGAGCCGCGTGGCCACGCGCGAGGTCGCCGAGACCGTCTTCGAGCCGCTCCTGGCCGGCGAGGCCGTAGTGCGTGGACTCACGGTCGAGGCCGACGACCCCGCGCTGCGGGGCCTCGATCCCGGCGTGTACCCGCTCGTCGCCTCGTTCACCGCCGGCGACGAGGTGGTGTCGTCGACGAGCGTCATCACCGTGCCCGACCCCGAGGCGGAGGCCGTCGACGTCGGCCTTGTCGTGCCCCTGACCGCCGGCGCCCTCACCGAGGGGTTGCTGACCGCCGAAGAGCTCGAGACCCTCACTGCTCCCGGTGGCGCACTCGCCGACCAGCTCGACGCGGTCGACGGTTCGGACGCCATCCTCGCGGTCGACCCGGCGATCGCCGCGGCCATCCGCGTCCTCGGCATCGCCGCTCCCGAGACCGCCCGCGAGTGGCTCACCCGGCTCGAGGCGCTCCCGAACCCCCGCTTCGCGCTGCAGTTCGGCGATGCCGATGTCGCGGTGCAGCTCGCGGCCGGAACCGGCACTCCCTTGCAGCCCCGCGCGCTCACCGCCTACATCGACCCCGAGAACTTCGTCGGCGGGCCCGAGCCGACTGCCCTCCCGACGCCCACCCCCACGCCGACGTCCGACCCCGAGACGCCCGCGGTTCCCGATCTGGACGCCCTCCTCGCCGTCGGCGAGGCGCGAGACGACGTGTACTGGCCGGCGCGCGGCATCGCCCCCGACAGCGTCGTGGCCGAGCTCGGCGATCTGGGCGACGACGAGACCGCCTCGCTCACGCTGCTGAACTCCCGTGCGACCCGTCAGGGCGTCGATGGCCGAACCGTGCCCGCTCGGGGTTCGGCGGGCGATGCCGCCGTGGTCGTCTACGACGCCGACATCTCGGCCGCGCTCACCGAGGCTGCGGCGCTCGACGAGACCCTGCCGCGCGGCGCCGCCCTCACGGCCGCCACGGCCCACCTGGCGTTCGCCGCCGACGAGGCGGGCGGGCGACCTGTGGCCATCGCGCTCGACAGGTCCACCGAGAGGTCGCGTGTGGGGCTCGGCACCGCCATAAGCGCGATCACGCAGGCGCCCGGCGTGCGCGCCGTAGACCTCGACACGCTCACGGATGCCGCACCCCGTCCGGTTGCGATCGCCGACAGCGACACCGACGAGGAACGCCGCGCTGCGGCATCCGCTCTCTTAGCCGCGGAAGAGGACCTCGCCCGCTTCGCGACCATCCTCGACGACTCGAGCCTGCTGACCGGTCCCGAACGGGCCGAGATCCTGCAGCTGCTGGGCACCGCGTGGCTGAGCCAGCCGTTCGCGTTCGACGTCGCCGTCGCCGAGCACCGCCTCGCCACCCGGGCGACGATCGGATCGGTCGAGCTGCTGCCCACGAGCGACATCACCCTCGCCGGCTCGACCGCCGACCTGCGGTTCTGGGTGCGCAACGACCTGCCCTATCCGGTCGAGCTGGTGCTGTACGCCTCGCCCGACGACCTGCGCCTGAATGTGCAGCGCGCGACGCCGATCATCGCGACCGCGCAGAGCAACACCCGCGTCGTGGTGCCGGTGCAGGCCCGACTGGGCAGCGGTGACGTCGCGCTCGATCTGCAGCTGCGGAGCCCGTCGGCCATCGCCGTCGGCTCGGCCGAGCGCGTGAACGTCAACGTGCGCGCCGAGTGGGAGGGCGTCGGGATCGTCGCGCTGAGCGTCATCGTCGGAGTGATGCTGGTGCTCGGCGCCATCCGCACGGTGCTGCGGGTGCGCGCGCGACGGGCACGCCGGGCTGAGGTTACGCGCGCCTGACCATCCGGTGACGCACAGGGGATGCGGAATGCCCCGCCGTTACCATGTGTTGAGCACTGGGTACCAAGCGAAAGGGGCGCACGTGCGTCAGGTCATCATCATCGGATCAGGCCCCGCGGGCTACACCGCGGCGATCTACGCAGCGCGCGCCAATCTGTCGCCGCTCGTCGTGGCCAGCTCGGTCGAAGCCGGCGGTGAGCTGATGAACACCACCGAGGTCGAGAACTTCCCCGGATTCCCCGAGGGCATCCAGGGACCGGACCTCATGGCGAAGATGCAGGAGCAGGCCGAGAAGTTCGGCGCCGAGGTGCTCTACGACGACGTCGTGTCGCTCGACATCGACGGGCCTGTCAAGAAGGTCTCACTCGGCAGCGGCGCGTCGCACGAAGCCGACGCGATCGTGTTCGCCACCGGCTCGGCCCCTCGCAAGATCGGCATCGAGGGCGAGACCCGCCTCTCCGGCCGTGGCGTGTCGTACTGCGCCACGTGCGACGGCTTCTTCTTCCGCGAGCGCGTCATCGCCGTCGTCGGTGGCGGGGATTCGGCCATGGAAGAGGCGACGTTCCTGACGAAGTTCGCGTCGAAGGTGTACGTCATCCACCGCCGCGACGAGTTGCGCGCATCCAAGATCATGCAGGAGCGGGCGTTCAAGAACGACAAGATCGAGTTCGTCTGGAACAGCGAGGTCGTCGACATCCTCGGTGAGGACGCCGTCAGCGGTCTCGTGCTCGAGAACACCGTCGACGGCACGCGTCGCGAGCTGCCCCTCGACGGCGTCTTCGTCGCGATCGGCTACGACCCGCGCACCCACCTCGTGCACGGCAAGCTCGACCTGACCCCCGAGGGCACCATCGCCGTCGAGGGACGCTCCTCGCGCACCTCGGTGCCCGGTGTCTTCGCCGCCGGCGACGTCATCGACCCCACGTACCGTCAGGCCGTCACCGCGGCCGGCAGCGGCACCGTGGCGGCACTCGACCTCGAGCACTACCTCGCCGGACTCGGCGAGGCAGGCGAGCCGGCACCCCACGCCGACCCCATCGAAGGCCTCCCCGAGGTCACCACCGTCTGATCCGGCATCCGGGCCCGCCGAGGGTCGCGGAACAATCGGGAGCGACGGTGCGTTCCACCCACCGAGAATCGTTCCTCACGAAGGAGTAAACCCATGACCGCCAAGGCAACGTCTTCCTCCACTTGGGACCAGGACGTCCTGAACGCCGACGGGCCCGTGCTCGTCGACTTCTGGGCAGCGTGGTGCGGTCCGTGCCGCATGGTCGCGCCCGTCCTCGACGAGATCCAGAGGGAGCACCCTGACAAGATCACGGTGCTCAAGCTCAACGTCGACGAGAACCCCGACCTCGCGATGAAGTACCAGATCACGTCGATCCCGGCGATGAAGGTCTTCAACAAGGGCCAGGTCGAGACGACCATCATCGGCGCCAAGCCGAAGTTCGCTCTCGAGCAGGACCTCGCCGCCTACATCGGCTGATCCGACATCTTCGAGCCCCGGTGGCTGCCCGTGAGGGCGGTCGCCGGGGCTTCGTCGTGCGGGCCGGGGTCAGGGAACGTCCGCGCGGACCGTCGCGTCCCATCGGCGATGCGTGTTGGCGTCCCCCAGCAGGCGCCAGACCGCGGGGGTCAGCGCCGGGTAGTCCAGAGCGATCTGCCGAAGGACCCGGTAGTGCCGGGACGCACCCGGGCGGACCCCGCCGTTCGCGGCGATGTTCTCGGCCCGCAGCATGAAGACGACGAGTTCGTCGACGCTGGGCAGGTCCTCCATGAAGTCCCACGGATCCTCGCCGCCCCGGAGCCTCTCGGCGATGAGCGCCGAAAGCTCGTCACCCGCCTCCGCACGCAGGAGCTCGAGACTCGCGCGTCGCGCGGGGGTCTGGTCCGAATTCGCCACCAATCCAGGGTACGACGGGTCGTCGCGATGAGGCGCGGCGACTGTTCGCCTGTGGAGGATCCGGGCGGGGTCAGGCGGACCCGTACCCTGATTCGCCGAGCTCCTCGAGGATCCGGTTGAGGTCCTGGATGCTTGCGAATTCAATGCTGACCTGGCCTTTTCGTGCACCCAGTGCGACTCGGACCCGCGTGTTGAGGCGGTCACCGAGCCTGTCGGCCACCTCGTTCAGGTAGGCGCGGCGAGCCCCGGCCTGCGGTTTCGGGGAGCGCTGCGTCCCGGCATCCGACATCTTGGCGGCAGCCTCGGCCGCTCGCACCGAGAGGTCTTCGTTGACGATCTTGTCGGCCAGGCGCTGCATGTCCTCGGCCTCGGTCAGCGACAAGATGGCGCGCGCGTGGCCCGCGCTCAGCACACCGGCGGCGACGCGCTGCTGCACCGGCACGGGGAGCTTCAGCAGGCGGATGGTGTTGCTGATCTGCGGCCGGGATCGCCCGATGCGCGTCGCCAGCTCTTCCTGCGTGATGCCGAAGTCCTCGAGCAGCTGCTGGTAGGCGGACGCCTCTTCGAGCGGGTTCAGCTCGGAGCGGTGGAGATTCTCGAGCAGTGCATCGCGCAGCAGGTGCTCGTCGGCAGTCTCGCGGATGATCGCCGGGATCGACGTCAGGCCCGCCTCGCGGGCGGCTCGCGTGCGACGCTCCCCCATGATGAGCTCGTACTCGCCGTCGTCGTTCGCGCGGACGACCACGGGCTGCAGGACGCCGAACTCGCGGACACTGTGGATGAGCTCGGCGAGGTCGTCCTGGTCGAAGTGGGTTCGCGGCTGACGGGGGTTGGGGACGATCGCGTGCGGGTCGATGTGCTCGAGCCGGGCTCCCGGGACAGCCAGCAGTTCGGTCTCGGCGGCGTCCTCGTCCACCGAAGTCTCCGCTGACCCGGGGCTATCGTCCTGGCGCTTCGGCGTCGAACCGTCCGCAGCACTGTCGTCAGCGGCGTTCTGGTCGGCGGTCGGGTCATCGGCGGCGGTCGCCGTCGTCGAAACCCCGTCGCCGGCGCGGTCCGTCTCGGTAGAACGGGGGAAGAAGACATCGGCCGGACGGGATTCCGTCGGCTCGCTCGTGGGGATGAGCGCCCCGATTCCCCGGCCCAGGCCTGTGCGCTTGGCCATCAGGACTCCTCTGTGGTGGTGGTGTGCGCGTGGTCGCGCTGGATGATCTCGACTGCTGCTTCTTTGTAAGCGATCGCACCGGCTGACTGCCCGTCGTATGCGATGACGGTCTGCCCGAAGCTCGGCGCCTCCGACACCCGGACCGAGCGCGGGATGACGGTGCGCAGGACTTCCTTGGGGAAGTGCTGGCGCACTTCGTCTGCCACCTGCTGGGCGAGTCGGGTGCGACCGTCGTACATGGTGAGCATGATCGTCGACAGACGCAGGCTCGGGTTGAGGTGCTTCTGGATCATGCGCACTGTACCGAGCAACTGGCTGAGCCCCTCGAGCGCGTAGTACTCGCACTGGATGGGGATGAGCAGCTCGTCGGCAGCGGTGAAGGCGTTGATCGTGAGCAGGCCCAGGGACGGAGGGCAATCGATGATCACGAAGTCCACGTGCTCGGCATCTTCCCGCCCCACCCAATCCTCGAGCGCGGTGCGTAGGCGATGTTCCCGAGCGACCTGCGAAACCAGCTCGATCTCGGCGCCCGCGAGGTGGATGGTGCTCGGTGCACACAGCAGATTCGGCGACTCGGGGCTGGCCTGAATGACCTCAGCCAGAGGGAACTCGTCGATGAGCACGTCGTAGACGCTCGGCGTCTCCGCCGTATGCGGCACCCCGAGCGCCGTCGAGGCATTTCCCTGCGGATCCAGGTCGATGACGAGAACCCGAGCACCCACAGCGACCAGCGCGGCGGCCAGATTGACCGCACTCGTGGTCTTTCCGACGCCGCCCTTCTGGTTCGACACCGTCAGGATGCGGGTGCGGCCGGTGAGTTCGACGTCCACCTTGTCGAGCGCGCGGCGTCGGGCGGAAAGGTCAGCCAGTTCGCGGGCAAGAGGTGTGTCTTCGAACGAGAATGCGCCGCCGGAGCCGGTCTCGTCGGATTGTTTCACGTGAAACGCGCTCCCTTTCCCGGCGAACAACAACGTCCTCCACTCTAGTCGCCGCATCCGACTCCCCCTTCCCGCCTCGCCCACTGCGCGGACGTGTTCACGCCGCACGCTCGAGTCCCGTGTCGGCGGTCGACCGAGCGGGTGATACGGGTTGGCCGATCTGCGCCGCGGAGCGTGAGCCCGAGCCAGCGACCAGTCCGTCCACATCCTTCGCCAGCGGATGCAGCGGTGCGGTGAACCATGATGTTTCACGTGAAACTGCGGGGGAAAATGCTCCACGTGAACCGCCGGCGCACTATTGGGGATGCTGCTCTAGTAGATTGGACCCGCGCGACCACACGAATGTTCCGGTGAAATGACAGGCTTGGTGCTGTACCCACGAGTCCTGAGCGAATCCGCAGTGTGTTTCACGTGAAACGGCGCGGGGTTGCGCGGTTCCGCGGTCATGCGGGCGTGCACCTGCTCGGCGTGACCAGCGTGCCGGGTACGCTCACGGCATTCGGTGGCCGCTCACGTCACGTTTGTCGTTCAGGCTCGACTCGAGCAGCATCTCGGCATAGCCCTGTAGAACTTCCCGATGGAGAGCACCGCTTCGTGGTGAGACCGGACCCCGGGTATCGCGCACCTGCGCCGTGGTGGCGCACCGGAGCCCGCACTCGAGGGCCCCTTACCCACCACGTGCGGAAACCGGTCCTCCTTCCCGAGCATGAACATGCAGCCATGAGGCAAGCAAGCGCCGTTCATGACGCGCCACCGACTCGAGGCACGGCCCTGCGTCCGCGCCCGCAGCCGACGCCTCTGTACGAAGGAGCATCCGTGACCTACGCGACCGCCATCTTTCTGGCCGCGACGCCCGGAGGCCGAGCAGACAAGCAACAGTCTGCGGGCTGAGTGGGGCTTAGCACGAACCCGTTTCACGTGAAACATCTGCGCACGCCCGCCGGCAGCATCGTCTACCACTTCGACGTTCGCGCGGCGGAAGCCGACGCGTTCGCGGCACAGCGCTTCCCTGAGGAACCGGTCATGGTCCGTGACACGAGTCATCCACGGGCCCGGTTTCACGTGAAACATTGAGTCCGTCCGTGTGGGACCACGTTGGCACCTGCGCTGCCCGCCAGGCCGTCATCCCGCACGCCCGCGCGACAGCGGCCCCCTGACCGGCCGCTGGATCCCATCTGACTCGCGTTTGAAGCTCCACGATCCGGTTTCACGTGAAACATCTGGCTGGCGCACCCCGTATGGCCTACGGACGACTGCACGTGCGGAGCGGGTCGCGACCGACAGGACAGACGGGCGGCAACGTTCTGCGCCGCTGCCTTCACGCACGCGCAACGGCCGGTCTCACGTGAAGAGTTGCTTGCTGCGCACGAGGATGACGGACGGTAGGCCACGCACGTCGGGGCGATAGTCACGTCGGTCGGTTCGGTACGTCAAGAGAGGCCTGCATTTACTCGGCCCAGAGGAGCGGCGAACGCTCTGTTTCACGTGAATCATCGGGTACGCGAGGATCGGATAACACCATGCAGCCCGTGAGCGTCGCAGGCGGCCCGTATATGTAGCCGCCGACCTGAGATTGCACCCGCCCGACCCCAGCGTCGGGTCAGCAGATGCACCTCTTGTCCGCGGAGCGCGGCGTTTCACGTAAAACGGCGGTTGAGAGGATCAGCTGAGACGCCGGCGGCGCCGTTTCCGCGGGATCCGCCCTCGATATCGTCCGTTGCGCTGCAAGATGCCGACCGTGGGGCGGACATCCGTCAGTGGTGCCGGCGCTTCCGCACCACTGATTGACAGCCAATACCGTCACGTGCGTTCGACTCTTGATGTTTCCGGGCGCTCGAGACTTGATGCTGCCGGGGTGGCACGCCCGGTAGACGAATCACCCGCCGACAGACCTGGCGTCCGGGACAGAGCTAATCCAGCGGCAGCCCGGCCACGGTCTGACTGCCCCCGCGCAGCCCGAAGGGACCTCGGGCGCTTACGCGATAAGCCGGGTTCCCTGTGCCCTGCGGCTAACCCCCGGACCCGGGAATCCGTACGCACAGCTATGTCATCCGCAACGACACCCCGACGGGAGTTCTGGTTCGTGTACAGAGCCTCATACGCACTCACCGGTGCAGGCGGGTGTCGCCGGTCCTCACAACGGGCGCAGAGCGTTGTTTCACGTGAAACGACATGCAGACACTCGCCACGTCCGCCTTCACGCGCCGCCGTCACCTGGATTGCACACACGGCACCCTCGGCGTCGGGCCGCACCAGAAGCCCGCCCGTCAGCAGGAAATGCACCGATGGCATTCCGTTTCACGTGAAACACTGAAGCGAGCTCCATCGGATGCCCGCCGGTGGCGCTACCTGACCTTCGCGCCGAAGCGGTACTCGATGATCGCGCTGATCAGCGCACGGTCGCCCGGAGGACCCGAGTCGGCTCGTCGAGGACACCCTCACCGAGGATCTCAACACGCGCGTTGCTGACCTTGTACTTACGGAGTTGCTTCTCAGCCGCTTCGATCTCGTTCGCCACGGAAGCCCCCTTGAGCAGAATGAGCTCACCGCCGTCACGCACCAGGGGAGCGGTGATCGGCACAAGGGTGCGCAAGGCGCTCACCGCGCGTGCGGTCACTGCATCCAGTACCCGACCTCGCCGCCAGTCCTCCGCGCGTGCGCGCAGCACCTCCACGTTGTCGAGACCGAGCTCAGCGACCTGCTCGTTCAGCCACGTGACCCGACGCTCCATGGGCTCGATCAAGACCCACTGAACGTCAGGCCGGGCAATCGCGAGCACGAGCCCGGGCAGCCCCGCACCAGACCCGACGTCCCCCACCACTCCGGAGAAGAGCGGTGCGGCGATCGCGCTGTTCAGGATGTGCCGGCTCCACAGCCGCGGCGGCTCGAGCGGGCCGATGAGACCGCGCTCCTCACCCTGCGCCCCCAGTGTCGCGGTGAATCGACGCGCGAGGTCGATCCGGTCGCCGAAGATGGATGCCGCTGCGGCCGGTTCCTGCTCGAGTTCGGTCATCGATGTTTCACGTGAAACGGTTCAGCCGCGGCGCACGACGGTGTGACGTGCCGCACCTTCACCGTACGACTCGGAGATGAAGCCCCGCTCGCTCACGATGTCGTGCACCAGCTTGCGCTCATAGCTCGACATAGCCGGCAGCGAGGCCTGCGAAGCACCCTCGTCCAGCTTCACGATCGCACGGTCCACCAGGTCGGCAAGCTCCTGCTGCCGGGCATCCCGCGAACCACCGATGTCGAGGATCAGCCGCGAGAAGCGGCCTGTCTTGTTCTGCACCGCGATGCGCGTGATCTCCTGCAGAGCCTGCACGGTGTCGGGATCTGCGATGTTAGCCACCGCGGCCGCGTCGTCGGCTTCGACGGACACGTACGCGCGACCGGCGCGTACGTCGAGCGCCAGGTCACCGTCGATGTCGGCGATGTCGAGCAGACCCTCGATGAAGTCCGCGGCGATGTCGCCTTCTTCTTCGAGCTGCTCCACCGTCGCCGGCGTGCGGTCGTGGCGGGCCGAGTCTTCGGAGGCGTACTCAGGGGTAGCGGTCATTGAGGTTCCAAACCGGGTGAAGTGACGGAAATCAGGATGCCGAGCCGGGCGAGCCTTCGGCGGCGTCGGCCGGCCGCGGCGTGGACCCGGGCTTCTTCTGCGCCTGCTTCTTGGCGCGCTGCTTGCTCACCGGCTGCTGGCGCTTCGGAGCGGCAAGGCGTGCCTTCTCGGCCTCCTCGAACAGTCGCTGCTGCTCGGCCACGTACTTGTCCATGGGGACGACCTTGCCCTGCGCGTCGATCGCCTTGCCCTTGCGAGCGAGGCGCTCTTCGCGGGCCTTCGCCGCATCCGACCCGGGAGTGGGCATCTCGCGGATGACGAGGAACTGCTGGCCCATGGTCCACAGGTTCGACACGAACCAGTAGATGACGACACCGAGCGGGAAGAACACACCCGAGAAGACGAACGCGAAAGGCAGGACGTACAGCATGATCTTCTGCATCTGGTACGCCTGGCCGGTCTTGGCCTCGGGGGACAGGTTCTTGGAGATGATCTGCAGCTGCGTGAAGAACTGCGAAGCGATCATGAGCACGACGAGGATGAGCAGGATGACGATCGCAACGGTGTTGTTGCTCTCGATCGCATTGATCAGGGTCTCGTGGAGCGAGGCGACACCAAACAGTTTGGCGTCGTAGAACTGCTGGGTGAGCTCATTGTTGAGAAGCCCCACACCACTGAAGTCCGGATCGGCGCCGATCTTCTGGACATCGTTCAGCACGCTGAAGAGCGCGAAGAAGATCGGCATCTGCACGAGCAGCGGCAGGCAGCTCGAGACCGGCGTGGTGCCGTGCTTCTTGTACAGCGCCATGGTCTCGCGACTCATCGCCTCGCGCGACAGCTGGTCGCGCTTGCCCTTGTACTTCTCCTGAACTTTTCGCAGTTCAGGGGCGATTTCCATCATCTTGCGCTGGCTCTTGATCTGCCGCACGAACAGCGGGATCAGCGCCGCGCGAACCACGATCACCAGACCGACGATGGCGAAGACCCAGGTGAACCCGTCAGCCGGCGGAAGGCCGACGGCGGTGAAGAACCAGTGCCACGCGACGAGCACGGCCTCGACCGCCCATTTGAGCGGCCAGAGGATGATGCCGATGAGATCCATGGGGTGGATCAGTCCTTTCCGGTGGTACCCGGCACGACGAACCCGTGACGGGTGAGTTCATGGCGGAAGCGAGGGTGGAGCGGAACATCGTCGACGCCGCCCTCCGCCCAGGGGTGGCAGCGAGCAAGCCGAGCGGCGGTCAGCGCCACGCCCTTCGCGAGTCCGTGCTGCTGTACCGCGCCGACGGCGTAGGCGGAGCACGACGGATAGTACTTGCAGACGTCGCCGTAGGTGTGCGAGATCGTGGCGCGGTAACCGTGCAGGAGCGCGAGCCCGGCGTTCCTCGGCATGAGCGGCAGCGCGCGGACGACATCCGCCGGCTCGAGGTGCCCCTCACCGAAGGCGTACGCGGGGAGCACGCTCATGCGGCCCTCCGGGCAAGACAGCGAACGACCTCGTCGCGCAGATCACCGAAAGATGCGGATGCCGCGCTCGGCAGCGCACGGATGACGACGTCGCTGCCGGGCCGAACCCCGGGCAGCGACTGTGCACAGACGGCTTTGAGCCGCCGGCGCACGGTGTTGCGTACGACGGCCGATCCGACCTGACGGCTCACGATGAATCCGAAACGCGACGTCGTCCCCTCATCAGAGGAGACGACGTAGGTCACCGTGTGCGCGCCCGCGCAACGACGACCCCGGCGGACGACGGCCTTGTAATCCGATCCGCGGGTGATTCGGTTCGGCCTCGCGAGCACCGCTCGGCTCAGGCCGAGAGCTCGGTGCGACCCTTGGAACGGCGGGCCGCCAGGATCGAACGGCCGGCGCGGGTGCGCATGCGGGCACGGAAGCCGTGCTTCTTGGCGCGACGGCGGTTGTTGGGCTGGAAGGTGCGCTTGCTCATTGGGGATCACTTCCGGATCAGGTGTCACCGGGACGCTCAGACCGGGGACGACGTACACAGGGGACTGCCACGAGGGCATAAGTCAACCGATTAAGGCTACGTCGAGTCGGCCGATAACTCAAACCGAGAACCACCCGCGGCATTATCCGCATCCCGAGCATTGGCCCTGGCAATGACACGCGGGGCGGTTCTACAGTGGAGTTTGCTCCGGACAGGCCCGCTGACTAGCGTTGCTCCGGCAGTTATCCACAGGTCGCGTGAACACTCCGCCTCGCCTGTGACGCACACATTCACCGGGGGGCCCATGTCATCGCACGAGATTCCAGATGTACCCGTCTGGACGGCCGTGCTGCGCGAGCTCGACGGCGATGACCGCATCAGCCCGCAGTTGCAGGGATTCCTCAATCTCGCCGTCCCGCAAGGGGTCATGGGCGGAACCCTCTACCTCGACGTGCCCAACGACCTCACGGCCGCGCAGTTCACCAAGCGCATGCGGAACTCGATCATGGAGGCCCTGTCGCAGGTCGAGGACCAGGTCGCAGAACCCGCGAGCACGTTCCGCGTGGTCGTGAATCCCGAGCTCGTCGACGCGCAGCTGCATCGGGCATCCACAACGTCATCCACAGCTTCATCCACAGTCGACGCCTCGCCCGCGGCGGCCTCGGTTCCGTCGATCGGCCAGACGATCGGCCGCGTCGGCCTCGACGACGCCCCGGATGCCGCTCCCTCCGGGTCCCGCAGCGATACGCGACTGAATCCCAAGTACACCTTCGACAACTTCGTCATCGGCCAGTCCAACCGCTTCGCCCACGCCGCTGCCGTGGCCGTCGCCGAAGCGCCGGCCAAGGCGTATAACCCGCTGTTCATCTACGGCGACTCGGGCCTGGGCAAGACACACCTCCTGCACGCCATCGGCGATTACGCGATGAGTCTGTACTCCGGCATCCGCGTGAGGTACGTCTCGAGCGAGGAGTTCACGAACGACTTCATCAACTCGATCGCCAACAACCGCGGCTCGGCTTTCCAGGCGCGGTATCGCGACGTGGACATCCTCCTGATCGACGACATCCAGTTCCTGCAGGGGCGTGCCGAGACGCAGGAGGCGTTCTTCCACACCTTCAACACGCTCCACGATCACGACAAGCAGGTCGTGATCACCAGCGATGTCCCCCCGAAGCACCTCACCGGCTTCGAAGACCGCATGCGCAGCCGGTTCGAATGGGGCCTCATCACCGATGTGCAGGCGCCGGACCTCGAGACGCGCATAGCGATCCTGCGCAAGAAGGCGCAGAGCGAGCGCCTCCACATCCCCGACGAGGTGCTGGAATACATCGCCACCGTCGTCTCGTCGAACATCCGCGAGCTCGAGGGCGCGCTCATCCGGGTGTCGGCCTTCGCGAGTCTCAACCGCTCCACCCTGGACATGTCGCTCGCGCAGACGGTGCTGCGCGACATCGTCGACCAGGACGACGCCAACGTCATCTCACCGACCGACATCATCAGCGCGACCGCGCAGTACTTCAAACTCACCGTCGACGACCTCTACGGCTCGAGCCGTTCGCAATCCGTCGCCACCGCGCGACAGATCGCCATGTACCTGTGCCGCGAACGCACGAGCCTTTCGCTGCCCAAGATCGGCCAGCTCTTCGGCAACCGCGACCACACCACGGTGATGTACGCCTACAAGAAGATCAGCGACCTCATGAAAGAGCGCCGCTCGATCTACAACCAGGTCTCCGAGATCACCACGCAGCTCGGCCGCAACGGGCGCTGACGACGCGCCGGCATTCCGGAACCGGCACTTGACAGTGCTCGTCGCCGAGGCCATCATGCGCGGTTCTACACAGTGTGGAAAACCTGTGGATAACTTGCCGCGCATGCGGACAAGATGTGAGCGGCCGGCGGACAACCTGTGGACGAGAGGGGGACGGGCGCCGATCGCGTCGAGGTCCTCCCCGGGTGAATCCGCAGGCGTTCCACAACTCACAACTTTGTAGTTCCCGTGTCCGCGCTGGGATCCACCGACTTATCCACAGTTTCCACACCTGTTAACAAGATGACAGAGAGAAACATGAAGAGAGAGATCCGATCACCTTGACGGCGGTGGAGGACTTCGGATGCCGCGGCTCTGGCGTCGCGGGTTCGTACCACTAGCATGAGAGGGCCCAACCCGCTGCCGAGGGAGCATCTGTGAAGTTCCACGTCAATCGCGATGTGTTCAGCGAAGCCGTGTCGTTCGTCGTCAAGCTGCTGCCTCAGCGCAATCCGCAGCCGATCCTGGCCGGCGTCCTGATCGAGGCTTCGCAGGACGGTCTGTCGCTGGCCGCCTTCGACTACGAAGCATCGGCGCGCACGACCATCGAGGCGACGGTGGACGAGCCCGGCACGATCCTCGTCCATGGGCGACTGCTTTCCGACATCGCGAGCCGGCTTCCCAACGCGCCCATCCAGATCGAGGTGGATGCCGACGGCGGCATCCTGCTCTCCTGCGGTTCCGCACGCTTCACGCTCGCGTCGATGCCGGTGCAGGAGTATCCCGCGATCCCGGAGGTCAGCGGCGGTTCGGGCGTTGTTCCGGCAGAGGATTTCGCCACGGCCATCGCGCAGGTCGCCTTCGCAGCTTCGCGCGATGACGTGACCCCGGTCCTGACCGGCGTGCAGCTGGAAGCATCCGGAACCCAGCTCAGCCTGGTCGCGACCGACCGTTACCGCGTCGCGCTGCGCGAGATCCCGTGGGACGGCGGCGCGGACGCGCAGGATGAGCCGACGACCGCCCTCGTGCCGGCGCGGACGCTGACCGAGGTGGGAAAGACCTTCGCCCACTCCGGTGACATCTCGATCGCCTTCTCGGGTTCGGGTGACCGCGAGATCATCGCCTTCACCGCCGGCAACAAGACCGTGACGTCGCTGCTCATCAAGGGCAACTTCCCGCCGGTGCGGCGCCTCTTCCCCGAGCAGAACGAGCACCACGCGGTGGTGAACACCGCAGAGCTCGCCGAGGCGGTGCGTCGTGTGTCGCTGGTCCTCGACCGTTCGGCGCCGCTGCGCTTCACGTTCACGACCGACAGCGTCTCGATGGACGCCTCGGGCACCGAGCAGGCCCGGGCGACCGAGTCCGTCGACGCCCACCTCGTCGGCGACGACGTCACCCTCGGTCTGAACCCGCAGTATCTGCTCGAGTCGCTGGGCGCGGTCAAGAGCGAATTCGCCCGCATCACCTTCACTTCGAGCGACAACGCGAACAAGCTGAGCCCGGTGCTCATCACGCCGCAGACGTCGGTGGACACCTCCGGCGAGCAGTCGTTCAAGTACCTGTTGCAGCCCAACCTGCTGCTGCGGTGACCCGGCGCTGCGGCCCCCGCCCGAGCCCGGGCGGCACAAGGTCGCAGCCGCCACGTAAGGTGTTCCGGTGATCGTGGAGCAGCTCAGCCTCGTCGACTTCCGCAACTATGCGGTGGCCGATGTCGCGCTCCACCCCGGGCCCAACATCTTCGTCGGAAGCAACGGCCAGGGAAAGACGAACCTGGCCGAGGCGATCGCCTACTTCGCGACGCTGGGTTCGCACCGGGTCACCAATGACGCCCCGATGGTGCGAGACGGCGCGGATGCCGCGATCATCCGTGCCCGACTCGCACACGGCGAGCGACGGGTGCTCCTCGAGATGCAGCTCAACCGGCAGGGCGCGAACAAGGCGCGGGTCAACGGCGCGCCGGTGAAGCCCGCAGAGCTTCCGCGCTATGCGCAGGTCGTGCTCTTCGCACCGGAGGACCTGCAGATCGTCCGCGGAGACCCGTCCGCCCGTCGCCGGTTCGTCGACCAGCTGCTGATCCAGCGTGCACCGCGCCTGGCCGGCGTCCTCGCCGACTACGACCGGGTGCTCAAACAGCGGACCGCGCTGCTGAAGTCCGCGCGGGCGCGTGGGCTCCGCGGCGACGCGCTGCCCACGCTCGACGTGTGGGACGACAAGCTCATCGCCCTCGGCACCGAGGTGATCCGCGCCCGCCTGTCCCTGACCGCCGAGCTCGCCGACCCGGTCTCGCACGCGTACACCGCGATCGCCGGGGCCGACCACCGGCCCGAGCTCGACTGGTCACTGTCGGTCGCCGGTGCCGGAGACCCCGGCGACCCGCTCGACGCCGACGACGAAGCGTCCGGTCCGGCATCCTCGCCCCTGGACCCTGCGCGCATCGAGGAGCTCTTCCGGCGCGCGCTCGCCGACCGCCGCGCCGCGGAGTTCGATCGCGGCATCACCCTGGTCGGCCCCCATCGCGATGACCTGCGGCTCTCGGTGCGCGGACTGCCCGTCAAGGGATACGCCTCGCACGGCGAATCGTGGTCGGTGGCCCTCTCCCTGCGCCTGGCCTCGGCGGAGCTGCTTCGCGCCGAGTCGCGGCTCGGTGACCCCGTGCTCATCCTCGACGACGTGTTCGCCGAACTCGACGCCGATCGTCGTCTGCGGCTGTCGCAGCTGGTCGCCGGATTCGAACAGGTCATCGTGACGGCGGCCGTCGAGGCGGACGTGCCCGACCCGCTGCGTGCCCGCATGGTGCGTGTCGAGGCGGGCACGATCCAGGGTGGAGTCGACGATGACTGACGGCGTCGACCCTCCGGTGCTCCCGGCATCCGTCCCCGATCGCATTCCCGAGACGGTCGCGACGTACCTCCGCCTGCGCGGACTCGATCCCTCGCCGCGCGCGTACCGCAAGCGCCGGCGCCGCAGGGGGGAAGACGACGAGAACCAGCCGTTCACGCCGGGCCGCGACCCGCACGGGATCGGCGACGTGCTCTCGGCCCTCACTCGCGAGTCCGGCTGGGAACCGCAGCTCGCGCGGGAGGACGTCGTCCGGGCGTGGGACGAGGTCGCCGGTGCCGACACCGCCAAGCGCACCCGCCCGGTCGCCTTCGCCGACGGTGTGCTCACGGTTCAGGCGGACTCGACGGCATGGGCCAAGCAGCTCCAGCTCATGCGCGCGCAGATCCTCTCCGAGATCGTCCGCCGGTACCCTGAGGCCGGGGTGGACTCGATCAGATTCCTGGGCCCGGACGTCCCCTCCTGGAAATGGGGTCCCAGAACGATTCCAGGCAGGGGCCCGCGCGATACCTACGGGTGACGTACGTCCGGGATCGTTCCGGCTGATTTCCTCGCTCCAGAGGGCCTCAGAGCGTGGATTAGCGGGTCCCGCTTGTTAGACTGTGGGGGAATCCCTCTCGAAGATGTGGAGCGCCTGATCGTATGACGTCCGTTAACCCCGACAGCGTTCCCGAGGAACCCGAAACGCCTCCCACCGAGAAGGCTCCCAACGCATACGGGGCAGACGAGATCCAGGTGCTCGAGGGTCTCGAGGCCGTCCGCAAGCGCCCGGGCATGTACATCGGCTCGACCGGTGAGCGCGGGCTGCACCACCTCGTGTACGAGATCGTCGACAATTCCGTCGACGAGGCCCTCGCCGGCTACTGCGACGCGATCCAGGTGACGATCCTCGCCGACGGCGCGGTCCGCGTGGTCGACAACGGCCGCGGCATCCCCGTCGACATGCACCGCACCGAGGGCAAGTCGACCGTCGAGGTCGTCCTCACCGTCCTCCATGCCGGCGGCAAGTTCGGCGGCGGCGGGTACGCGGTCTCGGGCGGTCTCCACGGCGTCGGATCCTCCGTCGTGAACGCGCTGTCGAGCCGGCTCGACGTCGAGGTCCGCCGACAGGGTCACGTGTGGCGGCAGTCGTACCGCGACGGCGGAGTGCCCCAGGCACCGCTGGCCCAGGGCGAAGAGAGCAGCGAGACCGGCACGACGATCACGTTCTGGCCGGATGAGTCCATCTTCGACACGGTCGACTTCGACTACGACACGCTGCGCACGCGCTTCCAGCAGATGGCGTTCCTGAACAAGGGTCTGCGCATCGACCTGCGCGACGAACGGGCCGAAGAGGTCATCGACGACGTGGATGCCGTCGACGCCGAGCCGCAGGCGCGGCACGACAGCTTCCTGTACGAGCGGGGCCTCGTCGACTACGTCGAGTACCTCAACCGCGTGCGCCACGCCGACGTCGTCAACGACGAGATCATCGAAGTGGAATCCGAGGACACCGACCGCCGCATCGCCATGGAGATGGCCATGCAGTGGACGACGAACTACACCGAGAACGTCTTCACCTTCGCCAACACCATCAACACCCACGAGGGCGGCACGCACGAAGAGGGTTTCCGTGCGGCACTCACCGCGCTGGTGAACCGGTACGCCCGGGCGAACAACATCCTCAAGGAGAAGGAGGAGAACCTCACCGGAGAGGACATCCGCGAGGGTCTCACCGCGGTCATCTCTGTGAAGCTGTCCGAGCCGCAGTTCGAGGGGCAGACCAAGACCAAGCTCGGCAACACCGAGGCGAAGGCGTTCGTGCAGAAGGTCGTGGGCGATCAGCTGGGCGACTGGTTCGACCGCAACCCCGCCCAGGCGAAGAACGTGATCCGCAAGGCGATCGATGCCGCGACCGCGCGCCTGGCCGCGCGCAAGGCCCGTGAGACAGCCCGCCGCAAGAGCGTCTTCGAGTCGGCGGCGATGCCCGACAAGCTCAAGGACTGCACGAGCAAGGACCCGTCGATCAGCGAGATCTTCCTCGTCGAGGGAGACTCCGCCGGCGGCTCGGCCGTGCAGGGCCGCGACCCGCACACGCAGGCGATCCTGGCCCTGCGCGGAAAGATCCTCAACGTCGAGCGCGCCAGGCTCGACAAGGCCCTCGCCAACAAAGAGGTCCAGGCGATGATCCAGGCCTTCGGCACGGGCATCGGCGAGGACTTCGACATCGACAAGGCGCGGTATCACAAGATCGTGCTGATGGCCGATGCCGACGTCGACGGCCAGCACATCACGACCCTGCTCCTGACGCTGCTCTTCCGCTACATGCGCGGCCTCATCGAAGCCGGATTCGTGTACCTCGCCCAGCCGCCGCTGTATCGCATCAAGTGGTCCAACGCCGCGCACGAGTACGCCTACAGCGACCGTGAGCGCGACGCGCTCATCGTCGAGGGGCAGGCCCAGGGCCGCCGAATCCCCAAGGACAACGCGATCCAGCGCTACAAGGGTCTCGGTGAGATGAACGACCACGAGCTGTGGGAGACGACCATGAATCCGCAGTCGCGGACTCTGCGTCAGGTGACGATCGACGATGCGGCCGCCGCCGACGAGATCTTCACCATCCTCATGGGTGAGGACGTCGAGTCCCGCCGCGGCTTCATTCAGCGCAACGCCAAGGACGTTCGCTTCCTCGACATCTGATGCTTCGTCTCGGCGGCGATGCCGCCTCGCTCAGCAACCGGTCCCTGAGCGGGAGAATCGAGACGAAGGGCCGACAGAAAGTCCGAAGACATGGCTGACGAAGAACGCCCCGTTACCCCGCACGATCACGGCAAGATCGATCAGGTCGATCTGCAGCTCGAGATGCAGCGCAGCTACCTCGACTACGCGATGAGCGTCATCATCGGGCGCGCGCTGCCCGACGTGCGCGACGGTCTCAAGCCCGTGCACCGCCGTGTGCTGTACGGCATGTACGACGGCGGGTTCCGTCCCGACAAGTCGTTCTCGAAGTGCTCCCGCGTCGTCGGCGAGGTGATGGGTCAGTACCACCCGCACGGCGACACCGCGATCTACGACGCCCTGGTGCGCCTGGTCCAGCCGTGGTCGCTGCGCTACCCCCTCGCGCAGGGGCAGGGCAACTTCGGATCGCCCGGAAACCAGGGTGCGGCCGCCCCCCGGTACACCGAGACCAAGATGTCGCAGCTCGCCCTCGAGATGGTGCGCGACATCGAAGAGGAGACGGTCGACTTCCAGGACAACTACGACGGCCAGACGCAGGAGCCGACGGTCCTGCCGGCGCGCTTCCCCAACCTGCTCGTCAACGGCTCGGTCGGCATCGCCGTCGGCATGGCCACCAACATCCCCCCGCACAACCTCCGCGAGGTCTCATCCGGTGCGCTGTGGGCCCTCGAACATCCCGAGGCCACGCGCGAGGAGCTGCTCGAGGCGCTGATGGAGCGCATCCCCGGCCCCGACTTCCCCACGGCGGCGCAGATCCTCGGCACCCGCGGCATCCGAGAGGCCTATCGCACCGGGCGCGGGTCGATCACGATGCGCGCCGTCGTCAACGTCGAAGAGATCCAGGGCCGCACGTGCCTGGTCATCACCGAGCTGCCGTACCAGGTCAACCCCGACAACGTCGCGGTGAAGATCAGCGACCTCGCCCGTGAGGGGAAGATCACCGGCATCGCCGACATCCGCGACGAAACGTCGGGTCGCACCGGACAGCGCCTGGTCATCGTGCTCAAACGGGATGCCGTCGCGAAGGTCGTGCTCAACAACCTGTACAAGCACACGCAGCTGCAGGAGAACTTCGGCGCCAACATGCTGGCGATCGTCGACGGCGTGCCGCGGACCCTCCCGCTGGACGGGTTCATCTCGCTGTGGATCGACCACCAGGTCGAGGTCATCGTCCGCCGCACGCGATACCGCCTGCGCAAGGCGGAGGAGCGCATGCACATCCTGCGCGGCTACCTCAAGGCGCTGGATGCGCTGGACGAGGTCATCGCGCTCATCCGCCGGTCGCCGACCGTGCAGGATGCCAACGAGGGCCTGCAGAAGCTCCTCGACATCGACGACATCCAGGCGCAGGCGATCCTCGACATGCAGCTGCGCCGCCTGGCCGCGCTGGAACGGCAGAAGATCGTCGACGAGGCGACCGAGCTCGAAGCCCGGATCGCCGACTACAACGACATCCTCGGCGACCCGGCCCGGCAGCGGATCATCATCCGCGACGAGCTGACCGGCATCGTCGAGCGCTTCGGCGACGACCGCCGCACCCACATCCTCCACGGGTTCGACGGCGACATGTCGATGGAAGACCTCATCCCCGAAGAAGAGATGGTGGTCACCGTCACGCGCGACGGCTACATCAAGCGCACGCGCAGCGACAACTATCGGCAGCAGCACCGCGGCGGCAAGGGTGTCAAGGGCGCCCAGCTGCGCGCCGACGACGTCGTCGAGCACTTCTTCGTCACGACGACCCACCACTGGCTGCTGTACTTCACCACGAAGGGGCGCGTCTACCGGACGAAGGCGTACGAGGTCCCCGAGGCCGGCCGCGATGCCAAGGGCCAGCACGTGGCGAACCTCCTCGCCCTGCAGCCCGATGAGGAGATCGCGCAGATCCTCGACATCCGCGACTACTCCGTCAGCACCTACCTGGTGCTCGCGACCCGCAGCGGACTGGTCAAGAAGACCCGTCTGACCGAGTACGACACCAACCGCCAGGGCGGCGTGATCGCGATCCGTCTGCGCGAGGGCGACGAGGTCGTCAGCGCGATGCTCGTCGACGAGGGCGACGAGATCCTCCTCATCAGCCGGCAGGGCATGTCGCTGCGCTTCACCGCCACCGACGAGGCCCTGCGTCCGATGGGCCGCTCCACCGAGGGCGTCAAGGGCATGTCGTTCCGCGAGCGCGACAGTCTGCTCTCTGCATCGGTCGCCCGGGACGACGGGTTCGTGTTCGTCGTCACCGAGGGCGGGTACGCCAAGCGCACTGCGGTCGACCAGTACCGCACCCAGAGCCGAGGCGGACTCGGCATCAAGGTGGCGCGTCTGAGCGACGATCGAGGCAACCTCGCAGGCGGTCTGATCGTCGGAACCGACGACGAGGTCTTGGTGGTTCTTGCCAGCGGCAAGGTGGTACGCTCTGCCGTGGCCGAGGTGCCTGCCAAGGGTCGCGACACCATGGGTGTCGTGTTCGCCCGTGCCGGCGACGAGGATCGCATCATCGCGATCGCGCGCAACGGCGAGCGGCGCCTGGCCGAGACGGCGGAGTCTGAGGATTCCACCTCCGGCACCCCTGACGCCGCATCCCCGATCCCCGAAGAAGGTACTGACGCATGAGCACGGTAGCCGACAAGCTCGCGAAGAAGTCCAGTGGGCGCACCAGCGCCAAGCAGGTCCGCCTGCGTCTGGTGTATGTGGACTTCTGGTCCGCGGTCAAGCTCTCGTTCCTCGCGGCGATCGCGATCGCGATCGTCACCGTGGTGTCGCTGGTCATGATCTACCTCGTGGTGCAGACGACGGGACTCATCGCGCAGGCCGATGACTTCCTCGGCAGCTTCTCGGACGGCAGCCTGCTCGTCTCGCAGTTCGTGAGCCTGCCGCAGGTCCTCGCGTTCTCGGCGATCGTGGCGATCCTGAACCTGATCGTGATCACGGTGCTCGGCGCCGTGATCGCGGGCATCTACAACCTCGCGGTCAAGGTCACCGGCGGACTGCTGGTGGGCTTCACCTCCAACTGACCGGATGCCGGGGTTTCCGGCATCCGCTCACACCACGGTCGTTCCCAGCAGGGTTCCGATCGCCCAGGTCACGGCGAGGGCGAGCGCCCCGCCGACCACCAGCCGCATCACCGCGCGGCCGACCGGCGCGTCGCCCAGACGTGCCGAGACGGTGCCCGTCACGGCAAGCGCCACCACCACCGCGACGAACGTGATCGGCACGCGCAACCCGGGCGGCGGGAGCAGGATCGCCAGCAGGGGAAGAAGCGCTCCCAGCGTGAAGGCGACCGCCGAGGAGAGGGCCGCCTGCCACGGGCTGACCAGATCGTCGCGATCGATGTGCAGCTCCACCTCGAGATGTGCGGCGAGGGCATCGTGCGCGGTGAGTTCTTCGGCCACGACCCGCGCCGTCGCCTCGCTCAGACCCCGCTGGCGGTAGAGCTCTGCGAGTTCGGCGAGCTCTTCGTCCGGCTGCTCGCGCAGCTCGCGCTCCTCCTTCGCGATGAGCGCCCGCTCGGTGTCGCGCTGGCTGCTCACCGAGACGTACTCGCCGAGAGCCATCGAGATCGCCCCGCCGACGACGCCGGCGACACCGGCGGTCAGGATCGCAGGGATCTCGGTCGTGGCCCCCGCCACACCGACGACCAACGCGGCCACCGAGACGATGCCGTCGTTGGCGCCGAGAACGCCCGCGCGCAGCCAATTCAGACGCTGGCCGATGCCGCCGAGATGCGTCTCTCCGGCGTGGGTGGGCTCCGTCATGCGCTCAGTCAACCACCGCGGCTCAGGCTTGGCGCCACGATTCGAGAATCCGCGCCGATTCGGGTAAAGTCTTGGAGGTTGCCGACGCCCCCGCGTCGCAGCAGACGGGGCTATAGCTCAGGCGGTTAGAGCGCTTCACTGATAATGAAGAGGTCCCAGGTTCAAGTCCTGGTAGCCCCACACGTAAGCCCCGGGGCCTTAGCTCAGTTGGTAGAGCGCCTGCTTTGCAAGCAGGATGTCAGGAGTTCGAATCTCCTAGGCTCCACTCCCCGCCTCCGCTCAGGAGGCCTCTTGCGAGATGTCGGCCACGGTCGCGCTGTACGCAGCGATCAGCGCGTCCGCGTCGACGAAGAGACTGTAGCCGTGGGCTCCCGCTCCCATCGCGATCCGCTCGCCGACGATCCGCTCGTCGGCGTAGACCGGCCAGTCGTGGGTGCTGCCGATCGGCACGATCGTCCCGCGCTCGTAGCCGGTGGCCTCGAGGGCCCGCTCGGGTTCGGGCAGTCGCAGCTTGTTGACGCCGACGACCGCCCGCAGCTTCGGCCACGAGATCGCGCGATCTCCGGGGACGAGGGCGAACAGGTAGGTGTCGTCGCTGCGCTTGACCACGAGCGTCTTCACGATGCCCGAGGGGTGGACACCAAGAAGCGCCGCCGCCTCGGGAAGACTGTTCGCGACCGGGCGCTCTCGCACCTCGATCGCCAGTCCCCGGGCGGCGGCGGCTTCGTTGACCCGATGAAGCGGATCAGGCATCCGGTGCGCGCAGCGGGTCGTCCGCCACCCACAGCTCGTCGTCGGCGCGCAGTGTCTGCCACGCGGCGTAGAGGACTCCGGCTGCGGCGGCGACGCCGAGGATGATCGCGATCACGCCACCGGCGCCGATCCCGTCACGTCCAGAGTCGGTGTGCAGCTTGCGCGACAGGTTCTTCGTCGCCTGCTTGGAGTACTTGTCGGCCTTCTTGGCGTACTTGCCGCGGTCGAGTTCGAAGCCCTTGCCCTTGGCCAGGCGGGCGCGGGTGTCATTCGCGGCATCCCAGACCGACATCGCGCTGCCGACGACGGTGCCCGCGGTGGGGACGACCTTGTCGGCGAGGACGTGCTTGGAGAAGGCGACGCTGCGGTCGACGTAGGGTGCGGCGTACTTGTCATAGCCGTGCTTGACGGTCGGACCGAGGTCCTCGCGACCGTAGGTGCCCAGCTGGCGTCCCGCCTCGCGGGCGACGGCTCCGGCCTCGCCGACCAGGATCTGCTGCGACTCCCAAAGATTGTTGGCCTGCTTCTGCAGCTTACGGAGTTGCTTCTTGCGCTTGCGGCTCAGGCTCACAATGCCCTCCCAGGGTGTGGGGATGTCGGATTCCCCATCTTGCCAGACCATCTCTGTCGCGGGAGGGGTTGCGACGAACTCTGAGACAATGTACGCATGCCGATTCACACTGCTGTCGCCACGTTCCACACCAATCACGGCGACATCGTCGTCAACCTCTTCGGAGACCACGCCCCCCGCACCGTCCAGAACTTCATCGGCCTCGCCGACGGTTCGGGCTCGTGGACGCACCCCGCGACGGGCAAGCCCGGCGAGGGTCCGCTCTACAAGGACGTCATCTTCCACCGCATCATCAGCGGCTTCATGATCCAGGGCGGCGACCCGCTCGGCCAGGGCACCGGCGGACCGGGATACAACTTCAACGACGAGATCAGCCCCGAGCTGACCTTCACCGAGCCTTACAAGCTGGCCATGGCCAACGCAGGGCTCCGCCGCAATTCGATCACCGGCAAGGCCGAGGGCACGAACGGATCGCAGTTCTTCATCACCGTTCCCGGCCAGGGCGGCCGCGGACCCGAGTGGCTGCAGGGCAAGCACACGATCTTCGGCGAGGTCGCCGACGACGCCTCGAAGGCCGTCGTCGACGCGATCGCCGAGGTTCCCACCGCCGCCGGCGACCGCCCCCTCGAGCCGGTGGTCATCGAGTCCATCGACATCGCCACGGTCTGACAGGACCGGGGCGCGTGACCACCGACGATTTCCGTCGCAACCGAGAGAACTTCTGCTACCGGCATCCCGACCGTCAGAGCTTCGTGCTCTGCCAGCGGTGCCTCCGTACGATCTGCCCCGAGTGCCAGACCCCGGCGGCCGTCGGCGTGATCTGCCCCGAGTGCCTGCAGGCGCAGCAGAAGAACCAGTCTCCCGCGCAGCGCAAGGCGGAGCGTCGGTGGTCACGCCCCCGCGTACTTGCCGCGACGTCGGACGGACGGCCGGTCGTCAGCTACGCGATCATCGCGATCACGGCGCTGGCGTTCCTCATCGGCCTGGTCCCCGGCGCCGGGGCGCTCGTGCAGGGCGCCCTCCTCTTCTGGGCGCCGGCGCTCTACCCGGATCTCACCGGAGCCTTCCAGCCGTGGCGGCTCCTCACCGTCGCGCTCGTGCACTCCGGGTTCTGGCACGTCGGCCTCAACATGCTGGCGCTGTGGCTGCTCGGACGCAGCCTCGAACCGCTGCTGGGCAGATGGCGTTTCCTCACCCTCTACCTGATGGGTGCGCTGGGTGGTTCGGTCGCCGTCGCGCTGCTGTCGTTCACCACGCAGGTCGTGGGGGCCTCCGGCGCGATCTTCGCCCTCTTCGGCGCGATGCTGGTGATCGGCCGGCACCTCGGCGCGAACATCACCGGTATCGCCATCATCCTCGGCATCAACCTGGTCATCGGCTTCATCCCGGGCTTCAACGTCTCGTGGCAGGCGCACATCGGCGGACTCGTCACCGGCGCGCTCGTGGGCCTCATCTTCGCCCGCACCCGCTCGGTGCGCCGTCGCCGACTGCAGATCGCGCTGCTCGCCGCGCTGGGTGCAGCGCTCGTGGGGTTGCTTCTCGTGCCCCCGCTGCTGTTCTTCTGACACGAATTACACGCGTGTGATTCATCCCCAGGTGTGGATGAACCTGTGGATAACTCCGCAGCGCGCTCCAATGACGAGAGCGCAGGACCCGAAGGCCCTGCGCTCTCGTCGCTGGTAGCGCTGACTACCGCCAGCGCGTGGTCATGAGAAAGCCGATGAAGGCGATGCCGAAGCCGATCACGAGGTTCCAGGCGTCGATGCCGGGGATCGGATACTGCATGCCGCTCAGGTAGAAGACCAGCACCCACACCAACCCGACGAGCATGAGCCCGATCATGATCGGCTTGAACCACACCGGGTTGGGGGCGGCTTCGCCCTCTGCGCGCTCCACGAGCTCGTCGTCATTGCCTGGTCGTGCCATGCCGAACAGTCTAACTGCCAGTAAGCGCGAAACATGTGCTGACTAGAATCCCCCTGTGTCCCACGCCACGAGTGACCGCACGGCCCGCCGCCGGTCCGCTCGGCGCGCCGAAGGGTCGCCGCCGCGTCGCCGGGTCTCGGTCGTGGGCGTCTTCGGCGAGCTGCTCATCACCGCGGGCGTGCTGGTGTTCCTCTACGTCGGATGGCAGCTGTGGCTGGGCGATGTCATCTACGGCGCGCAGGCCAACGCCGAAGGTGCTGAGCTCAGCGAGACGTGGGCCGAGCAGTACGAGCCGACCGAGCCGGCGCCGAGCGCGACGCCCGACGACACCGCCGACCCCGCGGCGGTCGAGCCTGTGGTGCTGCCCGAGCCGCAGGGCACCGAGGACTTCGCGGTCATGCGCGTCCCCCGCTTCGGCGACGACTACGCCGTGACGATGGCCGGCGGCGTCACCCGCGCGGGAACCCTCGACCGCGCGCGGATCGGCCACTACCCGGGCTCGAAGATGCCCGGCGAGGTCGGCAACTTCGCCGTCGCCGCCCACCGCACCACGTACGGCGCACCGTTCAACCGCATCGCCGAGCTGCGCGTCGGCGACGCGATCGTCGTCGAGACCGAAGCCGGCTGGTACACCTACCGCTTCCGCACGCTCGAGTACGTGACCCCCGACGAGGTGGAGGTCCTCCTCCCCGTCCCGCAAGAGATGGACGCCCCCGCGGGCACCAGGTACCTGACCATGACCAGCTGCAGTCCTCTCTACTCCCTCGCCGAGCGGATCGTCGCGTACAGCGTGTTCGAGTCCTTCACACCCCGCTCGGACGGACCCCCCTCCTCGCTCATCGACGCGGCGGGCGCCTGATGTACGCGGCGCTGTGGCGGGTGCTCCCCGGTCCCTGGTGGGTGCGGGTCCTGATCCTGCTCGTGCTCATCGCGGCCGTACTGTACGGACTGTTCTTCTACGCCTTCCCCTGGGTGAGCGAGTTCGTCAACCCGCAAGAGGTCACCGTCGAGTGACCGTCCCGCCGGTGCTGGTCGTCGACAACCACGACAGCTTCGTCCACACGCTCGTCGGCTACCTGCACGAGCTCGGTGCCGACACAGAGGTGGTCGAGGCCGACAGCATCCTCGATCCGGATGCCGCTCTCGAGAGTCGCCGCGGCATCCTCATCTCTCCCGGGCCCGGAACGCCCGCGGCCGCCGGTGCCTCGATCGCCGTCGTCCACGCGGCCGCGCGGCGAGGCACCCCCCTGCTCGGTGTCTGCCTCGGCCACCAGGCCATCGCCGAGGCCTTCGGCGCCCGCGTCGACCACGCGCCCGAGCTCATGCACGGGATCACCTCGGCCGTGCACCACGACGGCTCTGCGCTGTATGCAGGACTCCCCGATCCGTTCACCGCGACGCGGTACCACTCCCTGGCGGTCGTGCCCGAGACCGTGCCCCACGATCTGATCGTCACCGGCCGCACCGGCAGCGGTGTCATCATGGGCCTCGCGCATCGCACCCTGCCCATCGTGGGCGTGCAGTTCCACCCGGAGAGCGTGCTCACCGAGGGCGGACATCTGCTGCTCGGCAACTGGCTGGGCCAGGCGGGATATCCGGATGCCGCCGCGCGCGGCGCCCGGCTTCATCCGCGTCGGTGAGGCCTACTCTCCCGAGCAGAACGTCAGCGTGATCGTCGAGCGCACCGGCACGTCTCCGGGAGCCAGCGACTGGCCCGACACGGTCGGCGGCGCCGACGCCGGGCACGCGGTGTCTTCTTCGGTCAGGACCTCGAGCCCCAGCGCCTCGAGCTCGCGCTGCGCGGCGTCGACGGTGTAGCCGCGGACGTCGTTGATCGCGATGCGGCCGGACGCGACGATGAGGTTGACGGTCGTGCCTGCGGGGACCGAGATGCCCGGGCTCTGGTCTGCCGAGATGACGGTGCCCTCGGTGAGATCGGCGTCGTTCTGCCGGCGCACCGAGCCCAGCGACAGTCCCGCATCGGCGATCGCCTGTTCGGCGGCCTCCTGACCCAGGCCCTCGAGCGCGGGAACCGTGGCCATCTCCTGCCCCTCCGACACGAAGACGCGGACCTGCTGGCCGGGATTCACCGACTCCCCCGCTGCGGGGTCGGTGCGAATGACGTTGCCGGCGGCGACCTCGGTGTTGGCCTCGTCGATCCGGAACGACACCAGATCCTCGCCGCCCAGCTCGCTGCTGGCGCGCTCGTACGTCATGCCCGTGACGTCGGGGACGATGCGGGCGATGCTGGGCACCTCGGCGCGCGGCTGGATGGAGAGCACCCAGAAGAGCATCGACACCAGGAGGACCGCCAGCAGTGCGACGCCGGTCCAGATCCACGCGACCGGGGGTCCGGGCTGCGTCCGCTTCATGGTCGTGTCGGTGGTCAGCTGCCGCAGAGACCGAGCCGTCTCGGCCGCCTGCCGCGGATTCGGACCGTACAGCTCACTGGTCAGCGCGCCGAGCTGCCGCTTCGACGGAGCCTTGCCGTCGATGGCCGCGTCGAGCGACTCGCGGAACCCCGCAGCGTCCTGATAGCGCTGGAACGGATCCTTCGCCAGCGCGCGAAGCGCCACGGCGTCCATGGCGCGGGGCACCGACTCGTTGATCTCGGAGGGCGGCAGGGGCGCTTCGCTGACGTGCTGGTACGCCACCGCGACCGGCGACTCACCGCGGAAGGGGGTGCGGCCGGCGAGCAGCTCGTAGAGCACGACGCCGGTGGAATACAGGTCGGCGCGCCCGTCGACGGGCTCGCCCTTGGCCTGCTCGGGTGAGAAGTAGGCGGCGGTGCCCAGGATGGTCGTCGTCTCGGCGACGGTGGACGAGCTGTCCGACACGGCGCGGGCGATGCCGAAGTCCATGACCTTGACCTGGCCCGCGGGGGTGACCATGACGTTGCCGGGTTTGATGTCGCGGTGCACGACGCCGGCCCGGTGCGAATACTCCAGGGCCTCCAGGATGCCGTCGACGTAGCGCGCGGCATCCGTGACCGGCACCGGTCCCTCGGCGATGATCTCCTTCAGCAGCCTGCCGCGAACGAGCTCCATGACGATGTACGGAACAGCGCGAACGGTGCCGTCGGGAAGGGTCTCGGAGTCCTCCCCGGCGTCGTAGACCCGCACGATCGTGGGGTGCGACATGCGGGACGCGGCCTGCGCCTCGAGGCGGAACCGGGTGCGGAAGGCGTTGTCGCCGGCGAGCTCGCGGTCGAGGACCTTGATGGCCACCTCGCGGCCCAGCGTGAGGTCGTAGCCGCGGAACACCCGGGCCATGCCACCTCGGCCGATGGGCTCGTCGACGCGGTAGCGCCCGCCGAGTACGCGCGGCTCAGCAGTCACGGAAACCCCCCTGATGGAACATCAGCCAGACTATCCGAGGGTCCAGGTCCTGGACGCCGGACTCCCCGGGGTCGCCTGCCGGCGGTGACGGTCCGGGCGGATCACCCGGGGTGGAGCGACTCGTCGGCTGCCGTGGTGCGCCATCCGAGGAAGTGAACCGTCAGCCCGGCGCGAGTCGGTGCGCAGCAGAACGGTCCGGCGTGAACGGCTGCGCCCGAGCGCAAGGGCGCGACTCTGACGAGCCGCCAGGGCTCGTCATCCGCGCGGGCCCGGATCGTCACCGCGCCCGCGGACCAGCTCGCTCGCGTCGTGACGATTCTTCCGGACCACTCGGGCACGGGCGAGAGCGACCAATCGGACTCCCCGCGGGTGACCACCGCTCCGAGGCTGTCCTGGCCGTCGCTGTGCTCGATTCCGGCCTTGATCCAGTTCTCGTCGTCGATCTTGAGGAACACCCCGGCTTGGTCGAACTGCGAGGAGAAGTCAGCGCGGAAGGTGACCTCGACGGCCCGACCTTCGTTCAGCGGTGTCAGAAGCGCGTGCTCGGTGTCGTGGATGAACCCGTACGACGTCGTCCGCCACGCATCGCTGCCTTCCTTCGCGGTCACGAAGAGGCCGTTCTCGGCGACGCGCGTCTGTTCGGGCTCCGTCGTCCAGCGACCCTCGGTCCATGCCACGTCGGTCATCGCACCGCCCCGCTCTCTCAGGGGGTCGTCTCGCCCTCGCCCGAGCCTTCGCCCTCGCCGTTCCCGTTGCCGTTACCGGGATCCGTCGTCGGCACCGCCTCGATCGTCGCGGCCGCCTCCGGCGATGCCGGAGATGTGCGCTCGCCGGACGGGCCTCCGGTGCAGGTGACGGTGTACGACACCGTCACCTGGCCGGTGGCGTCGGCGGGGACGGTGAGCTGGGTCGTGCGGTCGCCCGCGCCGAACGAGGACTCCGTGCCGCCGTTCGGGAAGGTGCCGTTGGTGGCCGTGAAGTTGTAGGAGCTCGGCGATCCCTCGCCGGACGGGCAGGAGTACTGCGACCAGTTCACCGTGATGACGCCGCCCGCCGGCGTGGTCGACGGTGTGAGGGTCGCCGCACCCGGCGCTTCGAGCGGCACCTGCGCGCCGTAGAACGTCAGGTCGATGGTCGTGCCCTCGGGCACGCGGCCGGTCGGGTTCACCTCGTACACGAGTCCCTGCTGGCCCTCGGTGGGCGCGGCGTTGCCTTCGACGCAGTTCGCGACCAGACCGGCGTCTTCGACGATGACGCGGGCGTCGTCGCACGAGATGTCGGTGAGTGCGAGCGAGCGCACGTCCACGAGCTCCTCTGCGGGCTCGGTCGGCGTCGGGGTCTGGCTCGGCGTCGACCGCGGCGTCGTCGACGATGCGGTGGGACTCGACGTCGGCTCGTCGCCCTGGTTCGCCAGCAGCGCCCAGATCGTGCCGCCGAGGATCAGCAGCAGCAGCAGGATGAGCGCGATGAGCGGCCACGTCCACGGGCTGCGCTTCTTCTTCTCGGGCTCGGCGTCCTCGGCCGTCTCGGTGAGCGTCGTGGCGCCCATCGGGACCGCACCGGGCAGCAGCTGCGTGGTCGCAGCGGTTCCGCCTGCGGCGGTGAGCAGCTGCGTGGCCTCATCGGCGAGCACGGCGCCCCCGGCGACGGCGGGCACAGCGGCCGCGGCGGCGGCGAGGTCGCCGCGGCGCATAGCGGTGGCGGCCCGCGCGACGGCGGCGGTCGAGGCGGGACGCTCGTCGGGCTTCTTGGCGATCATCGCCATCACGAGGTTCTGCACCGGCTCGGCCACCGTCGGCGGCAGGGGCGGCGGCTGCTCGTTGATCTGCGCCATGGCGATCGCCACCTGCGACTCGCCCGTGAAGGGGCGCTTGCCGGCGAGCGACTCGTAGGCGACGATGCCGAGCGAATAGATGTCGGTGGCCGGGGATGCCGGGTGACCGGAGGCCTGCTCGGGCGACAGGTACTGCACCGTGCCCATGACCTGGCCGGTCGCCGTCAGCGGCACCTGGTCGGCGATACGGGCGATGCCGAAGTCGGTGATCTTGACTCGGCCGTCCGGGGTGATGAGGAGGTTTCCGGGCTTGATGTCGCGGTGGACCAGGCCGGCGGCATGTGCGGCCTGCAGCGCCGCCGACGTCTGCGCTACGACATCGAGGGTCTTGTCGGTAGACAGCGTGCCGTCGCGTTCGAGGATGGTCGACAGGGCCTCGCCGGGCACGAGCTCCATGACCAGGAACGCACTTCCGGCCTCCTCGCCGTAGTCGAACACGCTGGCGATGCCTTCGTGGTTGACGAGCGCGGCGTGACGGGCCTCGGCGCGGAAGCGCTCGAGGAAGCCCGGATCCCCCATGTACTCGTCTTTGAGGATCTTGATGGCGACGGTGCGGCCGATCACGTGATCGGTCGCCTCCCAGACTTCGCCCATGCCGCCGATGGCGATCCGCGATTCCAGCTCGTAGCGGCCGCCGAAGGTCACTCCCTGCGTCGGTCTCATCTGCCCAGCACCGCCTCCATGACCGTCTTCGCGATAGGCGCGGCGATCGTGTTGCCGCTGCCCGATTGTCCTTGGCCTCCGCCGTTCTCGACGACCACCGCAACGGCCACCTGGGGGTCTTCCGCCGGGGCGAATCCGGTGAACCACAAGGTGTACGGTGCGTCGGATCCGTTCTCGGCGGTGCCGGTCTTACCGGCTACTTCGACCCCGTCTATTCTTGCACCCGACGCCGCGCCGTCACTGACATTGGCGACCATCATCTGCACCATCTCCTCGGCGAGGTCCTCTTCCAGCGCCCGGCCGAACTCGACGTCGTCGAACGTCTGCTGCACCGAGAGGTCGGGGGCGATCACCTGGTCGACGAGGCGCGGGCTCATCACGACACCTCCGTTGGCGATCCCGGCCGAGACCATGGCGATCTGCAGCGGCGTCGCGGTCACCTGACCCTGCCCGAACCCCGAGAGCGCGGTCTGCGCGTCGTCGAGGCCGGTGGGGTAGCTCGAGGCGGTGGACGACTGCGGCACCTCGAACGAGAGGTTGAACCCGTACTTCTCGGCCTCGGCGCGGATGGCCTCATCGCCGAGTTCGACCGCGAGCTCGGCGAACGGGATGTTGCAGCTCAGCCGCAGGGCGTCGGCGATCGTGACCTCGTCACCCGAGCCGCATCGGCCGCCACTCGCGTTGTAGACCACCGCGCTCGACTGCGGGAGGGTGTACGAGGCCGGGTTCGGCAGCTCGGACTCGGGCGTGTACTCCCCCGAGGCCAGGGCGGCCGAGGCGACGACCAGCTTGAACGTCGAGCCCGGGGGATTCAGATCGCCGGCGATGGCCCGGTTCGACAGCGGGTCCGCCGGGTCGGCGACCAGTTCGTCGAAGACGCGATTGACCTCGGCGGTGTCGTGCGATGCCAGCAGGTTCGTGTCGAAGCTCGGGCTGGTCACCATCGCGAGGATGCGGCCGGTGTCGGGCTCGATCGCCACGACGGCGCCTTCGAGGTCGCCGAGCGCTTCGAACGCCGCGCGCTGCACGTCGGGGTCGACCGAGACCTCGACGTTCGAGCCGCGCGGCGGCTGTCCGGTGAAGATCCGCTCCATCCGCGTCAGGAACTGGGAGTCGTCGGTGCCGCTGAGCATCTGGTTCAACGCCAGCTCGATGCCCGTCGCTTCGCCGAGCGGGGGGAGGTAGCCGGTGACGGGAGCCCACATGGGGGCGTCGGCGTACTGCCGCTGCCAGCTGTAGATGTCGTCGGAGGGCACCGAGGACGCGATCGCGGCACCGCCCGCGATGATCGAGCCGCGCTGCACCTCGTACGAGTCGTACAGCGCCCGCGTGTTGGCGGGGTGGTCGGCCAGGGTGTCGGCCTGGACGACCTGGATCACGCTCGTCGAGGCGAAGAGCGCGAAGAACATCAGCATCATGATGATGCTGAGCCGGCGCAGTTCCTTGGTCATCCGATCACCACCCGCGGGCGTGAGCGCACGGCATCCGAGATCCGCAGCAGCAGGGCGACGATGATCCAGTTGGCGATGAGCGAGGAACCGCCCGCCGCCAGGAAGGGGGTGGTCAGTCCGGTCAGGGGGATGACCCGGGTCACGCCGCCGACCATGATGAACACCTGCAGCGCGATGGTGAACGACAGCCCCGTGGCCAGCAGCTTCCCGAAGTCGTCCTGGCCGGCCAGGCCGATGCGGATGCCGCGACTGGTGAACACCATGTACAGGCACAGGATCGCGAACAGGCCCACGAGGCCGAGCTCCTCGCCGAGGCTCGGGAAGATGTAGTCGCTCTCGGCGACCGGCGTCAGGTAGGGACGGCCGAGTCCCAGCCCGGTGCCGATCAGGCCTCCCTGCGCGAGGCCGAAGATGCCCTGCACGAGCTGGAAGCTGCTGTTGTCCATGAGCGCCGGGTTGAACGCGTCGAGCCAGTTGGTGAAGCGGCCCTGCACGTACGGCAGCACGCGCGAGGCGAGCAGCGCACCCGCGGCGGCGAGGATCACGCCGAGGAGCACCCAGCTGGTCTTGCCGGTGGCGACGTAGAGCATGGCGACGAACATGCCGAAGATCAGCAGGCCGGTCCCGAGGTCGCGCTGCATGACGATGATGCCGAGAGAGACGAGCCAGATCACCAGCAGCGGACCGAGTTCGCGCGCGCGCGGCCAGGTCATGCCGAGGAAGCGGGTGCCGACCGAGGTGAGGCTCTCGCGGGTGCGGACCAGATAGCCGGCGAAGAAGACGGCCAGTGCCAGCTTGGCCAACTCACCGGGCTGGAAGGTGAAGAACCCGACGTCGACCCACACGTCGGCGTTGCCGCCGCCGCTGAGGCCGGGGATCACGGGGAGGATCAGCAGGCCGATGCCGGCGAATCCGAAGATGTAGGTGTAGCGGAACAGCACGCGGTAGTTGCGCAGGAGGATGACCACGACGATGGCCAGCACGAGGGCGATAGCCGCCCACGCGAGCTGCCGGGTCGAGAAGGCCTCCCAGCCGTTGCGGTCGCGCGCCAGATCGATGCGGTAGATCATCGCGATGCCGAGGCCGGTCAGGAGCGTCGCGATGGGGACGACGAAGGGGTCGGCCGCACGCGCCTTCAACCGCAGCACGATGTGCAGCGCCACGATGAGCGCCGTCGGGCCGCCGCAGTAGACGACGAACGTCCAGTCGACGGCACCCAGTTCGCCCAGCTGCACCAGCACGAGGGCGCCGGCATTGATGGCGAAGGCGAACACGAGCAGGAAGAGCTCGCGGTTCCGCTGGGTCTGCGGCACGCGGATGCGCTTGAGCGCGCGGATCACCGCCGTGTCGGTCGACAGCTGGTCAGTGGCCGGTGCGGACATCAGTCACCTCCCGAGACGGCGCGGAGCCGATCGACGATCGCGCGGGCGTCGTCCAGCGACGACGCGCTGATGGTGCGCTCGACCGTGGCCCTGGTGAACGGCGAGAGAGCGTCGAGTTCGATGCCGGTCTCCTCGTACGTGGTCGACAGCGAGATCGGCCCGATGTCCTGCTGGATGCCGCGGAAGATGACGACCGAGTCGGTGTCGGCCCCCACGTAGTACCGCGTCTGCGTGAACTGGTAGACGCCGAACATGCCGGCGGCCAGGAGCGCGAGGACGAGCACGAGGCCGGCTATCCAGCCCCAGCGACGACGACGCGCGCGTCGGCGGTCCTCCTCGATCAGCTCCTCGAGGAACTCCGCGGCCGGCTCGAAGTGGGTCGGCTCGTTCGCGGCCTGGCGGTTCGGGTGCAGCCAGCTCGTGCGCCCGGGACGGGCGGCGGGCACCTCGACCCCGATCGGGTTCGACGCCGATCCGACGATCGTGGGTGTGCCCGAGAAGACCGGATGCGCTCCCCCGACGTCGATGATCACGATCGTGACGTTGTCGGGGGCGCCGCCGTCGAGCGCCTGACGCAGCAGGTTGTCAGCCGTCCGGCCCGGCGCCTGGCCCGCGGCCATCGCCTTCGCGGTGTGCGGGTCGTCGACGACGCCCGAGAGGCCGTCCGAGCACAGCAGCCAGCGATCCCCCGGCTGGGTGGGCATGATGAACGTGTCGACCTCGGGGTCGGGATCCATGTCGCCGAGCACCCGCATGAGGACCGAGCGGCGCGGGTGGAAGCGCGCCTCTTCGGGCGTGATGCGACCGGAGTCGACCAGACGCTGCACGAACGTGTGGTCGGTCGTGATCTGGGTGAGCGCCTCGTCGCGGAAGAGGTAGATCCGCGAGTCGCCGATGTGGGCGATGACGGCGTACTCGTCGACCATGAGCAGCGCGCTGACCGTGGTGCCCATGCCGGCGAGCTCGGGGCGCTGGTGGACGGTGTCGATCAGGTCGGCGGCGGTGTCGGTGATCGCCTCGCGGAGGACCCGCTCGGCGGTCGAGGTGGAGTCGTACGGCACGTCGATCCGCTGCAGGCGGTTGACGGCGAGGCTCGAGGCGACGTCGCCTCCGGCGTGACCGCCCATGCCGTCGGCGACCACGAACAGGTTCGATCCGGCGTAACCGGAGTCCTGGTTGTTGGAGCGCACCTTGCCGGTGTGCGAGATCGCGGCGCTCGAGCCCTGGAAGACCATGAAGAGAGGTCCGCCCGTCTACTTCCGCAGCTCGAAGGTCGTCGCGCCGACCTTGATCGGGGCGCCCACGACCACGGGCACCGGCGTCGAGACCCGGGCGCCGTCGTGCCACGTGCCGTTCGTCGAGTCGAGGTCCTGGATCATCCACTGGTCGCCCCACAGCAGCAGGCGCGCGTGGTGGCTGGAGGTGTAGTCGTCGCGGATGACGAGTCCCGATTCGCTCGAGCGCCCGATCGTGAGGGGCTCCGACCCCAGCGGCAGCTCCAGTCCGGCTTTCGGGCCCGACGTGATGACGATGCGGGCGACCGCGTCCACCGTGGCCTTGCCGCCCTTCGAGGCCGCGGGCATCGCGCGCGGCGGGGTCGAGGGCGACGAGGTTCGCGCAGCGGTCTGGCCGACCGGCGCCGCGGCGGCGGGTGCGGCATCCGGCATCTTGCGCACCTTCACGCCGAACAGATCCGCCCGCAGCGAGTAGATGACGGCGAACACGAAGAACCACAGCACCAGCAGGAAGCCGATGCGCAGCAGCAGGAACGTCAGTTCGCTCACGTCAGCGGCCCCTGCTCTCGGACGTCGTAGGCGCGGGTGACGTCGTCGGGCAACGGGGGCTTCGGTGGGGTCGCCTGCGCTATCACGCGGAACACGATATCGGTGCGGCCTATGGTGACGGTGGAATCCGGTGACAGGGGCGCTTCGGTGACCGGGCGTCCGTCGAGCTTCGTGCCGTTGGTGGACTTCATGTCGCGCACCATGGCGCGCTCGCCGTCCCACAGGATCTCGACGTGGCGGCGGCTCGTTCCGGAGTCCGGGATCGTGATGTCGGCGTCGCTGCCGCGCCCGATGACCGTGCGGGATTTGACGAGCGGATGCCGCTTGCCGGCGATCTCGACAACGCCGCGCCACGCCACGCGACCCTGGGCGGCCGAGCTGTCCACCCGCAGGGTGCCGGTGGCGACCTGCTCGTCGCGGCGCAGCTCGATGGTCACCGGACCGGCGAAGGAGTACCCCTGCGCCCGGGCGTGCGAGTGGACGAGGGAGTCGAGCTCCTCGGGCAGCGCGTTGCCGAGCGCGGACATCTTCTCGTGGTCGTCGGGCGACAGCAGCACCACGAACGTGTGCGGAGCGAGGATGCGCTCGCGGCTGACCACGGCGGCCTTCTTGTCGAGCTCGCTGCGCAGCGCGGAAGCGATTTCTACGGGCTGGATGCCGCTGCGGAAGGTCTTGGCGAACGCGCTGTTGACGGCGCGCTCAAGACCTTTCTCGAAGCTGTCAAGTAGTCCCACGGGGCTCCTCGGAGGGCGGTGCCGGATCGCTACATGCTAATTGCACAGTCTGTACGGGGTGTGGACGCGGTGCGGCTCCGCGCGGGATCGGGGCACCTCCGACCCCGTGATACGATCGGGAGTCGAGTTCGGAGCGCCCCGGTGCACCGACTCGCGCGAGTGGCGGAATAGGCAGACGCGCTGGCTTCAGGTGCCAGTGCCCGAAAGGGCGTGGGGGTTCAACTCCCCCCTCGCGCACAGCGAGATGAAGGGCTCCCGAGAGGGGGCCCTTCATCGTTTCCGGCTGCGGCCTCGGTCCTCAGACGCCGTCGAGGGCCGGCACCAGAGTGAAGACGATCTCCTCCACCTCGCGCCCCACACCCGGTGCGAACGCGACGTTCCGCGACACCTCGGTGAAGCCGTTCCGCTCGAGCACGGCGATGGAGCCCGCATTGTGGGTCGCGGCCCGGGCGAAGAGCGGGCGGATCGGCTCGCGCGCGACGAGTTGCCGCAGCGCCTCGGTTGCGACGCCGCGACCGCGGGCGTGCCGGGCGATCCAGAAGCTGACCTCGCGGTCGTCGTCGACGGTGAAGGCGGCGGCGGTGCCGGCGAAGCCGCCGTCCTCGGTCACCACCCAGGACTGCACGCCCGGCGACTCCAGCTGGCGGCGGATCCATGCGTCGAACGCCCCGCGGTCATCGGGGTCCTCGGCGGTGAAGGCGGCCTGGGCGATCGCGTCGGGGTCGCGCATCATCTCGAAGATCGCATCCAGATCGTCTTCGTCCACAGCGCGCAGTTCGATGTGTCCCACGCGACTCACCCTCTCACGCCGGTGTGACGATGTGGTTGATCTCGAGCAGCAGCGCCTCGGCCCGCCGGCCGTCCCGGTCTGCGACCGCCTGCCGCAGGGCCCGGTAGCGCTCGGTGCGGGTGTCGGCGTCTTCGACCGGCGGGGTCCACGCCTGCAGATTGCGCTGGAGTGCCAGGCCCGCCTCGCGCATGATCGTCACGAAGACGTGGTTGCCGGTGGCGCGGATGGTGAGCTGATACAGACCGACGGTCGCGCCGAGGATGGCGAGGTGATCGTCGCGCGACGAGGCCTCGACGAGGGCGTCCACCGAGCCGACCAGATCGACCAGCTGCTCATCGGTGCAGCGCGCGAGGCCGAGGATCATCGCGTCGCCCGCGACGTACGTCATGAACTCGATGGTGTCGGCGTTGGCACGGGGGTGCAGCTCGCTCACCCGGGTGTAGCGGTTGGCGGCGACTTCGACGAGGCCCAGGCGCTCCAGACGCTGCAGCGCCTCGCGGACGGGCGTGCGCGACACCCCGAGGCGGCTGGCGAGCTCGACGTCGCGGAGTCGGTCGCCGGGCCGCAACGTGCCGCGGATGATCGCCTCTCCGAGGACGGCGTAGACGTCGTCGCCGAGTGCCGTGCCCTCGCGGGGCGTGAGTGGCGTGAAGCCTTCCGTGTCGATCATGGCGCCCTAAGTGTACGGAACCGTCATCGATCTCGCCCCACCACCGGTATATCGGTACAGTGTGAGTGGTCACGCTCAGCGTGGCTGATCCGGGGGGATCCGTCGACGTCCGGGCTTCGAGCACCGCTCAGCCCGGGCGATCGATGGTGCCCGGCGGGTGTGCAACATTTTCGTCACATCGCCGAAGAGCCTCGATTTCGCCCGACCGCCTTCGTTAGCGTGGAAGGCGATCCAGCGCCGTCGGCGCCGGGCAGCGCGAAAGAACGGCGATTGATGAGTACGCAGGGCACGGTCAAGTGGTTCAACTCGGAGAAGGGCTTCGGCTTCATCGCACCCGATGAAGGCGGCGCGGACGTCTTCGCCCACTACACCGCCATCCAGGCGGGCGGCTACCGCTCGCTCGAAGAGAACCAGCGCGTGGAGTTCGAGATCGCGCAGGGCCCGAAGGGCCTCCAGGCGGAGAACATCCGCCCGATCTGACCATCGGTCGCGCGCGCTGATCGCGATCGCGGTCAGCGCGCGAGTCTGCTGTAGTCGGCGAGGGCCTTCGCGTCCTCGGCCTCGCGCATGGCGCGGCGGGCGGCGTCGAGAGCGTCGACCGGGTCCTGCGCCTGACGCGCGGCCGCCAGCTCGCGCTGCGCGGACAGCAGTCTGGCGCGGGCATCCGCGCCACCGCCGGAGTGGGCGATGGCGCCTTCGGCCTGGGCGACGGCCGCGCGCGCAGCCGCGAGCGTTCCCGGGAGCGCCGTGCGGGCACCGCGCAGACGCTGCTGAGCGGTGTGCGCGTCGCCGAGGGCCATGTCCAGCCGATCGCGCACCCGGGCGATCTCGTCGATCGTCTTCGTCGGCCGACGCGCGGCGCGAGGCTCGAGACCGTCAAGGTCCGCCGACAGCGCGCGCAGCTCGCCGCCGAGCCGCTCGGCGGCGGCCGGGGGCAGATGCGACCGGACGGTCTGCGCGTGGCGGAGGGCCGACCTCGCCGCATCGAATTCGCCCGGCAGTGCCTGAGCCGCCTGGGTGACGAGGCGGTGCGTCTCTTCGAGGATCCGTGCGTCGGCCTCGGCGCGACGCAGCGCCCGCTCGGCCTCCGCCAGTTCGGTCAGCACCGACCGTGTGGGGTCGCCGGCATGCGCGGCCGCCTGGGACAGGATGTCCTCCGCGGATGCCGCGGCGTCCCGTGCGCCGCGGGCCGCCCGCGCGGCATCCGCCCATTCCGCCTCGTCGAAGCGCGCCGACAGATCCGCGATCAGAGCGGCCGGGTCGCCCATCTCGGCGCGGAGGCGTTCCAGGTGCCCTCTCGCGGCGGCGACCTGATCCACCGCCGAGATGTTGGCCGCGACCCACGCCGCGTGCTCCTCGCGGGCCGCGGCGATCCGCCCGAGCGCCTCGTCGGTGCGCCGCTCGATGCGCACCGCCCCGCGCCGCAGCTCGGCGGGGTGCAGGCCCGGCCGGCTCAGCCCGCGGAACTCGTCGAAGGACTCGTCGCGCACGTGCTGCGCGGTCATGCGCGCGCGGCGCAGGGACGCCGGCGCGGTGCCGCCGTACAGGGCGCCCGACAGCGCCACCTCGAGGTCCAGTTCGTCGACGGCGTCGTCCAGGCGGACCAGCTGCACCCCCGCTCGAGCGCGCACCTGCTCTGCCGCCGCGCGGGCCCTCGGCGACCGACGCGCGCGCTTGACCGCCCACACCGCCACGAGCACCAGGAGCGCGGCGGAGCCGAAGACGACGGCCGCGGGGATCAGCCAGTCGAGGATCCCCCCGTCCGTGTCAGTCACCGGCATCCTCGAACATCAGCAGCGCGCGCAGCTGGTCGACGTCGTCGACGGCGGCCTGGGCGCCGGCGGACTCGTGCGGCCAGCTGAAGCCCCACCGCACGAAGATCACCGGCACGCCGTGCTCGGCGCCGCCCTCGACGTCGTGGTGGCGGTCGCCGACGAGCACCGGCCGGGACGTGTCGACGCCTGCCGCGGCGAGGCGGCGCAGTGCTTCGGCGACGATGTCGGCTTTGGCGCTGAGGGTGCGCTCGTCGCTGGTCGCACCCACCGTGGCGGTGAGCGCGGACGAAAGATCGAAATGGTCCATGAGGGCGACCACCTGGACCTCGGGCTTCGAACTCGCGGTGGCCTGGGGGATGCCGGCTGCGGCGAGGTCGCCGATGAGCTCGGCGACGCCGTCGAACAGGCGGGCGTCCTTGGTGTAGCCGTCGGCCTTTCCGAGCGTGCGGTAAAAGCGCACGGCCTCAGCGGACTCATCGGGGGTCATGCCGACGTTGACCTGGAAGGAGTCGTACATCGGCGGACCGATCCAGTGCACGAGCTCGGCGCGGGTCGGCGCGCGCTTGCCGAAGTGCTCGAGGGTGATCGTGAGTCGGCGGAGGATCCCGACCGAGGCATCGACGAGGGTGCCGTCGACATCCCACAGGATGCAGGTCCAGGGTGAGCGCATCGGCATGACCCTTACGCTACCGGGGGTCAGAACAGGCGCGGAGCGCCGGATTCGATGCCCTTCATGCCTTCGTAGTCGAGCGTCACGCAGCGGATGCCCCGATCGGCCGCCAGCACCTTGGCCTGCGGCTTGATCTCCTGCGCGGCGAACACCCCGGTCACCGGGGCGAGGTGCGGATCGCGGCCGAGCAGCTCCAAGTAGCGGGTCAGCTGCTCGACGCCGTCGATGTCGCCGCGTCTCTTGACCTCGACGGCGATCGTGCCGCCTCCGGCCTCGTCGCGCAGCAGCAGATCGACGGGGCCGATCGCGGTGGGGAACTCCCGGCGCACCAGCGTGAGGCCCTGGCCGATCACGTCGACCTGCTCGGCCAGGAGGCGCTGCAGGTCGGCTTCGACGCCGTCCTTCTGCAGTCCCGGATCGATGCCGAGCTCGTGAGACGAGTCGTGCAGCACCTCATAGATGCGCACGAGCAGCGCGTCGCCGGACTTGGCGTGTGTGACCCGCCAGTGCTCGAGCACACCCGCGTCGGCGGAGGCGGCATCCGGAGCCTCGACGTCGAGCCGGCAGGGCGGGCTCATCCAGTTGAGCGGCTTGTACGAGCCGCCGTCGGAGTGCACGAGAAGGCTGCCGTCGCCCTTGTGGACGAGCAGCCTGGTTGCGAGGGGGAGGTGCGCGGTGAGACGGCCGGTGTAGTCGACCGAGCAGCGGGCGATGACAAGACGCACCCGAAGAGCCTAGCCGTGCGGCGTCGGGGTGGATGCCGGGGTCAGCGCTCGGCGCCGGCACCGACCTTCGACCCGGCCAGCGGACGAGCGGCACCCGAGGCGAGGCCGGACGCGATGGCGAGCACCACCAGGATGTACAGCGTGTTGAGCAGGCCGATGTTCTCGCTGATGAAGCCGAGGATCGGCGGGCCGCACAGGAACGAGATGTACCCGATCGTGGCCGCCGCGCTGACTCGGGCCGCCGCCTTGGCCGGATCGTCGGCCGCGGCGGACATGCCCAGCGGAAACCCGAGCGATGTGCCCGCGCCCCACAGGGCCGCACCCACGAACACCAGCGGGAGATTGGGCGCGAGGATGAACAGCAGCAGGCCCCCGGCGGAGGCCGCCGACAGCACGCGCAGGGTCGCGACCCGGCCGAAGCGGTCGACGAGCGGGCCGCCGAAGACCCGCACCACGGTCATGCTGACCGAGAACACCGTGAGTCCGAGCGCTCCGAGCGCCTGGTCGGCGCCGTGGCCCTCGACCATGCCGAGCGCGAGCCAGTCGTTCGCGCCGCCCTCGGCGAACGCCATGCCGAGCATGATGACACCGAGCGCGTACGTGCGCGGCTCGCGCCAGGCCGACAGGGCCGTGTGGAGGCGCTCGCGCCAGTGCGGCGGGTCGGCGGCGGCGGCGGTGTCGCCGGTGAACTCCCGCGGGGGCACGTTCGCGTGCGCGGCGAAGGCGATCCCCGCGATGACGACCATCATGACGACGGTGTGGATCAGGACGTTGATCCCCCACCCGGCCGCCGCAGCGCCGACACCGGCGCCGATCACCGTGCCGAAGCTGAAGAACGCGTGGAACAGCGGCAGGATCGTCTTGCCCGTCTGCTTCTCGATGGCCGCGCCCTCGACGTTCATCATCACGTCGACCGCGCCGTTGCCGAGCCCGAAGAGCACCAGGCCCGCCACCACGACGAGGTAGTTCTGCAGGACGTCGGTGCCGACCCCGATGATGCCGACGCCGGCCGCGAAGACGAGCATCGCCACCAGCATCCCGGAGCGGGCGCCGAAGCGGGCCAGCACCACGTTGGCGAGCGACAGGCCGACGATCGAGGCGATGCCGGCGCCGAGCAGCATGAGCCCGATCTGGATGTTGTCGACATCGAGGGCGATCTTGATCGCCGGCACCCGCGACGCCCACGTCGCGATGCTCAGACCGCTCGCGAGGAAGATCGCGAAGACGGCGGTGCGCCAGCGTACGAGCTGCGGACGCGTCAGTTCCCGTTCCATGGCGAACAGCGTACATCGAATCGTTTCGATCCTCCGAATCGATTCGATCCTGCCGCGCGACCCGGCTACCATCGCCGACATGGGTACCCGACGCGCCACCATCTCCGACGTCGCGCGCCTCGCGGGCGTCTCGCCCTCGACCGCGTCGGTGGTGTTCAGCGGCAAGACGCCCGTCTCCGACGCGACGCGGGAGCGGGTCCGGGCGGCCGCGGACGAACTCGGCTACACGGGACCAGACCCGCGCGCCGCCTCGCTGCGCACCGGCCGATCGGGGATCGTCGGCGTCGTGTTCGAGGAACACCTGGGATCCGCCTTCCTCGACCCGGTGAAGACCCTGATGATGGACGGCCTCGCCGATGCCGTCTCACCCGTCGGCGCCGGGCTGCTGCTGCTGCGCGACCACGATCCGGTGGGCACCGGGCCGACCCTCACCACCGCGCCGATCGATGCGGCCGTGCTCGTGGGCTGCAGCGGCCTGCTGCGCGAGTCCCTCGACGCCGTTCGCGCTCGAGGGATCCCGGTCGTCGTCATCGAGGGGGATGCCGGCGACGACGTTCCGCGCATCGTGCTCGACAACCGGGAAGCCCAGCGCCAGGCGGCCAGCCACCTGCGCTCACTCGGACACACCGACGTCGCGATCGTGGCCCTGCCCGCCCACGCCGGGTGGCAGCCGGGCTGGATCGCCGACGACACCCCGCTCACCGTCGACGTCACGCGCGAGCGGCTGCGCGGCGGGCGCGACGTGTTCCCGGATGCCGCGGTCTACGGTGCCGGCGGCAGCTTCATCGACGAGGGGCTGGCGGCCGGACGCGTCGTCCTCGCCGATCCGGCCCGCCGGCCGACCGCCGTCCTCGCCCAGAGCGACCTGCTGGCGGCCGGAGTCATCCGCGCGGCCGAGGAACTCGGGCTCCGGGTGCCCGAGGACGTCAGCGTCACCGGGTTCGACGGGATCGTCGTGGACGGCCTGGCCCCGTACGACCTCACGACACTGGTGCAGCCGGCCACCGAGAAGGGGCGTGCGGCCGGCCGCGTGGTCGCCGCCATGCTCGACGGCGGGGAACCGGCATCCATCTCGTTCACCTGCATGTTCCACGAGGGCAATACGACCGCTCCCGCGGTCCGGTGAGCGGACGCGCCCGGGTAGACTGGTGCGAAACGACCTGATCGCCTGAGCGCGCCCGCACGCGCCGACGACTCCGAGGAGGCCGCATGCTCCTCGTCCTCGGTGTGTTCGCACTCGCCCCGCTCATCCTGCCGTGGCTGATCGGTCGCCTGGGCTCTCGTGCTTTCGCGCTCGCCGCACTTCTTCCGGCCGCGGCGTTCGTCCACACCGCGTGGCAGGCTCCCGCCGTGCTCGACGGCCGCATTCCATTCGAGGCATTCGACTGGATCCCGCCGCTCGGCATCGAGCTGTCGATGCGCATGGACGTGCTGGGCTGGGTCATGGCGCTCATCGTCACAGGCGTCGGAGCGCTCGTGCTGCTCTATTGCCGCTCGTACTTCGCCGACGGCGAGACGGGCCTCGGCCAGTTCGCCGCCGTCCTCCTCGGCTTCGCCGGAGCCATGTACGGCCTCGTGCTGACCGACGACCTCGTCGTGCTGGTGATGTTCTGGGAGATCACCAGCGTCCTGTCGTATCTGCTCATCGGCTACTACAACCGCCGCGCCGCCAGCCGCCGCGCGGCACTGCAGGCGCTCCTGGTCACCACCCTCGGCGGACTGGTGATGCTGATCGGCGTGGTGCTGCTCGTGGTGGATGCCGGCACGTCGAGCCTCTCGACGATCCTGGCCGACGCCCCGACCGGCCCGGTCGTGGACGCGGCGCTCGTGCTGCTGCTGGTGGGCGCGCTCAGCAAGTCCGCGATCTTCCCGTTCCACTTCTGGCTGCCGGGCGCCATGACGGCGCCGACTCCGGTCAGTGCCTATCTGCACGCCGCCGCCATGGTGAAGGCGGGCGTCTACCTCATCGCACGGCTCGCGCCCGTCTTCGCCCTCGCTCCGGCCTGGCGGCCGATCGTCATATCGCTGGGCGTGTTCACGATGCTGCTCGGCGGGTTCCAGGCGCTCCGCGAGACCGACCTCAAACGTCTGCTGGCGTTCGGCACGGTGAGTCAGCTGGGTTTCCTCGCCGTCGTGCTCGGCTACGGCACCCGCGACGTCGCCCTCGCCGGCCTCGCGCTCCTGCTCGGCCACGCGCTGTTCAAATCCGCGCTCTTCCTCATCGTCGGCGTCATCGACCACCAGCTGTCGACCCGTGACCTGCGAGAGCTCAGCGGCGTCGGTCGTCAAGCGCCCCTGCTGGCCACGGCAGCGATCGTCTCCATCGCCTCGATGGCGGGCATCCTGCCGACCCTGGGCTTCGTCGCCAAGGAGGGGGCGCTGGCGGGCCTCATCGACGAGGCCTTGGCCGGTTCGGCATGGGGCTGGATCGCCCTCGTCGGCGTGACCGTGGGCTCCGCGCTCACCGTGGCGTACGGCATCCGCTTCGTGTGGGGTGCGTTCTGGACCAAGAAGGACGCAGCGGGCGCGGCGCGACCGGTGACGGAGTGGCCGCGGCCGCGTCTCGGGTTCCTGTCGGTCCCCGCGATCCTCGCCGCACTCACCCTCGCCGGAGGCTTCGCCGCCCCGCTCCTCGACACGGCGTTGGCGCCCTACGCCGATCTGGCTCCGGCGTCGAGCCCCGGCATCCCCGCCCCCGATCACCCCGGCTACCTCGCCCTGTGGCACGGGTTGGAGCCCGCCCTCTTCCTCTCGCTCGGGACCCTCGTCATCGGGGCGGGCCTGTTCGCCCTCACCGCCCGCGTCGACCTCAGCCGTCGCGTGCTGCCGTTCGCGGCGCCCGACGTCTACAATCTGGCGCTGCGAACGGTGGCGAGGCTCTCGGTGGCCACCACGACGTTCACCCAGCGGGGCTCGCTGCCGGTCTACGTCGGCACGATCTTCGTGGTGCTGGTGGCCGCCGAGGGCACCGCCCTGGTGATGGGCGGCCAGCTCACGTCGGCGATCGCGACCTACTGGTCGCCCATGCAGCTCATCGCCGCGCCCATCATGATCGCCGCCGGCATCATCGCCGTCCGGGCGCGCAAGCGCTACACGGGGGTCGTCCTGGTCTCGGTGACGGGCCTCGGAATGGTCGTCCTCTTCGCCACGAGCGGCGCGCCCGACCTCGCCCTCACCCAGATCCTCGTCGAGACGGTGACGCTCGTCGCCTTCGCGCTCGTGCTCCGGCGCATCCCCTCGCGTCTCGGCGAGCACAACGCCTCCGTGTGGCCGATCGGCCGCGCGCTGCTGGGCATCGCGGTCGGGGTCACGATGGCGGGGGTCGCGCTGGTGGCGACGTCGGCGCGGGTCCACGCCCCGGTCTCGACCGACTTCCCCGACCTCGCGTACGAGCTCGGCCACGGCAAGAACGTCGTGAACGTCGCGCTCGTCGACATCCGCGGCTGGGACACCATGGGCGAGCTCTCGGTGCTCGTCCTCGCCGCCACCGGGGTCGCCTCGCTGGTCTTCGTCACCCACCGCGCCGACACCCTCTCGAGCCTCACGACCCCGGTCGAGCTCGCCGACCGCCGCGACCGCCGACCGCTGGTCGAGACCGCCGGCGGGGTGAAGCCCCGGGGCGAGGGGAGCGGCAACACACGTACCGCATGGCTGCTCGGCGGGCAGCGCGTGGGTGAGGAGAACCGGTCGATCCTCCTCGAGGTGATCGTGCGGATCCTCTTCCACATGATCATCATCGTCTCGCTGTACCTGCTGTTCGCGGGTCACAATCTGCCCGGTGGCGGCTTCGCCGGCGGCCTCGTCGCCGGCATGGCGCTGGTCATGCGCTACGTCGCGGGCGGTCGCTACGAGCTCGGGGTGGCTGCGCCGACGGATGCCGGACGGCTGCTCGGCGTCGGCATGACGATCGCCGTCGGATGCGCCGTCGTGCCGTTGGTGTTCGGCGTGGCACCGCTGACGAGCTGGTTCGTCGAGGCCGAGGTGCCGGTCCTCGGCCACATCGAGTTCGTCACCTCCACGCTGTTCGACATCGGGGTGTACCTCGTCGTCATCGGGCTGGTGCTCGACGTCCTGCGGAGCCTGGGCGCCGAAGTCGATCGGCAGACGGCCGAGAACCGGATGCGGGGGGTGAGCGCCTGATGGACGTCTCGCTCGTGCTGATCGTCATCATGGCGGTGCTCTTCGCGTGCGGTGTGTACGCGATGCTCGAACGCAGCCTGACGCGGGTGCTCATCGGCTTCCTGCTGCTGGGCAACGCCGCGAATCTGCTGCTGCTCATCGCGATGGGGCGCCCCGGCATCGCCCCGTTCCACGGAGCGGGGGAGTCCGACGAGATGTCGGACGCGCTGCCGCAGGCCCTGACCCTCACCGCGATCGTCATCACCTTCGCCGTGTCTGCCTTCCTGCTGGCGCTCATCTACCGGTCGTGGCAGCTCGGACAGGCCGACACAGTCAGCGACGACGAGGCCGACATCGCCGTGCGTGAGCGCGGCGCGCAGGTCGAGGACTCCATCGTCGACATCATCTCGGACGAGGACGACGACGCCACCTCCGACTTCGTCGACGTCTCGACCGCACCCATCACGATGCTCGGCAGCCGCGACGTCGCCGGGCTGCGCGACGACGCGCCCACCGATCGACGCGACGCGAAGCGCCGCGAAGACGCCCGGACGGAGGACAGCGATGACTGAGATCGCCCCCGCCCTCGTGCCGCTGCTGGTGACGCTGCCGCTGCTCGGCGCCGCCATCGCGCTGATCGCCGGCCGCCACCGCCGCGCGCAGGTCACGGTCTCCGTGGTGACGCTCACCCTCGTCTGCATCATCGCCACCGTGCTGCTGGTGGTCGTCGACATCGGCGACCAGGCCATCGCCGTGTCGGTGGGCGGCTGGCCCATTCCGACCGGGATCATCCTGTACGTCGACCGCCTGGCGGCGCTGCTGGTGATGGTCTCGAGCGTCGTGCTCCTGGCGGTCCTCCTCTTCTCGGTCGGCCAGGGTGCCGCCGACAACGACGACGACACCCCGGTGTCGATCTTCCACCCCTCGTATCTGATCCTCGCCGCCGGCATCTTCAACGCCTTCATCGCCGGCGACCTGTTCAACCTCTACGTCGGGTTCGAGATCCTGCTGGTGGCCTCGTACGTGCTCATCACCCTCGGGTCGACGGAGTCCCGCATCCGCACCGGTGTCGTCTACGTCGTGGTCTCGCTGGTGTCGTCGATCCTGTTCCTCGCCGCGATCGCGATGATCTACAGCGCGCTCGGCACCGTGAACATCGTGCAGATCTCCCAGCGGATGGGAGACCTGCCGCAGGAGACGCAGCTCGTGCTGCACCTCATGCTGCTGCTGGCGTTCGCGATCAAGGCCGCCATCTTCCCGCTGTCGTTCTGGCTCCCCGACTCCTACCCGACCGCGCCGGCGCCGGTCACGGCGGTGTTCGCGGGCCTGCTGACCAAGGTGGGCGTCTACGCGATCATCCGCACCGAGACCGAGCTCTTCCTCTACAACGACGTCAACGTCGTGCTGATGATCGCCGCGCTCGCGACGATGATCGTCGGCGTCCTGGGCGCCCTCGCCCAGGCGGAGCTCAAGCGCATCCTGTCGTTCACCCTGGTGAGCCACATCGGCTACATGATCTTCGGGCTGGCGATCGCGACCCCGGCGGCGATCGGGGCGACGATCTACTACATGGTCCACCACATCGTGGTGCAGACCACTCTGTTCCTCGCGGTCGGTCTCGTGGAGCGGCGAGCCGGGTCCACGTCGATCCTGCGCGTGAAGGGGCTCATGCGCGCCGCGCCGGTCATCGCCGTGCTCTACTTCATCCCGGCGGTGAACCTCGGCGGCCTGCCGCCGTTCTCGGGCTTCATCGGCAAGTTCGCCCTCTTCGACGCCGCGGCCGAGGTCGGCACGCCGCTCATGATCGTGCTGATCGTCGCGGGCATCCTCACCAGCCTCCTCACCCTGTACGCGCTCATGCGCGCGTGGAACCTCTCGTTCTGGCGCGAAGAGGATGACTCGGCCGAGACCGAGGCGCGCATCTCGTACCTGGGCGCCTCGCCGGCCGCAGCGGTCGAGACCGAGCAACGCGTGATCCCCAAGGTGATGACGGCGGCCACCGTCGGCATGGTGGGCTTCACCGTTGCGCTGACCATCTTCGCCGGACCCCTGTACGACATCTGCACCCGCATCGGCGACGCGCTGCTCCAGCCGGTGACCCTCGAACAGCTCGAGCAGGAGCACCAGCAGAGCACGGGCGGCGATGAGAAGCGCGAGGAGGTGACGCCGTGACCGCAACCGATGGCACCACCGCCCGTGGCGGCATCCGAGCGGGCCTTCGTCACGTCTGGCGGCAGCTGCCCTTCTTCGTGTGGCTCATCCTGCTGTGGATGCTGCTGTGGGGACAGCTGACCTGGCTCGCCCTCCTCACCGGCATCGCGGCGGCCGTCATCGTCACCCGCGTGTTCCGGCTGCCCCCCGTCGAGCTGTCCGGCCGGCTCAACCTCTGGTACGGCCTCGTCTTCGTCGTGACGTTCGTCGGGGCGCTCGTGCGCGGATCGCTGATCGTGGCCTGGCAGGTGATCGATCCGCGCCGCTACCCCGGTACCGCGATCGTCGCGATTCCGCTCCGCGTCGACGACGACCTCATCATGACCCACACCGCCATCACCGCCTCGCTGATCCCGGGCTCCTTCGTCGTCGAGACCGACCGCGACCGGCGCATCGTCTACCTGCACGTGCTGGGTGTCGACCGCCGCGAGGATGCCGAGCTGCACCGCCGCTCGGTCCTCGGCTGGGAGGCCCGCATCGTCCGGGCCGTGGGGTCGCCCGAGCAGCTCGAGATCATCCGCCGCGCGACGATCGAGACGCCGCGGCAGGGGAAGGAGGCCCGATGAGCCCGCTCCTGGTGGTGATCTACGTCGTCTTCGCCGTCGCCGCGCTGATCACGCTGTGGCGCGTCGTAATGGGACCGTCGATCCTCGACCGCGCGGTGGCCAGCGACGTGCTGCTGACCGAGATCATGTGCGTCCTCGGCGCCGATATGGCCATCAACCAGCACACCCGATCGCTGCCGGCCATGCTCATCATCGCCGCCGTCGGCGTGTTCGGCTCGATCGCGATCGCGCGCTTCGTGGCCAGAAGGGACCGGGCCGACGGATGACCGACCCCATCGACATCATCGCCCTCCTGCTGATCCTGATCGGCGCACTGCTGTGCCTCACCGCCGCCATCGGCCTGCTGCGGTTCCGCGATGTGCCGACGCGCCTTCACGCGGCCACCAAGCCGCAGGTGCTCGGCATGATGCTCATCTGCGTCGCCGTGGCGCTGTCGCTGCGGTCGTGGCCGGTGGCCGCCTTCCTGCTGCCGGTGATCCTCATCCAGCTGGCGACGGCGCCGCTGTCAGCTCACATGATCGGCCGTCAGGCATACCGCAACGGCACGATCGACGAGGCCGACCTCGTGGTCGACGAGCTCCGCCTGTCGAAAGAGACACCGCCCGCCGCGGGCGGCTGAACCGCCGGAGCCGGGCGTCAGTCGGTGCCGCTGTCGAATGCGGCGGCTTCGCTCACGGCATCCGTCGCCTCGGCGAGGTGCTCGCGCTCTGCCGAATAGCCCGCGGCGTGCTCGGTGATCTCCTCCGCGCCACCCCGCTCGAGCGATCCGACCAGCTCGGCCGTCGCTCCGCCGATGATGCCCGCCGCGGCGTAGTGCTCGAGGCGCGAGCGCGAGTCCGCGATGTCGAGGTTGCGCATCGTGAGCTGCCCGATGCGGTCGATCGGGCCGAAGGCGGCGTCGCCGACGCGCTCCATCGAGAGCTTCTCGGCCGCGTACGACAGGCCGGGACCGGTGGTGTCGAGGATCGTGTAGTCCTCTCCGCGCCGCAGGCGCAGCGTGACCGAGCCGGTGATGGTCGAGCCCACCCACTTCTGGATCGACTCGCGCAGCATGAGCGACTGCGGCTCGAGCCAGCGGCCCTCGTACATGAGGCGCCCGAGCCGACGACCCTGCTCGTGGTAGGTCGCCAGGGTGTCCTCGTTGAGGATGCCGTTGACCAGACGCTCGTACGCGATGAACAGCAGCGCCATCCCGGGAGCCTCGTAGATGCCGCGCGACTTCGCCTCGATGATGCGGTTCTCTATCTGGTCGCTCATCCCGAGCCCGTGACGGCCGCCGATGCGGTTGGCCTCGAAGACCAGCTCGACGGGGTCCGAGTACTCGACGCCGTTGAGGGCGACCGGGCGGCCCGCGTCGAACGTGATCGTGACGTCCTCGGGGGCGATCTCGACGGCCGGATCCCAGAAGCGCACGCCCATGATGGGCTCCACCGTCTCGAGCGAGACGTCCAGGTGCTCCAGGGTCTTGGCCTCGTGGGTGGCACCCCAGATGTTCGCGTCGGTGGAGTACGCCTTCTCGGCCGAGTCGCGGTACGGGAAGCCGTGGGCCACGAGCCATTCACTCATCTCCTGGCGACCGCCGAGCTCCGAGACGAAGTCGGCGTCCAGCCACGGCTTGTAGATGCGCAGCGACGGGTTGGCGAGCAGTCCGTAGCGGTAGAACCGCTCGATGTCGTTGCCCTTGTAGGTGGACCCGTCGCCCCAGATGTCGACGCCGTCCTCCTTCATCGCGCGCACCAGCAGGGTGCCGGTCACCGCGCGTCCGATCGGAGTGGTGTTGAAGTACGTGCGACCGCCGGAGCGGATGTGGAACGCGCCGCAGGCGAGGGCGCCGAAGCCCTCTTCGACCAGCGCGGTCTTGCAGTCGATGAGGCGCGAGACCTCGGCGCCGTACTCGAGCGCGCGACCCGGGATCGCGGCGATATCGTCCTCGTCGGGCTGACCGAGGTCACCGGTGTAGGTGCAGGGGACGGCGCCCTTGTCGCGCATCCAGGCCACGGCGACGGAGGTGTCAAGGCCTCCCGAGAAGGCGATGCCGACGCGCTCGCCGACGGGCAGGGACTGGAGGACCTTCGACATGGCCTCCAGCCTACCGATCCGGATGCCGCGCCACGGCGTCGATGACGCCTGACGGTCCACGGGCCCGCGCGCGGGCTTGGCGGGAACCGGGTCCATGAGCGAGAGTGTGACGATGGCACGCCACGTCAATGTGGACAACTTCGTCCGCGCCGAGACCGACCGCATGTTCGCCGACATCCAGCGGGACGCCGGCGGCGTGAACGTCTTCCGTCACAATCGCGAGCCCGCGGCGATCGACGAGCAGACCGTCATCCGGCTCAATCGCGACACCCTCTACAGCTTCGCGATCGTCGACCTCGCCGACGGTGCGAGCATCGAGATCCCCGAGCACGGCGATCGGTACGTGTCGGTGATGGTGGTCGACAACGACCACTACGTCCGCGCGGTGCTGCACGATCCCGGACACCACGACCTCGCCGCGGTCGCACCCGGCACGCGCTACGCGCTGGTGGCGGTGCGCACCCTCGTCGATCCGAGCGATGCGGCGGACATCGCCGCGGTGGCTTCGCTGCAGGACGAGTTCCGCCTCGAGGTTGGCTCGGGCGAGCCGTTCGAGAGCCCCGAGTACGACGCCGAATCGCTCGAAGAGACGCGCAACGGCCTGCTCCGGCTGGCTCGCGGCCTGCGCGCCTTCGACCGCACCTTCGGCGGGCCCGATGAGGTCGACCCCGTCCGCCACCTGATCGGGACGGCCGCGGGCTGGGGCGGTCTGCCGCTCAGCGAAGCCTCATACCTGGGGGTCTCGCCCGGTGTGGGCGTGGGTCACTACGAGCTGACGATGCACGACGTGCCCGTCGATGCGTTCTGGTCCGTCTCGGTCTACAACGCGCAGGGCTACTTCGAGCCGAACGACGACGGACGCTACACCGTGAACAGCGTCACCGGCGTCCCCGACGAGGACGGCGCCATCACCGTCCGCTTCACGCCTCCTGGCGAGGCCACGGGTCCGAACGACATCCCCGTGCCCGAAGGGTGGAACTACCTGGTGCGGCTCTACCGGCCGCGCCCGGAGTTCTTCGAGGGCGGATGGGAGGTCCCGGACCTCGTGCGACTGGAGAGCCCGGCATCCTCGGGGCCGGCCCAGGGGGATGCGGCCCGCGACGATGCGTCCCACGAGGATGGCGTCGCGGAGGACGCGGCCGCCGAGGACGCGACCACCGAGGAGAGCGTCGAGAACTCGGGAGCCGAGGACGGGTCCTCCGCCGACGGAGCACGCGAAGACGAGCACGCCGGGGACGCTGGTGCCGGCGAGACGCCTGGTGACGGCGAGGCCCGCGGCGACGCGCGGACCGCCTCCGACGACTGACGCCGAAGCCCGGGTCGATAGGATGGGGTGTAACCGTCCGATAACGGGGGAGTAGCCCATGCCAGGCATCGTGATCGTCGGAGTCCAGTGGGGAGACGAGGGCAAGGGCAAGGCCACCGACCTTCTCGGTGACCGCACCGACTGGGTCGTCAAGTTCAACGGCGGCAACAACGCCGGTCACACGGTCGTGATCGGCGACGAGAAGTACGCGCTTCACCTGCTGCCTTCCGGCATCCTCTCGCCCGGGGTGAACGCCGTGATCGGCAACGGCGTCGTGATCGATCTCGAGGTGCTCTTCAACGAGCTGAAGGCGCTGACAGCCCGGGGCGTCGACACCTCGAGGCTGCGGGTGAGCGCCAGCGCCCACATCATCACGCAGTACCACCGCACCCTCGACAAGGTCACCGAGCGCTTCCTCGGCAAGCGTCAGATCGGCACCACCGGGCGCGGGATCGGCCCGGCGTACGCCGACAAGATCAACCGCGTCGGCATCCGCGTCCAGGACCTCTTCGACGAGAACATCCTGCGCCAGAAGGTCGAGGGCGCACTCGAGCAGAAGAACCACCTGCTGGTCAAGGTCTTCAACCGCCGGTCGATCACGTGCGACGAGATCGTCGAAGATCTGCTGTCGTACGCCGAGCGCCTCCGCCCGATGGTGGCCGACACCGGCCTGCTGCTCAACGACGCGCTCGACCGCGGCGACGTCGTGGTCTTCGAGGGCGGGCAGGCGACCATGCTCGACGTCGATCACGGCACCTACCCGTTCGTGACGTCCTCGTCGGCGACCGCCGGCGGCGCCTCGACCGGATCCGGCGTCGGCCCGAACCGACTCGACCGCATCGTCGGAATCGTGAAGGCGTACACCACGCGGGTCGGGTCGGGCCCGTTCCCGACCGAGCTGTTCGACGAGCAGGGCGACTGGCTCCGCTCGCGCGGTTTCGAGTTCGGCACCACCACCGGGCGGCCCCGCCGCGTCGGCTGGTACGACGCGCCGATCACCCGCTACGCGACGCGCATCAACGGCATCACCGACCTCGTGCTCACCAAGCTGGATATCCTCACCGGTCTCGAGCAGATCCCGGTGTGCGTCGCCTACGACGTGGACGGTCGGCGCTTCGACGAGGTGCCGGTCAACCAGACCGACTTCCACCACGCCACCCCGGTGCTCGAGTACTTCCCGGGCTGGAGCGAAGACATCTCGGGTGCGCGCCGCTTCGAAGACCTCCCGGCGGCCGCGCAGGACTACGTCCTGGCGCTCGAGAAGCTCAGCGGCACGCACATCTCGGTGATCGGCGTGGGCGCCTCGCGCGACGCCGTCATCGTGCGCCGCGACCTCGTCGACTGACATGCGCCTGCTCGCAGGCGGGTACACGGCCGACATGGACGGGCGCGCCGAGGGCTTCGGGATGCTGCTGGCCGGCGCCCCGGACGAGCCTTCAGCCGGTGGGTCGCTGGCCTTCGCGGGGGTCCGGGCGGTCGTCGACTCCCCGTCGTGGCTGACCCGGCATCCCTCGCTCGACGTCGTCTACGCGGCGCTGGAGGCGAACGGGACCGTGCAGGCGTATCGCCGCACCGGCGAGGACGCGTACGCCCCGCTCGGAGCACCGGTCCCGGCGGGCGAGTCCGTCTGCCATCTCGCCGTCGCGCCCGACGGGGGCTCGCTCGTGGCATCGTGCTGGAGCGACGGGCGAGTCGTGCGGATGACGTTGGATGCCGACGGTCGGCCCTCCCGCCCGGTCATCGCCGCCGGGGCGGAGGACCCCTACGGCATCGGCGACCTCGCCGAGCCGCGCCCGTCTCGTGCGCACCAGGCGCGGTTCCTGGACGCCGGTCTGATCGCCACGACCGACATGGGACTCGATCTCGTTCGGTTCTGGCGCATTGCGGCTGGAGGACTTCGTGAGGAGCAGCAGGTCGTGCTCCCGCAGGGGAGCGGTCCCCGCCACACCGTCATGCACCCCGGCGGTCACCTGTACGTCGTGACCGAGCTGTCCGGCGAGGTGTTCGCGCTGGCGCCGGACCGCACGGGCAGATGGCGGATCGTCGCGGGGGCGATGCTCGGGGCGCTTCCCGGCGACACGGCGGCCGAGCTCGCGGTCTCGCGTGATGGCGAGACGCTGTACGCCGGTCTTCGCGGCAGCAACACCCTGGCTGTGCTGCGCGTGCACGGCGATGGATCCGATCTGCGGCCGACGGCCCTCCTCGAGGCGGGCGTCGACTGGCCGCGGCACCACCTCGTGGTGCGAGACACGCTGCTGGTCGCCGGTCAGCGCTCAGATGACGTGGTGTCGATGACGCTCGACCCGAGGACGGGTGTCCCGGGGCGGGTGCGCTCACGCGCGACGGTGCCGACGCCGACCTGCCTCGTCGCCCTGGCCTGACCGCCGCGGGTCAGACCTTGGCGTCCTGACGGGGGATGACGACCTGCTTGATGATGAGCAGGATCGAGGCGGTGACGGGGATGGCGATGAGCGCGCCGAGCAGGCCGAGCAGGGTGCCGCCTACGAGCGCGCCGATGACGACGAGCGAGCCGGGCACCGATACCGTGCGGTTCATCACGCGGGGCGTCACCACGTATGCCTCGATCTGCATGTAAACGAGGTAGGCCGCGGCGAAGATCAGTGCGGACAGGGGACTGTCGAACAGCGCCACGAAGGTGCCGATGATCCAGAAGAGCACCGGACCCACCAGCGGGATGATCGTGATGCAGAAGGCCACGACCGCCATGAGGGCCGGGAAGGGCAGCCCGATCAGCAGGTGCAGCAACAGAGTGAACATCGCGTTGAAGAACGCGAGCACGACCATGCCCATCAGGTAGCCGCCGACCGAGTCGGTGATCTGCTCCGTGAGCTCGGCCAGCTTCGCGCGATTGCGCGCCGGCGACAGGCGGTAGAGCGACTGCTTCATCGACGGCAGCGTCGCGATGAAGTAAAGGGTCAGCACGATCACGATGATGACGCCTGAGATCCCCGTCGCGATGCCGACCCCCACCTGCAGCACGCCGCCGCCGATCGCGGCGATGTTGGACGGGTTGAGCAGGAAGTTCTGGACCTCGTCGAGGATTGTGCCGACACTGTCGCCGAAGGTGCTCTCGAGCCAGATGAAGAAGTCGGTGCGCATGAAGTTGGCGATCGACTGCGGCAGGTCGGTGATGAAGCTCGCGACCTGACGCACCAGCGTCGGGATGACCAGCAGCAGCACGCCGACGAGCACCAGTGCGAAGGCGGTGAAGACGATCACGATCGACCACGTGCGAGAGACGTTGCGGCTCTGCAGCCAGCGGACCGCGGGGTCGAGGCCGAGCGCGGCGAAGAGCGCGAACAGGATGTAGATCAGAACGGTCGAGAGGCTGCCGAGTGCAAGACCCAGCAGCAGGGCGACCAGCGCGCCCAGGGTCACCGTGAAGCCCACGGCGAACGGCTGGGAGAGCCCCGCCCACACGAAGCGGTGGGAGTCCGCGCGATCTCTGGGTGACGGTGCGGAAGGAACGGGCGAGGACGATCCGTCGGTCATGTGCTCACTCTAGGGCGGGCGGCACCGGCTGGCGGAGGATCCGGCGGTATCGTCGTCGACGAGGAGGACGCCATGACAGACATCGGATCCGAGAGCTCCGCGCCCGCCCCCGCCGAGGAGGACGCCGGCGAGACCCTCGCGACGCTGCGGCGTCTGCGCAGCAGCATCGACAACGTCGACGCGGCCCTGATGTATCTGCTCGCCGAGCGCTTCAAGTGCACCAAGCAGGTCGGCGAGCTCAAGGCCGAGCACGGTCTCGCGCCCTCGGATCCCGCACGTGAGGAGCAGCAGATCGCGCGACTGCGTCAGCTCGCCGAGGACGCCGACCTCGACCCGGCGTTCGCCGAGAAGTGGTTCAACTTCGTCGTCGCAGAAGTCATCCGTCACCACACCGCAGCAGCCGACGGGCGCTGATCCGCGGTTGTCGAGCGGGGCTCGGTTTTGCCCTCACCGTCGATCCTCGATACGGTCGATCGAGGGCGATAGCGCCCGAACGACCAGTCCGCGGTTGCGACGAGGTGCGTGATCCTGGGGATCCCGCGTCGCGAGCGTATGGTCGGTGGTCTTGACGGTTCGCCCGATGCGGACCGTCGGCTGTGCCGCTGCGTCGCCCGGTTCGACGCGGGTCCGGCGCCGATGACCGCCACCCGGGCGTAACCGATGCTGAGCGCGCCCCCGCGCGCCGCCGAGGTGAGCACATGACCGTCGTCCCTGCGCTGGAAGCGCGAAATCTGTACAAGGTCTTCGGCCGGAATCCGAAGGACGCCGTCCGCAGACTCGAAGCCGGTCACTCCCGCGACGAGATCGCCGACACCGGGACGGCGGCCGTCATCGACGCGAGCTTCACCGTCGAGCGGGGCGAGATCTTCGTCATCATGGGCCTGTCGGGATCCGGCAAGTCGACGATCATCCGGATGCTGAACGGTCTTCACGACGCCACCGCCGGCGAGGTGGTCATCCACGGCGAGCCGATCACGGGCGTTCCCGGGTCGTCCTTGCGTGCCACGCGCCGCGACCGCGTCTCGATGGTGTTCCAGCACTTCGCGCTCCTGCCGCACCGCACGGTCGCCGAGAACGTCGCCTATCCGCTGGAGCTGCGAGGTGTCGGCCGTGCCGAGCGTCGCGCCAAGGCGGACGAGATCCTGGCGCTGGTGGGCCTTGACGGATGGGGCGACAAGCTTCCCGCCGCCCTCTCGGGCGGCATGAAGCAGCGCGTCGGCATCGCACGCGCGCTCGCCGCCGACACCGACATCCTCCTCATGGACGAGGCGTTCAGCGCGCTCGATCCGCTCATCCGCCGCGAGATGCAGGAGCAGCTGCTGTCGCTTCAGCAGAAGCTGCAGAAGACCATCGTCTTCATCACCCACGATCTGAACGAGGCGATGTTCCTCGGCGACCGGATCGCGGTCATGCGCGACGGGCGCATCGTGCAGATCGGGACCCCCGAAGATATCCTCACCGACCCCGCCAACGACTACGTCGAGCAGTTCGTGCAGGACGTCGACCGCGCGCGCGTGCTCACGGCCGCCAACGTCATGGAGCTTCCGCGCCCGGTCGTCAGCGAGAGCGGCGGGCCGCGCACCGCGTTGCGGCAGATGCGCGACGCCTACTCGTCGGCCGCGTACGTGACGGGGCGCGACCGCCGACTGCTCGGCATCGTCACCGACCGGGACGCCGTCAAGCTGGTGCGCCGCGGTGAGAACTCGCTCACGTCGGTGCTGCGTCCCGTGCCGCAGAGCGTCTCGCAGGACTCGGTCCTGATGGACCTGTTCGTGCCCGCCGTCGAGTCGCAGCTGCCTCTGGCGGTCACCGACGACGACGGGCGCCTCGTGGGGGTCATCCCGCGCGTGACGCTGCTGGCGGCGCTCGGCCCGGGTCCGAGCGACACCTCCGAGATCACGGTGCTGCCGCAGCCGATGCCGACGACCGAGATCGACGCGCTACTGGCGGCATCCGCCGACCACGGCCCGGCGGTCGACAACGAGGGGGTGCGCTGATGGAAGGGTTCCGGATTCCGGTCGGTGAATGGGTCGACACCGGCGTGGACTGGGTGCGCGACAACCTGGCGGGGCTCTTCGACGTCATCGCGGTCGTCGTGCGGTTCCTCGTCGACGGACTCACCGACGGCCTGACGGCCATCCCGGTGGCGGTCGCCATCGCTCTCTTCGCCCTGCTGGGCTGGTTCTTCCGGTCATGGCAGATGGCGCTCGGCACCGCGATCTCGTTCATCCTGATCGTCGCGATGGATCTGTGGGTCGCGGCGATGCAGACGCTCTCGCTCGTCCTGGTCGCCACCCTTGTGGCGCTGGTCATCGCGATCCCCCTCGGCATCTGGTCGGCACGCAACGACACGGTGCGCGCGATCCTCAAGCCGGTCCTGGACTTCATGCAGACGATGCCGGCCTTCGTGTACCTGATCCCCGCCATCACATTCTTCAGCATCGGTGTCGTGCCCGGACTCGTCGCGACCGTCATCTTCGCCCTGCCTCCGGGTGTGCGTCTGACCGAGCTCGGCATCCGCGGCGTCGACTCCGAGACGGTCGAGGCCGGCCACGCATTCGGCGCGACTCCGGGGCAGATCCTCCGTGGCATCCAGCTGCCCCTGGCGATGCCGACCATCATGGCCGGCGTCAACCAGGTGATCATGCTCGCCCTGTCCATGGCGGTGCTCGCCGGCATCGTCGGCGCGGACGGGCTCGGCAAGATCGTCGTGCAGTCGGTCTCGACCGTGAACCTCTCCCTCGGTGTCGAGGCGGGGCTGGGTGTCGTCATCCTCGCGGTCTTCCTCGATCGTGTGACCGCCGCGCTCGGCGATCCCGCCGACTACCCCACCTCGCTGCGACGCGTCATCGGCAGCCGTCGCGCACCCGAGCCGGCTCGGGCTGAGACCCACAACTGAATATCTGTACGGAACGAATGCAATCACACAGAACGATGAAGGGAAGCACCATGAGAAATCGACAGCTGACAGGAATCCTCGCCCTCGGCGCCGCCGCGACGCTCACGCTCGCGGGCTGCGCCGGAGGTTCCGATGACACCGGCAGCGGTGGCAGCGGCTCGGACGAGATGGGCACCATCACGCTCGGGTACCTCCCCTCGTGGACCGACGGCCTCAGCACCGCCTACCTCCTCGAGAACCAGCTCGAGAAGCTGGGCTACACCGTCGAGATGCAGGAGCTCACCGAAGCGGGACCGCTGTACGCGGGACTGGCGCAGGGCGACGTCGACATGTATCCGTCGGCCTGGCCCGAGCTGACCCACGCCTCGTACATGGAGGAGTACGGCGACGACATCGAGGACATCGGCACCTACTACGAGAACGCGGTGCTGACGATCGCGGTCCCCGATTACGTCGACATCGAGTCGATCGAAGACCTCAAGGGCAACGCCGACATGTTCGGTGGCCGGATCATCGGCATCGAGCCGGGCGCGGGTCTCACCGGCGTGACGCAGGACTCGATGATCCCCGCTTACGAGCTGGGCGACGAGTACGAGCTCGTCACCTCTTCGACCGCGGCGATGCTCACCGAGCTCGAGAACGCGATCGCCGCCGAGGAGGACATCGTCGTGACGTCGTGGCGGCCCTTCTGGGCGAACGACGCGTACAACCTGCGTGACCTCGAGGACCCGATGGGCGCCATGGGCGACCCCGAAGGCCTGCACTTCCTGGGAACCAGCGACTTCTCGGAGCGCTTCCCCGAGGCCGCTGAGCTCATCGCCGGCATCGCGCTCGACGACGCCGAGTACGCGTCGCTCGAGGACATGGTCGTGAACGAGTACGGCGAGGGCAACGAGCCCGAGGCGGTCGAGGCCTGGCTCGAGGCGAACCCCGACGCCTTCGACACCATCATCACCGACTGAGCAGCATCCGATCGGTGGGGGGCTCGGCTACGGCCGGGCCCCTTCGTCGTGGCCGGCCGGGCGGGGGTGGGTTGAACGACGGGCCGGAACGGGCCAGACGGGTGTGCGCGGTTGGTTGGCCGCCGCCGGCGGGTGCGGGGAGTGCTGCGGAGCGGACGCGCTGGACGCGTCCGCCGCCGGTGGCATGGCAGCGGCCAGCAGGCCGGGCAGCCGTTCGACGAGTGGCAGCACCGCGTCACGCCAACCGGCCGTCGGCAGATCCGAGCGGGCGGTGCCCTGCGCACTGCGCTCCGCCTCGGCGAACGTCCGCTCCACGGCGGACACGGCGTCGCGGTAGGCCGCGAACTGTGGGGGCGTCATCCGGTCCCGCGCCGATGCCGGGCGCAGGCCGTGCGCCTCGCGCTGGGCGCGCAGGAAGGCGAGGGTCGACGGATGCTGCGCATCGAGCATCTGCGGGAAAGACAGTGCCTTCGCCGCATCCGTCTCGTACTCGAGCCAGCGCGACGTCACGGCGTCATGCCGACTCATCAGGGCTTCGAGGGGGAGGGGTGAGCCGGTGAACAGGGCACGATAGCGGGCTCGCGACGCCTTCACCCGGCCACGGCTCGCGCGAAGTCTCAGCGAAGCGGCGCGCTCGGCTTGTTTGGCGGACAGCAGAACCTGCCGGGCCTCGATCGCCGCGCGCCCACCGATCGACGGCAGGCCGGACCGCGCTCTGGCCGCGAGCACCTCGGCTCGAGCGGTCCGCACGTCTACCCGTGCCGCCTGCAGCGCCTGGTGCGCGAGGCCCTCGTCGTACCGTGCGGCGTCGAGCTCCAGCCGGCGCGCACGTCGTCCTCGGGACGTGACCGCTCCGTATCCGGCAGCGGCTGCGCCGACGCCGGTGGGCGCGACCCACCACCAGGCGCCGAGAAGCTCGAACCAGGGGTCCACCCGGCCATGCTAACCCGACCCGCGCGCCGCGCAGAGAGTCCTCGGGGGACGCTCAGCCGAACAGCAGGGCGATGACCGTGGCGCCGCCGCCGACGAGGATGAGCGAGATGATGACGACCCACGCCACGACCTTCATCCGTCGCTGGCGTGCCTGACCGTACTCGGCGTAGTCGTCGTCGCTCATGCGCTCCAGTGTAGGCGGGTGACCGTGCCGTCCGATCAGGCGAAGGGCTCGCTCACGGTCGCGCCGAACGCGGCCGGGAGCGTGGCGGTCGACAGCCCGCGCAGCTCGGCCAGCGGCACCGTGAACAGGCCCTGCACCTCGAGCGCCGCGGGCTCGCCGTCCTCGACGACGTCGGTGACGCCGATGCGCAGCACCGGATAGCCGCGTCCCTCGCAGAGGCCGCGGAACTTCACGTCGTCCTCGCGGGGCACACTCACGATGACACGACCGGTGGACTCCGAGAACAGCGCCGTTGCGGCATCCACCCCATCGCGCTCGAGCAGCTCGTCGAGCCACACGCGAGCGCCGACGTCGAAGCGCAGCACCGCCTCGGCGAGCGCCTGGGCGAGGCCCCCCGACGACAGGTCGTGCGCGCTCGAGACGAGCGACTGCAGCGAGGCGGCGTGGATGAGCTCGGCCAGACGCTTCTCGCCGGCGAGGTCGACCGCCGGCGGACGACCGCCGAGGTGGCCGTGGATCGTGCCGGCCCACTGCGACCCGTCGAGCTCGGCGGCGGTGGTGCCGAGGAGGTAGATGTTCTCCCCGGCATCCTGCCAGCCCGACGGGATGCGGCGGGCGACGTCGTCGATGATGCCCATGACGCCGACCACCGGGGTCGGGAAGATCGGCTGGTCGCCGGTCTGGTTGTAGAACGACACGTTGCCGCCCGTGACGGGGACGCCGAGCTCGAGGCACGCGTCCGACAGGCCCTCGACGGCCTGCGAGAACTGCCACATCACTTCGGGATTCTCGGGGCTGCCGAAGTTCAGGCAGTCGGTGACCGCGGTGGGCGCCGCGCCCGAGACGGCGACGTTGCGGTACGCCTCAGCCAGGGCGAGCTGCGCTCCCGCGTACGGGTCGAGCTGGCAGTAGCGGCCGTTGCAGTCGGTGGCGATCGCGAATCCGAGCCCGGACTCCTCGTCGACGCGGATCATGCCGGCGTCATCGGGGAACGACAGCGCGGTGTTGCCCATGACGTAGTAGTCGTACTGATTGGTCACCCACGACGTGTCGGCGAGGTTCGGGCTCGACACCAGGCGCGTGAACTGCGCCCGCAGCTCGTCGCCGGAGTCGGGGCGAGGGAGTGCGGCGGCGGTGTCGTCGCGGAGCGCGTCGATCCACGTCGGGTAGGCGACCGGACGCTCGTACACGGGGCCGTCGACGGCGACCGTGGACGGGTCGACGTTGACGATCTCCTCGCCGTGCCAGAAGATCTGCAGCCGGCCGTCGCCGGTCACCTCGCCGAGCACGCTCGTCTCGACGTCCCACTTGCCGGTCACGGCGAGGAACGCCTCGAGCTTCTCGGGCGCGACGATCGCCATCATGCGCTCCTGGCTCTCGCTCATGAGGATCTCCTCGGGCGTGAGCGAAGGGTCGCGCAGCAGCACGTTCTCGAGGTCGACGCGCATGCCCGAACCGCCGTTGGCGGCCAGCTCGCTGGTCGCGCACGAGATGCCGGCGGCACCGAGGTCCTGGATCGCCTCGACGAGCTCGCCGCGGTAGAGCTCCAGGCAGCACTCGATGAGCACCTTCTCGGCGAACGGGTCGCCGACCTGCACGGCGGGGCGCTTGGTGGGGCCCCCGTCGGCGAACGTGTCGGAGGCGAGGATCGACGCGCCGCCGATGCCGTCGCCTCCGGTGCGAGCGCCGAACAGCACGACCTTGTTGCCCGCACCCGAGGCGTTCGCGAGCTTGAGGTCCTCGTGGCGCAGGACGCCGACCGCGAGGGCGTTCACGAGCGGGTTGCCCTGGTAGACGGCGTCGAAGACGGTCTCGCCGCCGATGTTCGGCAGCCCGAGGCAGTTGCCGTAGAACGAGATGCCGCTGACGACGCCGTGGACGACGCGTGCGGTGTCGGGGTGGTCGATCGCGCCGAAGCGCAGCTGGTCCATGACGGCGACCGGGCGCGCGCCCATCGAGATGATGTCGCGCACGATGCCGCCGACGCCCGTCGCGGCGCCCTGGAACGGCTCGATGTAGCTGGGGTGGTTGTGCGATTCGACCTTGAAGGTCACCGCCCAGCCCTCGCCGATGTCGACCACGCCGGCGTTCTGACCCATGCCCACCATGAGCCGGGTCTTCATCTCGTCCGAGACCTTCTGCCCGAACTGGCGCAGGTAGATCTTCGAGGACTTGTACGAGCAGTGCTCGCTCCACATCACCGAGTACATCGCCAGCTCGCCCGACGTGGGGCGGCGGCCCAGGATCTCGCGGATGCGGTCGTATTCGTCGGGCTTGAGCCCGAGGGCGCCGTACGGCTGCTCCTTCTCGGGTGTCGCCGCGGCGTTCTCGACGGTGTCGGCGGCGGGGCGCGCCGTGGCGGGGGAATCGGTGGGAGTGGTCATGCGGCTGAGCTCCAGAAATCGCGGGCGCCGGACCGCTCCATTCTAGGGGCGCGCCGCTGGAGACCTCTTGACGGATGCCGGGGGTCGGCGTAACGTGCAACCAAATGGTTGTACAAACGAGGCTCAGCGATGACGAGATCGACCGTGTGTTCCACGCGCTCGCCGCGGCGACACGGCGCGACATCCTGCGGCGCGCCATCGAGGCGGAGCACTCCGTGTCGGCGCTGGCCCGCTCGTACGACATGTCGTTCGCGGCCGTGCAGAAGCACGTCGCCGTCCTCGAGGCCGCGGGCCTCATCATCAAGCGCGCCGAAGGGCGCGAGCGGCTCGTCCGCGCGGATCCGGCCATGATCGCCCGTGCCCGCGCGCTCCTCGCCCGCTACGAGGAGATGTGGCGCGCCCGCATCGACCGCCTCGACGCCCTGCTCTCCGAAGACCCCTCCCCGGAACCGATCGCACACGAAGGAGATTGACATGCCTGTCACCGAGGTCACCACCGATCCCGAGGCACTCACCATGACGCTGACCGCGGACGTCGCGGCATCCGTCGACCGGCTGTGGGACGCCTTCACCGACCCGCGCCAGCTGGAGCGGTTCTGGGGCCCGCCCGGATACCCCGCCACCTTCACCCAGTTCGACCTCGAAGTCGGCGGACGCGCGCGGTACGTCATGACCAGCCCGCGCGGCGAGCAGTTCCACGGTCTGTGGGAGTTCCTCGAGATCGACGGGCCGCGGTCGTTCACCGCGCTGGACTCGTTCGCCGACGCCGACGGCCAGGTGCTCGCCGACATGCCGACGTCGCGGATGGTGTTCGTGTTCGAACCCACCGAGACGGGCGCGCGGCTGCGCAACACCACCTACTTCGACTCCGCCGACGCGCTCGAGCAGGTCGTGGCGATGGGCGCCGTCGAGGGTTCGACGATGGCGATGAACCAGCTCGACCGGGTGCTGGAGGGCCTGCGGGCCTACGCCGCCGGCAAGGGCACGCAGACCGAGCTGCTCGACGACACGCACGTGCGCATCACCCGCCTCATCGAAGGGCCCCGCGACCTTGTGTGGCGTGCGCACCACGACCCGGAGCTGCTCACGCAGTGGCTGCTGGGCCCCGACGGATGGCGCATGTCGGTGTGCGAGGTCGATCCCGTGGTCGGCGGACGCTACCGCTACCAGTGGGAGCCGGTCGGCGACACCGAGGGCGAGGCGTTCGGATTCGACGGCGAGACGCTGCTGATCGACGCGCCGCGCCGGTCGGTCACCACCGAGCACATGACCGGCACCGACTTCCCCTCCACCCTCAACGACCTCACCCTCGACGAGGAGGACGGCGCGACGCTCATCACGGTGCTGATCGAGTATCCCGACAAGGCCACGCGCGACATGGTGCTGGCCACCGGGATGACCGACGGCATGGAGACCAGCTACGCCCGATTGGAGCGCACTCTCGTGTCGGCCTGATCCCGTGTCGGTGTGGGGCGCGGCATCCGCTCGCCTACGATGAGCGCGTGGACTTCTCCTTTGCCTTCACGCCCGACCTGATCGCGGTCTTCCTCACGCTGTTCGTGCTCGAGGTGGTCCTCGGCGTCGACAACGTGATCTTCATCTCGATCCTGGCCTCCAAGCTCCCGAAGGAGCAGCAGGCCAAGGCGCGGAACCTCGGCCTCACGCTGGCGATGGTCATGCGCGTGCTGCTGGTGCTGGCCGCCGGCTGGATCATCACGCTGAAGGACGACGTCGTCGAACTGTTCGGCATGGGCTTCTCGTGGAAGGACTTCATCCTCATCGCGGGTGGACTGTTCCTCATCTACAAGGCCACGACCGAGATCCACCACAAGCTCGAGGGTGCCGAAGAGGAGCACGGCGCCGGGGGCGGCAAGGCCATCACCTTCGGGTCGGTGATCGCGCAGATCCTCGTGCTCGACCTCGTGTTCTCGCTCGACTCGGTGATCACCGCCGTGGGCATGACCGAGAACGTCGTCGTGATCATCACGGTGGTCGTGCTCTCGTTCGGCATCATGCTGTTCGCCGCGCGCTTCATCTTCGCCTTCGTCAACAACCACCCGACGGTGAAGATGCTGGCGCTGGCGTTCCTGCTGCTGATCGGTGCGTTCCTCGTGGCCGAGGGCTTCGGCTTCCACATCGAGAAGGCGTTCATCTACGGACCGATGGCGTTCGCGATCCTGGTCGAGGCGCTGAACCTCACCTACGCGGCGCGCAAGGCCAAGCGCGAGCAGAAGCGTGCGCACGCGGTCAAGCTGCGCCCGCAGTACCCGGACGTCGACGAGTCGGTGGCCGTCGCGGCGGCGCTGTCCAAGGACCGCACCGCCGGAGCCGTGGGCCTGTCGCGGCGCCCGGTCGCCGGCGACGCCCCGTCGTCCGACGAGCGCGCCGGCCTCGGCTGACCCGCCCCGCTGCCTCCCGCCCGCCGGGCGGCCCGGCGGGGACGTGCGGGCGGGGACGTGCGGGCGGGGACGGCGGGGACGCGTGCGCACGTGCCCCTCGCGTGCGTGATTTCCCCGCACGCCGGGGCGTCGTGCGCACGCGCCCCCAGGCCGGAGGCCGCCGGGCTCTACTGACCCCGGTACGCGTGCGCACGCGTCACTCCCGTGCGTGAATACCCCGCACGCGGGGGCGGCGTGCGCACGCGTCCCCGAGCGGCGAGCCCGCCGGCAGCGGCCCGCCGGCAGCGGGCCAGCCGGCCACCCCGGCTGAGGCGGGAGGGGCGTCAGGCGCGGGCGAGGGCGTCCTCGAGGGCGACCCACGCCAGCATCGCGCACTTGACGCGGGCCGAGTACTTCGAGACCCCCGACAGGGCGGCGGCGTCCGAGAACGTCTCCTCATCGAGCGGGATCTTGCCGCGCGAGCGCAGCGCCTCGCGGAAGCCGTCGATGAGCGTCGTCACCTCGGCGCGCGTGAGGCCGTCGTCGCCGCCGTCCTCCTCGAGGAGCGCGACGAGCATCGACGCGGACGCCTGCGAGATCGAGCAGCCGGCACCCTCCCACGTGACATCGCGCACGCGATCGCCGTCCATGCGCACCCGCAGGGTGATCTCGTCGCCGCACACCGGGTTCTTCTGGTGCGAGGTCGCCGTGGCACCCTCGTCGTCGGCCAGCCCGAACCCCTTGGGCCGCTTGGAGTGGTCGAGGATGAGCTCCTGGTAGAGGGATTCGAGGCTCACGAGGCGACTCCGAAGAACGAGCGGATGCCGGACACGGCGTCCAGGAAGACGTCGACGTCGTCGGCGGTGTTGTACAGGGCTGCGCTGGCGCGCACCGACGCGGTCATCCCGAAGCGGCGGTGCAGCGGCTGGGCGCAGTGGTGCCCGACGCGGACGGCGATGCCGCGCGCGTCGAGGAACTGACCGGCGTCGTGCGCGTGGACGCCGTCGACGTCGAACGCGCACAGCGCGACCCGGTCGACCCCTTCGGCGTCGCCGAGCAGGCGGATGCCGGGGATCTGCCGAAGCCCTTCGCGCATGTGCGCCTCGAGCCGCGTCTCGTGCGCGTGCACCGCGGGCATGCCCACGCGCTCCAGGTAGCGGACCGCCTCGGCGAGGGCCACCGCCTGCGACACCGGCTGCGTGCCCGCCTCGAACTTCTGCGGCGGGGGCAGGTAGTCGGCCTCGTCGAGGGTCACGGTGGTGATCATCGATCCGCCGGTGAGGAACGGCGGCAGGGCCTCGAGCACCTCGGCCCGCCCGTACAGGCCGCCGATGGCGTAGGGACCGAGCATCTTGTGGCCCGAGAACACCGCCAGGTCGACGCCCAGGGCGGGCAGATCCAGCGGCAGGTGCGGCGCGGACTGGCACGCGTCCATGACGGTGAGGGCACCGGCATCCTTCGCCCGCGCGATCAGCTCGTCGACGGGATTCACGATGCCGAGCACGTTCGACACGTGAGGGAACGACACCACCCGGGTGCGCTCGCCGATGAGGTCGGCGGCCGCCGCCATGTCGAGGGTGCCGTCCTCGTGCACGGGGATGTGGCGGAGGACCGCGCCCGTGCGGGCGGCGAGCTCCTGCCACGGGATGAGGTTGGCGTGGTGCTCGCTCTCGGTGATGACGATCTCGTCGCCCGCGCGCAGCGCGTACGGCGCGCTCGCCGGTGCGCCGCGGCCGATCGCGGCGTTGCCGAGCGCGTACGCGACGAGGTTGATGCCCGCGGTGGCGCCGCTGGTCCACACGAGCTGCTCGGGGGCGGCGCCGACGAAGCCGGCGACGGTCTCGCGGGCGTCCTCGAAGGCGTCGGTCGCCTCGGCGGCGAGCGTGTGGGCGCCGCGGTGGACGGCGGCGTTCGTGCGCGAGAGGAAGTCGACCTCGGCATCGATCACGGCGCGGGGCTTCTGGCTCGTCGCGGCCGAGTCGAGGTAGACCAGGGGCTGGTCGTTCACGCGCTCGCCGAGCAGCGGGAAGTCCGCGCGCAGGGCCGCGGCGTCGAGCGCGGGCGCGTCAGCGGAGGTGGAAGGGGGAGCGGGGGTCACCCCTCCAGGCTACGCCGCGTCGCGGCATCCGGTCTCGGGGTCTGCTCAGCCCAGGAACTCGCGCGCGGCCACGACGATGTTCTGCACGCCGTTGTCGAGCGTCGGCTGCAGCACCGGTGCGAAGAACGGCGAGTGGTTGGTGGGGATGTCGCGCTCGATCGTGCCGCGCCGGTGCGCCTCGGCGTACGCGTGCGGATCGACCCCGCCCCAGAACCAGTACACCAGCGGGGCGCCGGACTCGCGGGCGAACCACGACACGTCCTCGCTGCCGGTGAACATGCCCGGGTCGACGACGGCGTCCTCGCCGAAGTGCCGTGCGAACGCGGCGCGCAGGCGGTCGGTGGCCTCGACGTCGTTGATGGTGGGCGGCAGCGAGTGGTCGACGCTGATGACCGGCTCGACCTCTGCTCCGGATGCCGCGGCCTCGGCCCGCACGATGCGCTCGACCTTCTGCATCACGCGCTCCCGGGCGGCGTCGTCGGGGTAGCGCAGGCTCAGCTCGAGCACCGCCTCGGCGGGGATGATGTTGTTCTTCAGGCCGGCGTGGATGGAGCCGACGGTGACGACGGCGACGTCGCGGGGATCGACCTCGCGCGAGACGATCGTCTGCAGGCGCATGACGGTGGCGGCGGCCATGACGACCGGGTCGATCGTGGAGTGCGGACGCGAACCGTGCCCACCGCGGCCGTGCAGCACGACGCGCAGGCCGTCGGAGGCGGCCATCTGGGTGCCGCTGCGCACCCCGATGGTGCCGGCGGGCAGCGGGGTGACGTGCTGGCCGAGCACGACGTCGGGCTTCGGGAACCTCTCGAGCACGCCGTCGGCGATCATCGCCTGGGCGCCGGCGCCGTACTCCTCGGCGGGCTGGAAGACCGCCACGACGGTGCCGTGCCACTCGGACTTCGTCGCGACGAGCTGCTCGAGGGCGCCGATCATCGCGCTCACGTGCATGTCGTGGCCGCACGCGTGCATGACGGGGACGTCGGAGCCGGCGGGATCGACGCCGCGCGCCGTGCTGGCGTAGGCGAGGCCGGTGCGTTCTTCGACCGGCAGGCCGTCGGTGTCGGCGCGGAGCCACACGACCGGTCCCTCTTCGGCCGCCCCCGCGTCCGCCTCGGGGTTGCGGATGATCGCGGCGATGCCGGTCTTGCCGATGCCCTCCTCGAACTCGATGCCGAGTTCGGTGAGTCTGGCCGCGATCACGCCGGCTGTGCGCGTCTCTTGGAACGACAGCTCGGGGTGGCGGTGCAGATCGATGTAGAGGGCGTCGAGGTCGATCGTCATGGGTCCGAGCCTACGCGGAGGCGGTCCTGAGGGTGCCCTGGGGGGCCCGGCGGTCACTCCACGCGTCGCGCGGTCGACCCGCGCACGACGAGGTCGTAGGGCAGCGCCCCGGGCACGTGGCTCTCGGCCTTGTCTCCGGCGGCCAGCAGTTGGAGGATCGCCTCGGCGGCCCGCTCGCCCTGTCCGAGGGGGAACTGGTCGACGGTGGTGAGGCGGAAGAAATCGCCCAGCTCGTGACCGTCGATGCCCACGACCGACAGATCCTCGGGCACGCGATAGCCGAGCTCGCGGGCCGCCAGGAGCGCGCCGATCGCCATTTCGTCGGATGCCGCGAAGATGGCCGTCGGGCGTTCGCCGGGCCTGCCCAGCAGCTGCTTCGCGGCGCGGAATCCGCCCTCGATCGTGAAGTCCGCCGGCTCGTACAGCGCCGGATGCACGGGGATCCCCGCGTTCGTCAGTGCGGATTCGAAGCCCTGCCGACGCTGGGTGGGCACGTGGAAGTCCACATCGAACTCGGGGCTCGCGCCGATGTGGGCGATGTCGCGGTGGCCCAGTGCGATCAGGTGCTCGGTGGCCAGGCGCGCCACGGCCAGGTCGTCGACGGTGAGCGTGGCAAGGCCCGGGTTCGGTCCGCCGATGGCGATGACGGGCAGATCCAGCGCGCGCAGCCGCTCGATCTCGTCGTGTCCGAGCTCGAGCGAGATGGCGATCACACCGTCCACGCGCTGACGGCGCAGGAACGTCTCGAAGATGCTGTGACGCTGCGCGCGATCGGCGGTGAGGTTGTACAGCGTGATGTCGTACCCCTGCCGCATGAGCGCGTTCGCGATGCCGCTGAGCACGGTGCTGAAGAACCAGCGGTCGAGGAACGGCACCAGCACGCCGATGTTGCGCGTGCGCCCGGACGCCAGGCTCGACGCCGACGCCGAGACGACGTAGCCGAGCGCCTGCGCGGCGATCTCTACGCGTGCCCGGGTCGCGCTGGACACATGGCCGCGCCCGCTCAGGGCACGCGAGACGGTCGCCGTCGATACGCCCGCCTTGCGGGCGACCTCGTCGATGCTGACCACGCCGTCACCTCGTTCTCTCCGGGCCGGACGGCCCGATCCGTCAGCCCTGCGCCATCCACACGGTCGTGTCGGCGGGGAGCCGGTCGCCGTCGATCGGACCGCTGGCGACGATGACCACGCCCTCGGGCAGCGCGATCGGCGTCGTCCCGGCGTTGGCGACGACGGTGACCTCGCCGTTGCGGAAGGCCACCGCATCCGGTCCGAGCCCGTCGATCCACTCGAGTGCGCCGCTGCCCAGACCGTGGGCACGGCGGGCCTCGAGGAGCGCCCGGTACAGGGACAGGGTGGAGGCGGGGTCGTCGACCTGCTGGTCGCGGGCGAGCGTCGCCCACTCCGCGGGCTGCGGCAGCCACGAGGCGCCGGTGTCGTTGAACCCGTAGGCGTCGCCGGTCGCGGTCCACGGCAGGGGCACGCGGCAGCCGTCGCGTCCGTAGCGCTCGCCGCCGGTGCGGAACCACGTCGGGTCCTGACGGGCTTCTCCGGGGATGTCGATGACCTCGGGAAGGCCGAGCTCCTCGCCCTGGTACAGGTACGCCGAGCCCGGGAGCGCGAGCATGAGGGCGGTCGCGGCACGTGCGCGACGCAGGCCGACCTCGGGGATGGGCTTGCCGGGGGAGTCGGGGCCGATGCCGTGACCCTGCGGGTTCTCGGCGGTGAGCGCGAGACGCGAGGCGTGGCGGACGACGTCGTGGTTCGACAGCACCCACGTGCTCGGCGCGCCGACGGCGGCATAGGCGCGGATCGACTCGTCGACGACGTCGCGGAGCGCCGCGGCGTCCCAGCCGGTCTCGAGGTAGGCGAAGTTGAACGCCTGGTGCATCTCGTCGGGGCGAACCCACAGCGCCGTCTGCTCGGGCGTGGGCAGCCAGGCCTCGGCGCACAGCGCGCGGTCGCCGTCGTACTCGGCCAGCAGCGTGTGCCAGTCGCGGTAGATCTCGTGAACGCCGTCCTGGCCCCAGTAGGGCACGCCGGCCTCTTCGCCGCCCATCGACCCCGCGTCGGGGTCGGGCGTGTAGTCCGGCAGTCCGTCGGCCTTGATCATGCCGTGGGCGACGTCCACGCGGAAGCCGTCGACCCCGCGGTCGAGCCAGAAGCGCAGGATGCGACGGAACTCTTCGCGCACCTCGTCGTTGGTCCAGTCGAAGTCCGGCTGCGTCGAATCGAACAGGTGCAGGTACCACTGGCCGGGCGCCCCGTCCTCCTCGACCACGCGGGTCCACGCCGGCCCGCCGAAGACGGATTCCCAGTTGTTCGGGGGCAGCTCCCCGTGCGCGCCCTGCCCGTCGCGGAACATGTAGCGCGCGCGCTCGCGGCTGCCCGGGCCTGCGGCCAGGGCCTGCTGGAACCATTCGTGCTGGTCGGAGGAGTGGTTCGGGACGAGGTCGACGATGACCCGGATGCCGCGACCGTGAGCTCCGTCGAGCATGGCGTCGAAGTCCTCGAGCGTGCCGAACAGCGGGTCGACGTCGCAGTAGTCCGACACGTCGTACCCGGCATCCTTCTGCGGGGACCGCTGGAACGGGCTCAGCCAGATGGCGTCGACGCCGAGCTCGGCGAGGTCGTCGAGCTTGGCCGTGATGCCCGGCAGGTCGCCGATGCCGTCGCCCGAGGCGTCCGCGAAGGAGCGCGGGTAGATCTGGTAGATGACGGCGGTGCGCCACCACTCGGAACCGGGAGCGGAGGGGAGGGCGCCGGTGCGGGGGGCGGTCTCGGTCGAAGGCATGCGGAACAGGATACTGCAAGCGCTTACATGTCACGTGATCGGAGCCTGTGCGCCCGGCGGGACTAGGGTGGGCGCGTGCCTGAAGACGCCCTCGCCCGTGCCGAGTCGCTCATCCGGACGATCCCCGACTATCCCGAGCCCGGGATCCTGTTCCGCGACATCACGCCGCTTCTGGCGGACGCGGCCGCACTGCGCGCGGTCACCGAGGCCCTCATCGCTCCGTTCGCCGGAGAGTTCGACATCGTCGCCGGCGTCGAGGCGCGCGGCTTCCTCCTCGCGGGCGCCATCGCGCTGACGGCCGATGTCGGTCTCGTGCCGATCCGCAAGGCGGGCAAGCTGCCGCGGCCAGCGGCATCCGTCTCGTACGCCCTCGAATACGGCACGGCCACGATCGAGGCCCACGACGACCTTCCCGCCGGCGCCCGCGTGCTCCTCGTGGACGACGTGCTGGCCACCGGCGGCACGCTGGTCGCCGCCCGCGAACTGGTCGAGGCGCTCGGCGGCGTCGTCGTCGGCACCACGGTGCTGATGGAGCTCGAGGCACTGGGCGGACGCGCCGTGGTCGGCGAGGTCCACAGCGTCGTGCGGACCGAGTGATGAGCCTCCTGCAGGAGTACGCCGCCGGTCTCAGCCGCACGACGCTCCCGCTGGACGCGGACTCGTCGGCGGTCCGCTACGACGAGGTGATCGCCCCGGGCGGCGGCCTCCGCCCCGCGTGGAAGACCCTCGCGGCCGCCACGGTGGGCCTCACCGGCGACGCGATCGCCCGGGTGGACGCCGAGATCGCCCGGACGCTCGCCGATGACGGCGTCACCTACGGGCACCCCGTGCACGGCCCGCGACCGTGGCGACTGGACCCGCTGCCGCTCGTGCTGGATGCCGCGACGTGGTCGCGCCTGGAACTGGGCCTTGCCCAGCGGGCCGAACTCCTCAACGCGATCATGGCCGACGTGTACGGCGACCAGCGTCTGCTCGCCGAGGGCGTCATCCCCGCGGCCGCCGTGGTGGCGCACCCCGGATTCGTGCGGGCCATCGCGCGGCCGAGCGTCGCGACGGACCCCTCGCTGCTGATGTCGGCCACCGACCTCGGCCGCGACGAGGACGGCGAATGGCGCGTGCTCGCCGACCGGGTCCAGGCGCCCTCGGGGCTCGGCTACGCGATGGAGAACCGGCTGGTGCTCTCGCGCACCCTTCCCGACCTCTACGGCGACGCCGACCTCCACCGCATGGACCCGTACTTCGCGGTGCTGCGCGACGCGCTGCTGCAGTGCGCGCCCACCGACGACCCCGACCCGCGCGTCGTGGTGCTCTCACCCGGCACGCACTCTGAGACCGCGTACGACCAGGCCTTCATCGCCAACACCCTCGGCTTCCCGCTCGTGCAGGGAAGCGACCTCGTCGTCAGCGACGGCTACGTGTGGATCAAGCCGGCCCGCTGGCCGCATTCGGCGCCGGTCGACCGGGTCGACGTGATCCTTCGCCGCGTCGACTCGACGTGGTGCGACCCGCTCGAGCTGCGCGGCGACTCGCAGCTGGGCGTCGCCGGGCTCGTCGAGGCGGTGCGGCGCGGCCGCGTCCACGTCGTGAACGGCCTCGGCGCCGGCGTCCTGGAGAACCCCGCGCTGCTGCCCTACATGGCCGCCGCGTGCGAGCGGCTCCTCGGCGAGCAGCTGCGACTGCCCTCGGCGCCCGCCTGGTGGTGCGGCGACCCCGAAGGCCGCGACCGCGTCCTGGAACGTCTGCGCACCGACCCCGACGGCATCCTGCTGCGACACCTCGACGGCACGGCCGTCGGGCTCGGCGCGACCGCCGTCGCGGGCGACACCCCGGCCGGCGGCGCGCCGGTCGGAGGCACGCGGGATTCCGGGACGGCCGAATCCGCGGACGCCCTCGTGACCCGCATCCTGGCGCATCCCTACCGTTACGTCGGCGTGGACCGCCTGCCCCTGTCGCAGGCCCCGGTCTTCACCGCCGGAGCCGCCGCCGCCCACCCCCTCGTGCTGCGGGCCTTCACCGTCCGGTACGGGCCCGCCTATCGCACGCTCGCCGGCGGGATGGCCACGGCGCGCGACGTCGACGGGGCCCCGCTCACGAAGGACGTGTGGGTGCTGAAGGCCGACCCGGCCGAGCCCGACCAGGGGCTCGCGGGCGCTCCGCGTCTGACGATGATTCCCTCCATCCCGGCCCTGGCTCCCCGAGCCCTCGAGGACATGTACTGGGCCGGCCGCTACGCCGAGCGCTCCGAGGATCTGCTGCGACTGGTGCTCGCCACCCAGGCGCACCTCGAGCGCGGACGGACCAGGACAGCGGATGCCGCGCCGGTGCTCTTCGGCGTGCTCCGACGACTCGCCGGTCACCGCTTCGACGATCCCGCTGACGAGCTGCGGTCGCTGCTGGTCGACGACGCGCGCGCCGGCTCGGCCGCGCACGCCCTCTCGGGGATGCGCGACGCGCTGGAGGGCGTGCGCGATCAGCTCTCGGGCGACACGTGGCGCGTCTTCGCGATCGCCGACCGCGCCAAGAAGGCGGCCACGACCTCGACGCACGTTCCGCAGATCGCCGAATCCGCCGGCCGCATGCTCAGCGGCGTGCTGTCGCTGCACGGCGTCACCGCGAACATGATCCGCGACCCGGGCTGGCACATGATCCAGGCCGGACGCTACCTCGAGCGCGCCGCGCAGCTGTGCACGCTGCTGTCGGCCACGACGCGTTCGCACGCCGGGGCGATCGACCGCGAAGTCCTCGACGGCGTGCTGCTCGCCGCCGAGAGCCTCGTCACCCACCGCCGGCGGTACCGCGGCTACGGGCGCATCCGCAGCGTGGTGGAACTGCTCCTGCTCGATCCGGACAACCCGCGGTCGATGGCGTTCTCGCTCGAGCACCTGCGCGCGCACCTGGCGGCGCTGCCCGATTCCACCGGCTCCACTCGGCCCGAGCGGCTGCGCCACGAGCTCGCCGACCGGCTCGCCGCCGTCGACCCCGCCGTGCTGGCGGTCGAGACCGACGGGCGCAGGGGGGCGCTGGCCGACCTCCTCGACGAGACGGCCGCCGGGCTGCGTCAGCTGTCGGACGCGATCGCCGACGTGCACTTCGCCGGCGGCCCACCCGCGGTCCAGCTGTCGTCCCTCGCCCTCATCGAGGAGATCGGCCGCGCATGAGGTACCAGCTGTCGCATCGCACCGAGTACTCCTACGACAAACCCGTCCGCAACAGCCTGGGCGTCCATCATCTGCGTCCGCGCGAGCTGCCGTGGCAGAGCGTGGCCGCGCACAGCGTCACGATCGACCCGCTGCCCGGCGACCACGCGCCCGATGTGGACTACTACGGCAACTCGGTGACGTACTTCCACGTCACCGAGCCGCACCGGCACCTCGTCATCGACTCGTCCAGCGAGGTCACGGTCGACCGCCCGCGGTATGACGACGCCGCCCTGGCCCAGCCGTGGGAGACCGCCCGTCCCCTCGTCGGTCTCTCGCCCGATGCGTGGGCGGCGACGGAGTTCGCGCTGGAATCGCCGCGGGTGGCCCACATCCCCGAGGCCGCGGAGTACGGTGCCGTCTCGCTCGCGCCCGGACGCCCGCTGGGCGAAGCGGTCACCGATCTCATGCAGCGCATCCACCGCGACTTCGACTACGACACCAAGGCGACCACCGTCACGAGCACCGTGGCCGACGCCATGCGCAAGCGCGCGGGCGTGTGCCAGGACTTCGCCCACGTCGCCCTCGCGTGCCTGCGCAGTCACGGCGTCGCCGCCCGCTACGTCAGCGGGTACCTGGCCACCCAGCCGCCGCCGGGCAAGGAGCGGGTGGTGGGGGCGGATGCGTCCCACGCATGGCTCGCGGTGTGGGTTCCGGCATCCGGGGAATGGCTCGCGATCGACCCCACCAACGATCAGTGGGCGAACGAGCGCTACATCACGGTCGCGTGGGGTCGCGACTACGGCGACGTGTCGCCTGTGCGCGGCATCATCTGGTCGAAGGCGAAGAGCTCCACCCTGCGCGTCGCCGTCGACGTCGCACCCGGCTGACCCCTGAGCCATACGCCCCCGCAGGGCTCAGACGAAGGCGGGCAGGTCGGTCCAGGCCTCGGGGGCGGCGGGCGCGCCGTCGCGGGTGACCGTGCCTTCGATGAGGCCGTACGGACGGTCGGCGGCGTAGAAGACCTCGTTGGGGTTGTCGAGGCCGAACGCCGACAGGTCGTAGGCGAAGTGGTGCTTGTTGGGCATCGCGAAGCGCACCTCGGCGATCTCGGGTCGCGCCTCGATGGCGGCCCGCCCCATCTCGAACAGGGTCTGCTGCAGCGCCAGCGAGTGCACGGACGCGAACGTCGACAGCAGCACGTCGAGCACCTCGGCGTACAGCGCGTTGTAGTCGATGCCCGCGGCGACGGCGTCGGGCAGGAAGCGCCACCGCCCGGTCACCGAGGTCGCCATGATGCGGTCGTCCGTCTCTCCGAGCGTCGTGTAGCGGTCGCGGGGGAAGCCGTGGAACTCCGATCCGGTGGACTTCAGAACCGTGAGGTCCTTCACGCCACCGAGCACGTGCGTGCCGCCGTCGATGGTCTGCACCGCCGCGAGCCGGGTCGCTCGCCCGGGCCGCACGAAGGCGTGGTCGTGCTCGGCGCCGTCGACGACGATGCGCTCCCACTCGTATTGCTCGGCCTGCCACAGGCCGCCGTCGATCCACTCGAAGCTCGACACGAAGTGCCGGCCGAGGGCGATCAGGTAGTCCTCGGGCGAGCGGATCCCGTGCTCCTTCGCGAACGCGAACGCGGTGTTCTTCTGCGTGTCGGTGGCCACGATCAGGGCGTTGTCGCCCGAGAGGTACGACTCGGCGAGAGCCGCCCCGCGCAGCTGCGACGAGACGTTGAGGTCGACGATCTCGTGGCGGGCGGCATCGCGGTAGATGCGCACGATGCGGTTCTCGGCCTTGCCGTACTTGTTGGCGCCCAGGCTCACGGACACGTCGGTCATGGTTCAGCTCCCTCGATAGGTCGAATAGGCGAACGGGCTCAGCAGCAGCGGCACGTGCAGATGCGGCTCGCCCGACACGGTGAACGTCACGATCACGGCGGGGTAGAAGGTCTCGACACCGCGCGCGGCGAAGTACGGCCCCGTCGAGAACGTCAGCGTGTACGCGCCGTCGTCGAGACGCTCGGGACCGAGCGCGGCGCGTCCGTCGGCGTCGGTGGATCCTTCGGCGACGGGGGTCACGTGCCCGGCCTCATCGAGCCGGGCGAGGGCGATGCGGACCTCCGGCGCCGGCAGGCCGGTCGCGGCGTCGAGGACGTGGGTGGTGAGATGCGCGGTCATGCCCTCATCCTGCCGTCACGCTCCGGCGCAGGCGCAAGAGGGCGATCTCGGCGAGCTGCCCCGCCGCTTCGGCGACCTCGGCGTCGTCATCGTTGCCCAGCCGGCGCTCCAGCTCGGCGAGCATCTCCTCGGGCGAGCGCCCGGCCGCCCGGATCAGGAACACCCGGCCGAACCGCTCCTCGTAGTCGCGGTTGCCCGCGGCGATCCGCTCGGCGACGTCGGCTGCGGCATCCGACATGCTCGCCTGCTCTTGACGGGATGCCGCAGCCTCGGCCCCGGTCCCGGCCGGTCTCTCGCCGATACGCGGATGGTGCGCGAGCGCGGCGTCCAGCTCGGCGCGACCCCACGACGAGGACAGTCCCGCCGCCGCGTCGGCGAGATCGCGAACCGAGGCGTAGGGCCGCCGAGCGACAACCGCGTCGACCCAGGCGGGGACCGCCGCCCACAGCGCCACGGCCTCGCGGGCGGGGGCGGTATCCAGGCTGTTGAACTCGTCGATGTGCATGAGGGGTCCGATCTCGATGTGGGTGCGACGCTATCGGGCCGGGTCAGACGTGCCCGGCGACGGCGTGCACGAGGTCGGAGATCTCGCGCTTGTACTCGTTGAACTCGGGTCCGGTGATGTCGCGCTCGCCGGGGAGGTCGATCGTCACGATGCGGCTGATGTGGCCGGGCACGCCGTGCGAGGCGCCGCCGGTCATCACCACGACGCGGTCGGCGAGGAACACGGCCTCTTCGATGGAGTGCGTGACGAACACCACGGTCGTCTTCGTCTCCACGTGGATGCGCTTGAGCTCGGTCTGCAGATCGGAGCGGGTGAGGGCGTCGAGCGCCCCGAACGGCTCGTCCATCAGCAGCACCTGAGGCTCGTTGGCCAGCACGCGGGCGATCGCGACGCGCTGCTGCATGCCGCCCGAGAGCTGGCCGGGGTACTTCTCGGCGAAGCGCGAGAGGCCGACGGTCTCGATGAAGCGGTCGGCGAGTTCCGCCGCGCGCACCTTCGGCAGCCGCCGCCGGCGCGGACCGTAGGCGACGTTCTCGCGGACGGTCAGCCACGGGAAGAGGCCGTAGTCCTGGAAGACCACGCCGCGCTCGGGCGCGGGCCCGGTGACCGGACGCCCGCCGACGCTGATCGACCCGCTCGTGGCCGGCTCGAAACCGGCGAGGATGCGCAGCACCGTGCTCTTGCCGCACCCGGACGCGCCGACCACCGCGACGAACTCGCCCGACGCGATCGTCAGGTCGACGTCGGCGACCGCCTGCACGCCCGCCCACTCCGGGCCGTAGCGCTTGCCGAGCCGATCGATGACGACGTCGGCGGACGAGTGCTCGTTCACGGCTGCTCCGTTCGGTGCGAGGGTCATTTGATGAGGGGGCGGCCGCGCGTGAACACGCGGAAGGCGCCGATCAGAAGGCGGTCCGACAGGAACCCGGCCAGGCCGATGACGATCATCCCGACCACGACCATGTCGGTGCGCACCACGTCGCGGGCGAGGATGATCGCGGACCCGAGCCCGACGCTCACGCCCACGCTCTCGCCGAGGACGAGCACCACCCACGCGATGCCGAGGCCGACGCGCAGGCCGTTGACGACGGCCGCAGCGGATGCCGGAACGACCACCTGCGCCAGGATCTCCCACGGTCTGGCGCCCAGCATCCGGCCCGCCTCGATCAGACGCGGGGGCACCTCTTTGGAACCGCTGATGGCGCCCAGCACGATCGGGAAGAACGCCGACAGGGCGATCAGGAAGATCGTCGCCTGGTCCCCCCAGCCGATCAGGAGGCCGACGAGCGGCACCCACGCGGTGGCGGGGATCGGCCGGAACAGGTTGATGAACGGGTCGAACAGCGAGTCCATCGTGTAGTAGCGGCCCATCAGGATGCCGAGCGGGATCGCGATCGCCGCGGCGATGCCGAACCCGACCAGCACCCGCAGCGACGACGCCGCGAGGTTGACCCACAGGTCGCCCGAGAACGCGTCGTCGCGGATGCCGCCGAACGCGTAGTCCCACAGCGACAGCACGACGTCGCCCGGCGCGGGGAGGAACCCCATGCGGATGCCGATGACGGGGATCTCCCACGCCTGATCCCGACCGACCTGCCAGACGACGAGGAACAGCAGGGGGACCGGAAGGGCGAGCAGGATGCGGCGCAGCAGCGCCCGCCGATTCGGGCGCCGAGCCGGAGGCCGACGGCGGGGCTCGGTCGAGCCCGCCGTCGCCGTCGCCGTCACCGGGGTCGCGGTCATGGCGCGAACGTGGTGTCGACGATGTCTTCGGCGGCGGGCGCCTCGTCGATCAGGCCGATGTCGGTCATCGCCGTTGCCAGCGCCTCAAGCTGTGCGACGTACTCGTCCGACAGGTCGGAACGCAGCCAGAAGTTCTCGAGCGCGGAGGTGAAGACCTCTTCGTCGCCGCCGAACTCCTCGACCATGCCGGGCAGCCACTCGTCGATGTTGTCGGCCATGTACGCGGTCGTGGCGGCGTGGGTGTCGACGACCCGCTGCACGAGCTCGGGGTCCTCCTCGACGAGCGCGCCGGTGGTGACCAGGCCGATGTTCACCCGCCCGATGTCGGTCGAGTACGGGTCGAGCACCTCGGTGCCGCCGGCGGCCTTCGCGATCGAGACGCCGATCTCGACGCCCATGAACGCCGCGATGTCGCCGGCCATGAACGCCGACGCCATCTCGGGGACCGGGATCACGGCGAGGTCGAAGTCCTCGGGCGTGAGGCCGGCGTCGTCGATCAGGAGGCGCAGCGCCACCTCCTGCGCCGAGCCCTGCACGATGCCGATGCGCTCGCCGACCAGGTCGTCGAGCGACGTCTCGCCGTTGCTGATGAAGCCCGAGCCGCCGTCGGCGGCGCTGGCGACGATGGTGAGGTCGCGGTCCTGCGAGACGGAGGAGATGGTGGGCGTGACGCCCGAGATGGCGAAGTCGATCGACCCGGCCGCGAGGGCGTCCGAGAGGGCCGGGGTGGTGTCGAGGGTCACGACCTCGAACTCCACGCCGTCCACGGCGTAGTCGTTGTAGAGGAACGGCTGGTAGAAGTGCGGCTGGCCGCGCAGGGTGCCGATCGTGACGGTCACGGTCTCGTCGTCCGAGCCGCCGGCGGCGGGGCTGCTGCTGCAGCCCGCGAGGAGCAGGGCGGCGGTCGTGGCGGTCACGGCGACCGCGAGGAGGCGGGTGCGGGGTGAGGACATGGGTGGACGCTCCAGGGGCGGTTTCCGGCGTGGGGCATACCGGCAGGCGGAAGGGGGTGGTGGGGCTGGCCTCATTCAAGACCCGCTGTTCGCTCGCGGTGTGAAGCGCGTGTAACGAGCGCGTTAAGTCGGGACTTAATCCGCACGCGGCGCGGGTGCGCGGGGATTTCGCTCGGCCCTACGATGGCGGCAGAGCGGTTCACGGAGGCCCCATGAGCGAGACGGCACTGCCGATGCAGATCGGAGCGCGCCTGCGCAGCATCCGGCAATCGTCGGGACGCTCGCTGGCCTCGGTCGCCCAGCAGATGGGGATCTCCTCCAGCGCGCTGTCGCAGATCGAGACCGGCGCGATGCAGCCGTCCGTCAACCGTCTCATCGAGTTCGTGACGGTGCTGGGCGTGCCCGTGTCGGCCATCTTCGACGACCTCGCGGTCTTCTCGCCCCGTCTGGGCGACGGGGCCGCAGAGGTCACCGAGCCGCTTGAGGGCGTGCTCGTGTCGCAGCCCGACGCGGTCGAGGCGGCGCACCTCGGGCAGGGCGTCACCTACCGTCGACTCTCCCCAGCCGCGCTGCCGGGTGTCGACTGGTTCGAGTCGACGTACCCGCCCGGGTCGTCGTCGTCGATCGACGGCGCGATGCTCGTCCACGCCGGCTACGAGAGCGGACACGTCGTGCAGGGCGAGCTCACCTTCGAGTTCGCCGACGGCGCCGTGCGGCTCGGCCGCGGCGGCTCGCTGTCGTTCGCGGCGTCGCGTCCGCATCGCGTCGTCAACGACACCGCCGAGACCGCGGTCGCGATCTGGCTGACCCTCACCACCGCGGAGCCCTCCTAGCCCAGCCCACGCCCGGCGTTCTCCCGGCGTTCGGATCACGTGAGCTGGACGCCTGCGGCGGGTGGGGTGCGGCATCCGGGGTTCGGATCACGTGTTGTCGCCGACCGCACCCGTTGCGTGCGCTCGTGACGGGTGGTCTCGGTGAGATCACGTGTTCTGGACGCCAGGTGAGGGTCGGGCGACACCGAGCGGATGCCGGGGCTTAAGCCCCGACTTAACGCGAGCGTTACGCGAGGGAAACCGCGCCGAACCCCGGGCGGCATAGCTTCGTGCCACCGGGCGCCGCTCGCGTGCCGCCGGCACGACCGGCGGTCCCGCGGGCATCTCCGCCCGCCGAGCACCACCCCCACGTCCGTGACGGGAGCAGCCATGACCTCGACCATCCCCACCTCCGAGTTCGACACCGCCATCGGTGACGACCGGCATCCTTCTCTGCACAACGACGACCTCGCGCCGCTCCCCTCCGAGAAGCGCCGGTGGGGAGCGTTCGAGATCTTCAACGTGTGGACCAACGACGTGCAGAGCCTGGCCGGCTACACCCTGGCCGCGGGCCTGTTCGTCACCGCCGGGATCAACGGGTGGTGGGTCTTCGCGGCGATCATCCTCGCCGGCTTGTTCGTGAACTGGCTCGTGAACCTCACCGGCAAGCCGAGCGTGAAGTACGGCATCCCGTACGCGGTGATGGCGAGGTCGAGCATGGGCGTGCAGGGGGCGCAGTTCCCCGCACTCATCCGCGGCATCGTCGCGATGTTCTGGTACGGCGCGCAGACCTACTTCGCCTCGACCGCGGTGGCCATGGCGCTCAACGCCGTCCTCGGCAACCCCGAGCTGCCCGTGTTCCTGGGGATGGACGCGATCGACTGGGTCGCGTACGTCTTCGTCGCGATGCTCCAGGTCGCGCTGTTCGTGGGCGGCATCGCGTGGATCGAGAGGTTTCTCAACGTCGCCGGACCCGCCGTCTACGCGGTCATGGTCATCCTGCTCGTGGTGATCTGGATCCAGGCGGGCGACCGCCTGCTGCCCGCCGTCGGCTCGCTCTTCGCGGGCGACGATCGGGTCGGGTGGGACGCGGTCCTCGCCTTCGTCGGCGTCATCGGCACGATGATCGCCTACTTCTCGGCGGTCGTGATCAACTTCGGCGACTTCGCGCGCTTCTCGCGCAGCGAGGGTGCCATGCGCCGCGGCAACTTCCTCGGGCTGCCGGTGAGCCTGGCCTTCTTCACGTTCCTGTCGCTGTTCATCACCGCCGGCGCCTACATCGTGCTCCAGGGCGGCGAGGGCGAGCCCCTCACGAATCCCGCTGAGATCGTCGGCCTCGTCGGCAACGTGTTCCTCACGATCGTCGCGGCCGTGACCTTTGTGATCGCGACGATCGGGATCAACCTCGTCGCGAACTTCATCCCGCCGGCCTACGACCTGTCGAACCTCGCGCCGCAGCGCATCAGCTTCCGCGCGGGCGGGTACATCACGGCCGCGTTCGGCTTCATCGTCGGCGCGCTGTGGGTCGCCACGATCAGTCGGATCGGGCTGCCCGCCTTCGTCGACACCCTTGGCGCGATCCTCGCACCGCTCTACGGTGTGCTGGTGGCCGACTTCTACATCATCCAGCGCCGGCGCCTCAAGGTGGCCGACCTCTACTCGATGGACCCGGCGGGCCGCTATCACTACCAGAAGGGCTGGAACCTGCGGGCGATCGTCGTCGTCGGCGTCGCGGCGGTGTTCTCGATCGCCGCGGTGTGGATGCCGGCGCTGCAGGCGCTGAGCGGCTTCGCGTGGGTGATCGGCGCCGTCCTCGGCGGCCTGCTGTACCTCGCCGCGATGTGGAACCTGCGCGCCGCGGCCGGCGGCACCGCACCGGCGGTCGAGACCGCATCTCCCGTCGAGACGGGAGCGTGATGGGCGATCGCCGCGTCATCCGGGCGAGCGGGACCTTCCTCGACGGTGCGTTCCAGCCCGCGGCGGTCGTGGTCGAGGACGGCGTCATCGTCGACGTGATCGGGGTCGGGGCACGCGTCGCCGGAGCCACGGCCGTCGTCGTCCCCGACGACGCCGTCCTCCTCCCCGGTCTGGTCGACTCGCACGTGCACGTCAACGAGCCGGGCCGCACCGAGTGGGAGGGGTTCCGGTCCGCTACGCTCGCCGCGGCCGCGGGCGGCGTCACCACGATCGTCGACATGCCGCTCAACTCCATCCCGCCGACCATCAGCCCCGAGGCTCTCGACGTGAAGAAGGCCGCCGCCGCGGCATCCGCCTTCATCGACATCGGATTCTGGGGCGGCGCGGTCCCCGAGAACCTCGGTCGGCTCGCTCCGCTGCACGACGCCGGCGTCTTCGGCTTCAAGTGCTTCCTGGCGCCGTCGGGCGTCGAGGAGTTCGGCCACCTCGACCGGGCGCAGCTCGCCGCGGCGATGGAGGAGATCGCCGCGATCGGGTCGCGCCTCATCGTCCACGCCGAAGACCCCGACCTGCTCGGCCGTGACGGCGCGCTCGGCCGGGGGTACGACGCGTTCCTGGCATCGCGGCCGCCGGCGAGCGAGGCGTCGGCGATCGCGTCCGTCATCGCCGAGGCGCGGCGCACCGGCGCCGGCGCCCACATCCTGCATCTCAGCGACGCGGGATCGCTGCCGGCCATCCGGGCGGCCAAGGCCGACGGCGTGCGGCTGACCGTCGAGACGTGCCCGCACTACCTGACGATCGCCGCCGAGGAGATCCCCGACGGCGCGGCGGAGTTCAAGTGCTGCCCGCCGATCCGCGAGTCCGCCAATCGCGACCTGCTGTGGCGGGGCGTGCTCGACGGCACGATCGACGCGATCGTCAGCGATCACTCGCCGTCGACCGTCGACCTCAAGCGTTCCGGCGGCGGCGACTTCGGTCTCGCGTGGGGTGGCATCGCCGGGCTCCAGGTGGGTTTGTCGGCGGTGTGGACCGAGGCGCGAGCACGCGGCATCCCGCTCGAACGCGTGCTCCCGCTGTACACGACCGGCCCGGCGCGGGTCGCCGGACTCGACGGACTCGGCGTGATCGAGCCCGGAGCCCCGGCGCACCTGACGGTCTTCGGCACCGATGACGCGTTCCCCATCGAAGCCCGCGAGCTCCTGCACAAGAACCCGATCACCGCGTACGACCATCGCCTCCTCACCGGACGGGTGCGGCGCACCTGGCTGCACGGGAGGACGATCTACGACGCGACCGAGGGCGCGCCCGGGCACTCGCCGCGCTTCCGCGCCGCTCCGGCCGGCCGGCTCCTGTCGGCGCGCACGGGGGTCACGGCATGACCGCGCACGGGACCGCCGGCTCGCGGCCGCGCGCGACCGCCGCTCACGCGCCGAGCCCGGGGATGGGATTGGATGGGCCCATGCCCACCGATGTGCTCCAGCCCGGACGCGGCGAGATCGCCGGCGACCACTATCTCCCGGCGACGCCGGCCACCGTGATGTGGGGACGGCTTCCCTGCGCGCAGGATGCCGCGGCCCTCACCATCGGCCCGGGTGACACGGTCACCATCGACACCGTCAGCCATGAGGGCGTGCTCGAAGACCAGGGCAAGGACCCGGTCGCCTACTTCACCGGCCACGGCGTGCCGCGCGAGCAGATCCTCGACGACGCGATCGAGATCGCCGCGTCCCTCTCCCGCAACCCGGACCAGGACGGTCCTCACGTGATCACCGGACCGATCCGCGTCGAGGGGGCGATGCCCGGCGACCTGCTGCGGATCACCGTCGACCGGCTGCAGCCGCGTGTGCCGTACGGCGTCATCTCCAACCGCCACGGCAAGGGTGCCCTCGCGGGCGAGCTGCCGCGCGGCGCGGGGAACGTGAGCGTGTTCTGCCCGGTCGCAGATCGCGACGGTCGCCTGGTCGGGACGCTGCCGGTCGTCGAGGGCGGCCCGCGGGTGGTGGCGTTCCCGCTGGCGCCCTTCCTCGGCACGATGGGGGTGGCCGTCGCCGGCGGCGAGCGGCCGCACTCCGTCCCGCCCGGCCGTCATGGCGGCAACATCGACATCAACCTGCTGACCGAGGGCGCCGTCCTCTACCTGCCGGTGCAGGTCGAGGGCGCGCTGGCCTACGTCGGCGACCCCCACTTCGCGCAGGGCGACGGGGAGGTCGCGCTCACCGCGCTCGAGGCGTCCCTGCGCGCGACCCTGCGCTTCGACGTGGTGCCGCGTGAAGAGGCGCTGACGGAGTTCGGCGAGGTTCTCGGTCCGCTCGTCCGCGCGGGCGGATACCTTGTCCCCACCGGCATGCATCCCGACCTCGACGAGGCGATGCGCGCGTGCGTCCGCGCGGCGATCGCCCTCATCCGGGCGCGCTGGGGACTAGACGAGCATCTGGCCTACGCCTACCTCAGCGCGGCGACCGACTTCGACATCTCCCAGGTGGTCGACATCGTGTGCGGCGTGCACGCCCGCATCCGCGAGACCGACTTCGCGGAGGTGGGCGATGAGTGAGGGTGCGGACGCCGTCTCGGCGGAGGCGCCGGGCCGCGGCATCCCGGGGGCGGAGTCCCTGCCCGATGATCTGCTCGCAGCCTTCGTGCGCTACGAAGAGGCGATCCTCGCGGACGATCTCGCACGCCTCGACGCGGCTTTCGCGCCCGGCGAGCGCACGATGCGCGGCGACGCGGCGGGGCTGCTCGTGGGGCACGACGCGATCTCGGCCTTCCGCGGCACCCGCGGCGGCGTCCCGGCGCGGGTCATCGAACGGATCGAGCATCGCGAGCTGGCTGAGGATGCCGCACTCGTCGTCTCGGTGTCGCGTTACGCGTCGGGCGGGACCGGACTGCAGACCCAGGTGTGGCAGCGGACCGACGGAGCGTGGCGGATCACCGCCGCGCACGTCACGCCACGCGCGCAGGCGCTGAACCGCGCGATCTGGCGGACGGTCGGCGACCCGCTGTTCCAGGGCGCATGGGAGGGCCCGCTGGCCGGGCTCACCGTCGCGGTGAAGGACCTCTTCGCCATCAAGGGCTACCGCATCGGCGCCGGCAACCCCGCGTTCCTCGACAGCGTCACACCCGAGACCGCCACCGCCGCGGCGGTGAGCGACCTGCTGCGTGGCGGGGCGTCGCTGCGGGGCATCGCGCGCACCGACGAGTTCGCGTACTCCATCGCGGGCGACAACGTCCACTACGGCACGCCACCCAACGGTGCCCTGCCGGGCGCACTCCCGGGCGGCTCGTCGAGCGGACCGGCGTCCGCCGTCGCGACCGGGCAGGCCGAGATCGGGCTCGCCACCGACACCGCCGGATCCATCCGCGTGCCGGCCTCGTATCAGGGCCTGTGGGGACTGCGGACGACGCACGGGCTCGTGCCGCGGCAGGGGCTGCTGCCTCTCGCGCAGTCCTTCGACACCGTCGGCTGGCTCACGCGCGACGGCGAGACGCTGCAGCGTGTCGCCGACTGGTGCCTGAGCTACGGCGGATCCGAGAGCACCGAGAGCGTGTACGGCGAATCGGGGACCGACCTGCCGTGGCGGTTCCTGGTGCCGACCGAGATGCTCGAGACGGTCGAGCCGGCCACCCGGGCGGCGTTCGAGGCCTTCCTGACGGCGCTCGCCGCGAGTCCCGACGCCCCGCCCGTCGACACCGTGTCGATCGGCGACCTCGACGAGTACGTCGCCCCGTTCCGCAGCGTGCAGGGCGCGGAGGCCTGGCGCAACAACGGCGACTGGCTGCGCGAGCACCCCGGCGCCGTCGGTCCCGCCGTCGCCGAGCGCTTCCGTGCCGCGGCCGCCATCACCGCCGAAGACGAAGCCGCCGCCCGCCGCGCACTCGAACCGCTGGCCGAGCGTCTCGCCGCTCTCGTCGACGACGCCGTCCTGCTGCTGCCGACGGTTCCCGGCCCGGCGCCGATGCGCACGAGCGCGGGGGAGCGGGTGGATGCCGTCCGCGCCGCCACGCTCCGGCTCACCACCCCGGCGGCCGTCGCCGGGCTTCCCGCCCTGTCGATGCCGTTGCTCACCGTCGCCGCGCAGACCGGTCCCGCCCCGGTCGGGGTGTGCGCGATCGCGCGCGCCGGCACCGACATCGCGCTGGTCCGCCTCGGCCGGCGGCTCGCCGCGGCGGCCGTCCCGGCATCCGGGATCACCTCGTGACCGTCGCCCACCGCGCGTTCGCCCACTCCATGCCCCGCCGCCTGTTCCAGGAGACCCCGTGAGCCACATCCCCGGCCCCATCGATCCGCCCGCGCGCCTGCTCATGGGGCCCGGGCCGATCTCGGCGTACCCGAGCGTGCTGCAGGCGATGTCGGCGCCGCTGGTCGGCCAGTACGACCCCTTCATGACGGCCACGATGACCGAGACGCAGCAGCTCTACCGCGAGGTGTGGGGCACCGCCAACGACGCGACCGTGCTCATCGACGGCACGTCGCGGGCGGGGATCGAGGCCGCGATGATCTCGCTCGTGCGCCCGGGAGACCGCGTGCTCGTCCCCGTGTTCGGGCGGTTCGGGCACCTGCTCGCCGAGATCGCCGAGCGCGCGCTGGCCGAGGTTCACACGATCGAGGTGCCGTGGGGGCAGGTCTTCCCCGTGTCGTCGATCGAAGAGGCCGTCGCCCGCGTGCGACCGCACCTCGTCGCCGTCGTGCAGGGCGACACCTCGACCACGATGCTGCAGCCCCTCGACGAGATCGGCGCCATCTGCGCCGCGCACGGCGCGCTGTTCTACACCGACGCGACCGCGTCGCTCGGCGGCAACGACTTCGAGGCCGACGCCTGGGGTCTGGATGCCGCAACCGCCGGCCTCCAGAAATGCCTGGGCGGTCCGTCCGGATCGGCCCCGCTGACCCTCTCGGACCGTGCGGTCGCGGTCGTCCGGTCGCGGGCGAGGGTCGAGGCGGGCATCCGCGAGGACGACGACCCCGATGCGGACGACTTCGTGCGCTCGAACTACTTCGACCTCGGCATGATCCTCGACTACTGGGGTCCTCGCCGCCTCAACCACCACACCGAAGCCACCTCGATGCTCTACGGCGCACGCGAGTGCGCCCGGGTTCTGCTGGGCGAAGGACGCGACGCCGTCATCGAGCGGCACCGGCTCGCCGGGGCCGCGATGCTCGCCGGCGTCGAGGGTCTCGGGCTCACCGTCTTCGGCGACGTCGCGCACAAGATGTCGAACGTCGTCGCGGTCGAGATCCCCGACGGGGTTCCCGGCGACGTCGCGCGCCAGGCCATGCTCGAGGACTTCGGCATCGAGATCGGCACGTCCTTCGGCCCGCTGCACGGCCGGGTGTGGCGCATCGGCACCATGGGCTACAACGCCCGCAAGGATGCCGTGTTCACGACGCTCGTCGCCCTGGAGGCGGTGCTGCGGCGGTTCGGCGCACACGTGGCTCCCGGCGGGGGAGTGGATGCGGCCAGCGACATATACCGGAGCGCGTGACGTGCCGGCATCCCTCCTCGACGTCGACCGCGACCGGATCGCCACCGCCGCCCGGCGCGTGATGGCCCGCTGCGACGAGCTCGCGCGCGTATCGGCGACCGCCGGCGCCATCGAGCGGGTCTACCTCTCGCCCGAGCATGCCCGCGTGAACCGCCTGGCCGCCGAATGGATGCGGGAGATCGGCATGACGACGAGGCAGGATGCCGCAGGCAACCAGCTCGGGCGTCTCGGCGACCCCGATCGTCCCGCCCTCATGATCGGGTCGCACCTCGACACGGTGCCCGACGCGGGACGGTTCGACGGGATCGTCGGCGTGCTCATGGCCCTCGAGGTCGTCCGCCTGCTGCGCGGGTCCGGCGGCCACGAGGACGGTGCCGGGTCGCCGCTGCCGTTCGCGCTCGAGGTGATCGCGTTCTCGGACGAAGAGGGCACGCGATTCGGGAAGGCGCTGCTCGGTTCGTCCGCGGTCGCCGGAACCTGGGACGACGCCTGGTGGGCGCTCGCGGATGCCGACGGAACGACCCTGCGCGAGGCCTTCCTGGAGTTCGGTCTCGATCCCGGCCGCATCCGCGAGGCCGCGAGACACCCGGACGAACTCGTCGGCTACCTCGAGGCCCACATCGAGCAGGGGCCGGAGCTCGACGAGCGGGGCGAGTCGCTCGCCGTCGTGTCGTCGATCGCGAGTGCGCGCCGGTTCCAGCTCGTCGTCGAAGGAGAGGCGCGGCACGCCGGCGGGACCCCGTACGATCGTCGCCGCGATGCGCTCCTCGGGGCCTCCGAGGCGGCGCTGGCCGTCGAGCGGATATGCCGGTCCGAGCATCACATCGTCGGCACCGTGGGTCAGCTCGAGGCCTATCCCGGCGCGGTGAACATCGTGCCCGGCGAGGCCCACCTCTCTCTCGACCTGCGCGGCGAGTTCGACGGCGAGCGGGACCGGGTGTGGCGGCGGATCGAGCGCGAGTTCGACGACATCATGGGCCGGCGCGGCCTGCGCTGGCAATCCCGGGAGATTCACAACGCCCCCGCGGTGTACTGCGCACCCCTGCTGCAGGACGTCATGCGGGCCGGCATCCGCGCTGCCACCCCGAACGGTCCGGCGGATCCGGCGGTCATCTTCAGCCGCGCCGGTCACGACGGCATGGCGATCGGCGCGGTGGCCGATGTCGGGATGCTGTTCCTCCGCAACCCGGACGGCATCAGTCATCACCCCGACGAGTCGGTGGCGGGGGGCGACGTCGCGCGCGGCATCCAGGCCCTGAGCGAGGCCGTGCTGCTGCTCGCCGCCGAACGCGGCTGACGCCTCAGTCCGGGCGTCAGTCGATCGGAACGCCGCCGAACGTCCCGCCGGTGTAGGTGACCCCATCTTCGCCCGTGGTGCCGAGCACGAACGACAGCGCGCCCTCCGGGGCCACGTCGGCCAGAGCCGGGTCGGTGAGCCGGTCGGAGATCTGCTCGACCTCATCGGGCTCGAGTCCCGACACGTAGAGGGTCGGTGAGGCGTCGGGGCGCGGCTCGGCCTCGAGCACGACTTCGGCGTGAGGGTACTCCTGCGCGATGCGCACCACCTCGTGGATGGCGGCGTCGGCGGTGCGGGCGGGCACGTGGACGATGCGCAGGCGCTCATCGACGGACTGCAGGGTGTACGTGCCGCCGTCGGCGAACAGGTCGAGGTCCTTGATCGACGTGAAGGTCCACTCGAATTCGGCCATGTCGATGATGGTCACCGTCGGCCAGCCGTCCACGATGCTGATTCCGGTCGTCCCCGGAGTGCCCGCCACCTCGAGGACGTCGGTCAGGGTCTGCTCGATCTCGGCGGCGTCCGCCGGGTAGACCTGCAGGGTCCACGCCGGAGGCGGGGTGATCTCGGCGTCCAGCTGCGGCACCTCGACGGGTTCCCGCTGCAGGATCGCCTCACCCGGCAGCGACTCGGCCGCCGCGGCATCCCGCACCCGGCCGGCCAGGGCGAGGGTCTCCTCGTCGGTGGCCGAGCCGATGATCGTCACGGCGACCGACTCGCGACCCTGCGTTGCGCAGTCGGCCACGAGCGGGTCGTCGCACAGCTGCGCGAGCGACTCGGGTGTGCCCGACGGGGTCGGCGTGCTCGTCGTGCCGCCCGCGCATCCCGCAAGCGCCAGCGCGGGTGTCAGCGCGAGCACGCCGATGAGCGCCGCGCCTGCGGCGCGCGGCATCGTCCGGGTCTGGCGTCGCACCCGTGCACCTTCCGTTCCGGCGTCGCCGTCCTCGACGCGCCGTCCCCATCGACGGTACTCGATGCCCTGCCTCTCGGGGCGGGGCTGCGCCACTGTCAGCGCTGCGCGCCTGTCATACCCATGCGCGCGAGCACGATGTTCTCGACGACCTGCACGATGTTGTAGAGCAGCAGCGTCACGATCGTGATGAGGGCGACCGATGCCCACAGATCGTCGAACCGGGCGGATGCCGTGAATTTGACGATCATGCCGCCGATGCCCGTCCCGGTCGAGAGCCACTCGGCCAGCAATGCGCCGGTGACCGCTCCGGGCACCGACACGCGCGCCGCGGCGAACAGCGACGGCAGCGCGCCGGGGACGCTCACCTTGCGCAGCTGCGTGGCGCGTCCGCCGCCGTACACGTGGACGAGGTCGAGACTCTCCTTGGAGGCGCGACTGAGGCCGAACATGATCGAGGCGAGCGCGGGGAAGAGAACCACGATCGACCCGATGACGGCGACCGAGGCCGGTGTGCCGCGGCCGGTGATGAGGATGATGACCGGTGCGATCGCGACCAGCGGCACCGACCGCAGCAGCAGGGCGAGCGGCATGACACCGGCCTCGACGGCGCGCGAGAGCGAGAAGACGACGGCCAGGGCGGTCGCGACGACCATGCCGACGGCGAAGCCCAGGGCGGCGTCCTGGAGTGTCTGCCACAGGAGCGGCAGCAGGTCGGCGCGGTGCGCCGCGGCATCCGGGTCGATGAAGAGGAACTCCCACACCTGCGCGGGACCCTTGGCGACGAACGGAGAGATGCCGGTGAGGTTCACCACCGCCCACCACAGAGCGACGATGATCACGAGGGTCAGCAGCGCGTTGAGCAGCGAACGCCCGACGGCGCGGCCCATGGCGTTCATCATGCGACGGCCCTCCCCGACACCCACGGGGTCACGGCGCGCGAGAGCAGTCCGACGAGGGCGTACCCGATGAGGGCGACGACGGCCGAGAGCAGGAACACCGCCCACACGCGCGCGGAGTCCAGGTCGCCCTGCAGCTTGATGAGGGTGATGCCGACGCCGCGGTCGATTCCCCCCATGTACTCGCCGAGGACGGCTCCGAGGAACGCCGACGGCACCGCGATCTGCAGGGCGTTGAGGATCGCCGGGAGGGCGGCGATGAGCCGAACCTTGCGCAGCGCCGTGAAGCGGGACCCGCCGTACACGTGCACGACGTCCAGGCTCGCCTTGTCGGCGGCCTTGAAGCCGAGGAGGGCGCCGACGACGGTGGTGAAGAAGACCGCCAGCGCGGCGAGGAAGATCGCCGTCGAGCTGGGGTCGCCCGGGCGCTTGGCGCCGCCGAGCACGACGATCGCGATGCCGCCGACCGCGACCACCGGCAGGCAGTAGCTGACGACGGCGATCTGGGTGACGATCGGCTCGACGCGGGGGATCAGCAGCACGGTCGCCGCCAGCAGCAGCGCGATCGCGTTGCCCCACGCGTAGCCGATGAGGGCTTCGGTGATGGTCACTTGGAAGACGCTCCAGTAGGGCGCGAGACCGTCCTGCCAGATCGTCCGGAACACCGTGAAGGGCGACGGCACCGGAGTGAACGTGGTGCCCGGCGGGGGCTGGAAGATCGTCGCCGAGAAGACCCACCAGCCCAGCAGGATGGCGACGGCCCCGATGACCCCCGCGAGCCAGCCCGGGATGCGACGGCGGGTCATCAGGCCTCCGCCGCGGCCCGGCCGTCCGAGCCGAAGAGCAGCTCCGACGCGCGGTCCACCAGTGCGTGGAACTCGGGCGTGCGCATCATGTCGGGGGTGCGGGGGCGGGGCAGGTCGACCTCGATGATCTTCTTGATGCGGCCGGGGCGCGGGCTCATGACGGCGACGCGGTCCGACAGGAAGATCGCCTCGGAGATGCCGTGGGTGACCAGCAGCGTCGTGGCGGGCTTCTCGGTCCAGATCCGCAGCAGCTCGAGGTTGAGGTTCTGCCGGGTCATGTCGTCGAGCGCGCCGAAGGGCTCGTCGAGCAGCAGCACCGAGGGCTTCAGCGCCAGGGCGCGCGCGATCGAGACGCGCTGGCGCATGCCGCCCGACAGCTGGGCGGGCTTGGCCTTCTCGAACCCGGTGAGCCCGACCAGCTGGATGAGCTCGTCGATGTACGCCTTGTCGGGTCTGCGGCCGGCGATCTCGAAGACCAGACGGATGTTGGTCAGCACGCTCCGCCACGGCAGCAGCGCGTGGTCCTGGAAGGCGATCCCCAGCTCGCTGTCGCGGCGCAGCTGCGCCGGGGTCTTGCCGTCCACGAACACCTCACCCGTGGTCGGGTGCTCGAGGTCGGCGAGGATGCGAAGGATCGTCGACTTGCCGCAGCCCGAGGGGCCGAGAAGCGCCAGGAACGATCCCTTGTCGGTGTGCAGGTGGGTGTCCTGCAGTGCGGTGACGGTCTTCCCGCGCCCGGTGTGGAAGGTCTTGCTGAGGCCGTCGATCCGGATGCCGGTACCGCCGGCCCGCGAGGGGCTGGAGGTACCGGCATCCGATGTGATGTCCGTGGTCATGAGTCCCTAGGGGAGGTAGTCCTTGAGCTCGGGCATCTCGGTGTAGATCTCGTCGATGATGGTCGTGTCGAAGAGGTCCTCGACCGACACCTCCCAGCCGGCGGCGGCGAGGGAGTCGACGGTCTGCTGCTTGAGCTCGTCGGAGATGGTGAACAGGCCGTTCGCCTCGGTCTCCTCGGTGGAGATGAGGAGCTTCTCGGCCTCGAGGCCGAGCGCCGTCTTCTCGGGGTCGAGCGCCCCGAAGATGGCCTCGAGGCCCTCCTCGGACTCGGCGGCCGCGGCGTTGTAGTACTCCTCGACCAGCGACACGGTGTCCTCGGTCGACTCCTGGAAGACGTCCGTCCAGCCCTTGATCTCGGCGATCAGGAACGCCTTGAGAAGCTCGGGGTTCTCGGCCAGGTACTGGTCGGTGACGCTGAAGGTCTCGGCGACGTAGGGCACGCCGTTGTCGGCGTACGACAGGTTGGTGATGTCGTAGCCGGCCAGCTCGACGGTCAGGGCCTCGTTGGTCAGGTAGGCCATGAAGCCGTCGACCTCGCCGTTCATCAGCGGGGTCGGGTCGAAGTCCACGGGCACGACCGTGACGTCGCCCTCGTCGATGCCGTTGGCGTTGAGGAGCGCGGCGAAGACCGAGGCGTTGGAGTCCTGCACGCCGATCGTCTTGCCGATGAGGTCCTCGGGGCTCTGGATGTCGCCGCCGTCGGCGAGCGACAGGATCGTGAACGGGTTCTTCTGGAAGGTCGCGCCGATGATCTTCAGGGGGGCTTCCTGCTCGGCGATCGCGGCGCCGATCGAGGCGGCGTCGCTCAGGGCGACCTGGACCGATCCCGAGAGCAGCTTGGCCACGCCGGTGTCGGGACCCGAGATGCCGATGACCTCGTCGAAGCCCGCCTCGTCGTAGTAGCCGTTCTCGTAGGCGTAGAACTCGCCCGCGAACTCCTCGTTCTTGATCCACGAGTACTGCACGCTGATCTCGCCGTACGAGGCCTCATCGGTGCCCTCGGCTCCGCCGGTCGACGTCTCGCTGCCGGCGCAGCCGCCGAGGATCAGTGCGGATGCGGCGATCGCCGCTGCGACCGTGCCCAGCCGGGCACGCCGCTTCAGGTTGCTGTGAACTGCCATCGGGCTGGCTCTCCCTTGAAAAGTGGGTGATAACGGCATGACGCTAGTCCCGGCACGTTTCGGCGCCCGCCCCGCCGTGTTTCCGAGATGTGACGCGAAGCCGGTCAGGATGCCGGGGTCTGCGCGACGCGCCACACGCGCTCGCGGGTGAACGGCAGCTCGAACGGGCGGCCGCCGAGGGCGCGCGCGATGGCGTTGCCGACGGCGGGAGCCACCGGGTTGTACGGCGACTCGCTCATCGACTTCGCGCCGAAGGGGCCGACGGTGTCGTGGGTGTCGGCGAGGTACACCTCGGTGTCGGGCACGTCGGCGGACTGCGGCACGCGGTACAGCCGGAAGACGGGGTTCGACACCGCGCCGGTCTCGTCGATGAGCACCTCTTCGTAGAGCGCGCTGCCGAGTCCCTGCGCCGCGCCCCCCTCGATCTGCCCGCGCAGCTGGGCGGGGTTGAGCGCGACTCCGGCATCGGCGGACTGCACCGACTGCAGCACGCGCACCGAACCGGTCTCGCGCTCGACCGCAACGCGCACCGCGTGCACGTTGAACGCGAGGCTCCGCCGAGCCCCGGATTCGGATCCGTGGGCGGTCAGTCCCTCGTCGGTGCGCTCCGCGGCATCCGCGGCGGCGACGATCTCGGCGAAGCCCACCACGCGGCTGCCGACGCGTACGCCGTCCGCGGTCAGCTCGGCCGCGCCGTCACCGGCGATGCCGACCGCCAGCGCCAGCATCCGCTCGCGCAGCGCCGTGCAGGCAGAGGCCAGCGCCTGGCCGGCGATGACCGTGCCCGCCGAGGCGAAGGCTCCTGTGTCGTGGCGCACGAGATCGGTGTCGCTGGCCCGCAGCACGAGCCGATCCGCGGATGCCGCGAGCACCGACGCCGCGATCTGCCGGTGCACGGTGCTGGTGCCGTTGCCGAACTCGGCGGTCCCGACCGCCAGGACGAACGTGCCGTCGGAGCGCAGCGTCGCGGTCGTGTCGGAGAAGTGGCCGCCGGGTGCGGCGCCCGCGATGAGCGAGATCGCCATGCCCTCGCCGACCGCCCACCCGGCAGGGGCCTGAACGCCGTTGCCGCGGCGGAGGGCGGACTCGGCGAGGTCGAGGCACTGGTCGAGGCCGTACGAACCCCACACCAGGTCGGGCTCGGGGTGCTCGTGCACCGTCAGCAGCGGGTCTCCCTCGCGGACGGCGTTGATGCGGCGCAGGTCGAACGGGTCGATGTCGAGCTCGTCGGCGAGCATGTCCATCGCCGACTCGACCGCGAGGATCACCTGGCCGAGCCCGTATCCGCGGAACGCCCCCGAGGGGACCGTGTTCGTGTAGACGGCCTCGGCGTCGATGCGCATGACAGGCGTGCGGTAGACGTTGAGCGACTCCGACACGCTGTGGAAGAGCACGCCGATGGCGTGGTTGCCGTAGGCGCCGGTGTCGCTGAGGACGTCGAGGGCCATCGCGGTCAGCGTGCCGTCGGCATCCGCGCCCAGCGACACCGAGACCCGGAACGGATGCCGCACGGACGTGCGCCGGAACTCGTCGGTGCGCGAGAGCTCGTACGCGACAGGGCGTCCTGTGGCGAGCACGGCGAGGGCGACGATGTCTTCGGCGAAGATCTCCTGCTTGCCGCCGAAGCCCCCGCCCACCCGCGGCGCGAAGACACGCACGCGCTCGGGAGGCAGGCCGAAGATGTGGGCGAGCTCGTCGCGCGCGAGGAACGGCACCTGGGTGCTGGAGCGGATGACGAGACGGCCGCCGTCGTCGAGCCACCCGATGGCCCCGTGGGTCTCGAGCTGCGCGTGCGACACGCGTCCGGTGCGCCACGTGCCGCTCACGCGGACCGCGCTCGCCGCGAGGGCGGTCTCGGGGTCGCCGCCGCGCCCGGCGTGCAGGGTCGCCACGACGTTCCGGTGGGCTTCGGCGACCCGCTCGGCCGGCGTGCGGTCGGGGTGCAGCAGCGGAGAACCCGGTCGGCGGGCGTCCTCGGGGTCGAACACGGCGGGGAGCACGTCGTACACGACGTCGATGAGCGCGAGCGCGGCGTCGGCGATCTCGGCCGTCTCGGCGACCACCGCCGCTACCCGCTGGCCGACGAAGCGGACGACGTCGTCGAGCACGCGCGTGTCGTCGGGGTCGTCGGTGCGGTGCTCGTGACGGCCGGTCGAGTAGCGCGTGGCGGGCGCGTCGACGTGGGTCAGCACGGCGACGACGCCGGGGAGCGCCCGTGCGGCGGCAGCGTCGATCGCCGTGATGCGCGCGTGGGCGTGAGGCGAGCCGAGCACGCGGAGCACGAGGGCGTCCGGCGCCTCGGGACCGTCGAACGTGAACGGCTCGAGACCCTGCACGATTCGTCGGGCCGGCTCGGGCGACACCGAGCGACCGACGCCGACGTCGAGGGAGCCGGGTGCGCGGCTGCTTTCAGGCGCGCCGTCGCGTGCCGGGCCGGTGTCGCGCACGGGGCCCAGCACGGACTCCCGGATCGCCTCGCGTATGGGGCGGTACCCGGTGCAGCGGCACAGGTTGCCCTTGAGGCGTCGGTCGAGGTCGTCGAGGTCGTCGGGGGTGAAGGTCGACGCGGTGACGCTCATGCCCGGAGTGCAGAACCCGCACTGGAACCCGAAGTGCTCGACGAGCGCCTCCTGCACCGGGTGCAGTGCGTCAGCGGGGGCGAGGCCGGCGGCTGTCGTGATGACCGCGCCCTCGGCCCGCTGGGCGGGGATGATGCACGAGTGCACGGGGACGCCGTCGAGGATGACGCCGCATGCGCCGCAATCCCCGGCGTCGCAGCCCTTCTTGACCTCGATGTGGCCGTGCTCGCGAAGGAGCGTCCGCAGGCACTGACCCGGCCGCGGCTCGGTCTCCAGCGGCGTCCCATTGACCTCGATCCTCATCGGCGCGACCCTTCTGCAGCCAGCTCCGCGCGGACGCGCTCGGCCAGCACGATGCTCACGCCGCGGCGCCAGTCCGCGGCCCCGAGCGAGTCGGTGAACCAGCCCGATGCCGCCCCCACCGCCTCGGCCAGGGTGGCCTCGTCCGGCATCCGGTCGAATCGCAGCACCACGGGCCGCTCCACGGCAGCGGTGATCGCGATCACCGTCTCGCCGTCGTCCGCGGTGCGCCCGGTGACGACGGCGCCCGAGCGGCCGAGCTCGGCGAGGGCGATCTTGCGGAGGGCGGCGCGCGCCCGCAGCGCGCCGGCGGGGATCACGATCGCCCGCAGCACCTCGCCGGACGCGAGCGCGTTCGTGGCGTTGCCCGTCACGAATTCCGAGACCGGCATATTCACGGTTCCGCCGTACGGCGTCCAGATCTCGGCGACGGCGTCGAGCGCCACGGCGAACGAGATCATCGACCCGGCGGGGAAGGCGCGGCACAGGTTTCCGCCGACGGTGGCGGTGTGCCAGATCTTGTACGAGGCCAGCAGTGCGTCCGCGGCATCCGGGATCATGCGGATCGCGCGCCACGAGGGCGGCACGGGCTGCGTGCCGCGGCCCTCGGCCCACGCCCGCAGGGTCGCGATCGTGCAGGTGGCTCCGATCCGCAGCCCCGCCTCGGTGATCTCGAGGTCGGGCCAGCCCAGCGTGGTGAGGTCCACGAACCCGGTCGTGCCGGGCTGCGGCTCGCTCATCAGCCACGTGCCGCCGCCGAGCACCACCTCGCCGGGGGCGAGGGTGAGATCCTCGCGCGAGCGGGCGCGTCGGAAGGATGTGACGCCGGTGATGTCCATGCGCTGCGCCTCAGAGTCTCTCGGCCAGTTCGCGCGAGGCGCGGGCGACCTCGCGGGCGAGGGCGTCCTCGTCGGTGGTGACGAGTCGGGTCTTCTCGACGACCGGGCGGCCCCCCACGAGCAGACGCTCGAGGGGCGGCAGCGCGCCCAGCCCTAGCGCGGCGACCGGGTCGAGGATCCCGGCGTGCTCGACGCCGTCGACGCGCCACACGGCGATGTCGGCGAGCTTGCCCGCCTCGAGCGATCCGAGCTCATCGTGGCGCCCGAGCACACGGGCGCCGCCGATCGTGCCCATGCGCAGCGCGTCGCGCACGCTCATCGAGTCCGACCCGGTGCGGAGCCGATTCATCAGCACCGCCTCGCGCACCTCGACGCCCAGCTGTCCGGACTCGTTCGAGGCCGCGCCGTCCACTCCGAGGCCCACGGGCACCCCGGCGTCGAGCATCGCCCGCACGGGAGCGATGCCGGCTGCCAGCCGCGCGTTCGACGACGGACAGTGCGCCACGCCCGTGCCGGTCGCGGCATATCTTGCAATCGCGGGATCGTCGAGGTGCACCGCATGCGCCATCCACACGTCGTCGCCGAGCCACCCGAGGTCTTCGAGGTACTGCGTGGGGCTCTTGCCGAAGTGCTCGAGACAGTAGGCGTCCTCTTCGACCGTCTCGGAGGCGTGCGTGTGCAGCCGCACATCGAGGGACCGGGCCAGCACCGCGGCCTCGCGCAGCAGGTCGGCGGTCACCGAGAACGGCGAGCACGGCGCGATGGCCACCCGCACCATCGCGTCGCGCGCGCGGTCGTGGTAGCGCTCGACCGCCTCCTGCGACGCGGCGAGGGCGGCGTCGGTCGTCTCGACGGCGAAGTCCGGCGGCAGACCGCCCTGCGACGCTCCGAGATCCATCGAGCCGCGCGTGGCATGAAGGCGCACGCCGACCCGCGACGCCGACTCGACCAGGGCTCCGACGATGTCGCCCGAACCCCGCGGGAAGATGTAGTGGTGGTCGCCGACCGTGGTGCAGCCCGATCGCGCGAGCACGGCCATCGCCCCGGCCGCACCGGTGCCGGTGAGTCCGGCGTCGATGCGCGACCACAGCGGGTACAGCTCGGTCAGCCAGTCGAACAGGATCGCGTCCTGCGCGTACCCCCGGGTCAGCCACTGGTACAGGTGGTGGTGGGTGTTGATCAGTCCCGGGGTCACCAGGCACCCGGTCGCGTCGATCACCTCGGCGCCGTCCCGCAGCATCCGGTCCGCCGGCCCCGCACCGACCGCCGTGATCACACCGTCGTCGATCACGACATGCCCGCCGTCGAACTCCGCGCCCGAGGCGTCGACGGTGGCGACATAGCCGTTCTCGATGATGGTGCGGGTCATGCCGGGGCTCCTGTCGGAAGAGTGTCGTCGGGGGATGCGCACGCGGCGGATGCTGCGACGACGGCATCCGGGTCTGCGGCCTCCGTGCCCGTCGAAGCGGGCCGGCGGTGCAGCGGACCGGTGCGCTCCCGCAGCGGCACGCCCGAGCCGCCGTGGCGGGACGCGACGATCTCGGCGAGGACCGACAACGCCGTCTCGACGGGCTCGGCGCCGCCGAGGTCGAGCCCGAGCGGCGAGTGCAGCCGGGCCAGGTCGACCTCGCTCACGCCGGCCTCGCGCAGCAGAGCGGCGCGGTGATCGACGGTGCGTCGCGCACCCATCGCGCCGACGAAGCCGACCGGCATCGCCAGCGCCTGGTGAAGAGCGGGCACGTCGAGGCGTTCGTCGTGGGTGAGGACGCACACGGCGGTGCGGGCGTCGACCTCGTCGTCGCCCAGCGAAGCGAGGTACTCGTGGGGGAGTGCTGTGATGAGCCGGTCGGCGTCGGGGAAGCGCTCGGGTGTCACGAGCGTCTGCCACGGGTCGCAGACGGTGACGGCGAATCCCGCGGCGGCGCCCACGCGGCAGAGCGCCGCCGCATGCTCGCCGGCCCCGAGGACGATGAGCCGAGCGCGTGGCGCGTGCGAGAGAAGCAGGATGTCTGCGCTTCGATATGCCGCCGGAAGCATGATGCTGTCTCGCATGGCGATGGCCCGTGCAGCGAGGTGCGTCGCCGACGGGTCGCCGTTGCCGATCGTCACGTCTGGGGCCGCTCGGTTCAGCGTGCTTCGGTCGAGTGCGACGTCGTCGAGTGCGGTTCCGGCCGGCGCGACGCCGGGCAGGGGGATCACACGGCCGGCGGCGGCACCCGATGCCACCAGGGCCACCGACGTACCGCGGTCGTCGGCGGCCCTCTCGAGTGCGGCCATGGTGGCCGCGTCGGCCGGATCGATCCGGTAGGCGATGACGTCGACCTGCCCGCCGCATGCCAGCCCGGCGGCGTGCGCGGTCTCGTCCGAGAACCCGAACCGGGCGCGAGGGGCCGTGCCCGTGGCCAGCGCCGTGTGGGCGAGCACGATCGCGTCGCTTTCGACGCAGCCGCCCGAGATCGAGCCCAGCACCGCGCCGTCCGCGGTGACCGCCATGGTGGCGCCCACCCCTCTCGGGGCGCTGCGGGCCACGTTCGTCACCGTCACCGCCGCGACGGAGACCCCCGCACGCAGCAGCGGCAGCAGGTCACGGGCCAATTCGAGCATGTGGCAACGCTAACCCGCCCTGTGTTACGTGCGCACTACGCTCGAAACCTGGCCGGGCTGGAACCCGGCTGGGCTCGGATCCTGCTCGGGCTCGATGTCGGTCGGGGCTCGCAAATGGTAGAGGCCCACAGAGGGATCGCGGCTCGGACGTCGTGCGGAAGAAGGAAAGCCATGCGGGTATGCGGGCTCGTCCTCGCCGCCGGCGCGGGCACCCGCTTCGGCGGGCCCAAGGGACTGGCCCGCGACGCCGACGGCGAGCCGTGGGTCGCCCGAGCGGTCCGGATGCTGCGCGCCGGTGGCTGCGACGAGGTGCTCGTGGCGGTGGGAGCCGCGGGCGACGCGGTGGCCGCCTTGGTTCCGTCCGAGGCTAGCGTCGTCCGCGTGCCGGAATGGCGGGCCGGCGTCTCCGCCACCCTGCGAGCGGGTTCGGCCGCGGCATCCGAACGATCGGCCGACGTCGTCGTCGTGACCCCCGTCGACACCCCCGACGCTCCCGCCGACGCCGTCACCCGGGTCCTCGCCGTCCTCGGCGACGACCCCGCGGCGGGACTGGCGCAGGCGGTCTACCGGGGCCGGCCCGGGCACCCGGTCGCCATCGGCCGAGCGCATCTGGCCGCGCTCGGCGCCGCGGTGTCCGGAGACCGCGGAGCGCGACCCTACCTCGCCTCACACGACGTGATCGAGGTCGAGTGCGGCGACCTCTGGTCGGGCGAGGATGTCGACGCCCGCGCGTGACCGCACGTACCGGTCGCCCTTGCGGCAACCGGGCCCGGCGTCAGCTTTCGATGACGACGTTGAGCGGCTCGTCGCCGGCCAGCATCCGGTCGATCTGCCGGCGCACCAGCCGGGCGATGCGCGGGCGCATGGCCGTCGACGCGCCGCCGACGTGCGGCACCACGAGTGCCCCGGGCATCGACCACAGCGGATGGCCCTCGGGGAGGGGTTCGGGATCCGTGACGTCCAGCGCCGCCCGCATCCGCCCGCGGCCCAGGTGATCGACCAGCGCGCCGGTGTCGACGAGCGACCCGCGTCCCACGTTCACCAGCAGCGCGTCGTCGGGCAGGGCGGAGAGGAAGGCGTCGTCGACGATGTGCCGTGTGGACTCACCGCCGGGCAGCGACACGATGACGATCTCGGCGCGCGGCAGCAGGTCGGGCAGTTCGTCCACGCCGTGCACCGGCATCCCGTCCTCGGTGCGTGCGCTCGAGGCGACGGCGGTGATCTCGACCTCGAAACCGGCGAGGCGCGCGGCGATCGCCTTGCCGACGCCGCCGTAGCCGAGCAGCAGCACACGCCGGTCGGCGAGGCTCTCGGCGAACTCCGGTGCCCACCGGCCGTCGGTCTGGGCGCGGACGTACGCGGGGATCCGGCGCTGCGCCGCCAGGGCGAGCGCGACGGCGAGCTCGGCCGTCGAGGTCTCGTGCACCGACGCGGCGTTCGCGAACACGTGCCCGGGAGGCAGGTGATCGGCGATCCCCTCGTAGCCGATCGACTGGCTCTGCACGAGGCGCGTCTCGACGCCCGCGAGGTGGGGGAGCATGACGCTCGCACTCATGTACGGGGGCACGACGATGTCGATCCGCTCACGGGGTGCCGCGGCATCCATTCGCCACTGGATGACCTCGACACCCTCGGGGAGCGGTTCGAGGTCGGTGGCCAGTTCGGCGCTCGGGACGGACACGATGAGATTTCGGATGCCGGTGCTCACCGTTCCACGCTACCCGGCGCTACGCTCGGCGCGACGGCAACCGAGAGGCTGGAGGCGCCATGCAGGTTCCCGAGATCAACTACTGGGCGGTCATCCTCGCGACGCTCTCCACCCTCGTCGTCGGCACCGTCTGGTACTCGCCGAAGGTGTTCGGCACCCGCTGGGCGGCGCTGGCGAAGGTCGACATGGACCGTCCCGGAGCCTCCGCGCTGTGGCCGATCATCACCACGGTCATCGTCAGCTTCATCTCCGCCTGGGTGCTGGCCGGCTCCACCTCGATCGCATGGCACTTCTACGGCGGTGGATACCTGCTGGCGGCGCTCGGCACCGCCGTGATCCTGTGGGCGGGCTTCACCGCCGCGCGCTTCATCACCCACGACGCCTTCGAGGGGCGCCCGACGTCGCTGACCGTGATGAACATCGGCCACGAGGTCGTGACGTTCGTGGTGATGGCGCTCATCATCGGGCTCTGGCCGCCCGCCGGAACCGTCTGACCCGCGAGAACCTAGGCGGCGGCGCCCACCACCGCGCGCACGGCGGCGGTGAAGAAGCTCAGGCCGTCGACTCCGGAACGGGTCGCGGCGGCCGTGTCGGGACCGAAGCCGGGCTCGACCGCGTGCTCGGGGTGCGGCATGAGGCCGACGACGTTGCCGTGCTCGTTCGTGAGGCCTGCGATGTCGTCGAGCGAGCCGTTCGGGTTCACGCCGACATAGCGGAAGGCCACGAGGCCTTCGCCTTCGACCCGCTCCAGCGTCTCGGCGCTGCAGATGTAGCCGCCGTCGGCGTTCTTCAGGGGGATGACGATCTCCTGGCCGCGTGAGAAGTGGTTCGTCCAGGCGGTGTCGGAGTTCTCCACGCGCAGGCGCTGGTCGCGGCGGATGAACTGCTGATGCGCGTTGCGGATCAGACCGCCCGGCAGCAGGTGCGCCTCGACCAGCATCTGGAATCCGTTGCAGATGCCGAGGATGGGCATGCCCTTGGCCGCGGCGTCCTTGACCTCCGACATGATCGGCGCGAGCGCGGCGATCGCCCCGGCGCGCAGATAGTCGCCGTAGCTGAAGCCGCCGGGCAGCACGAGCGCGTCGACGCCCTCGAGGTCGTGCGAACCGTGCCACAGGGCGACCGGCTCTGCGCCGGCGAGTCGCACGGCGCGCTGCGCATCGCGGTCGTCGAGCGAACCGGGGAAGGTGATGACCCCGATGCGGACGGTCACTCGACCACCTCGACGCCGACCACGTCCTCGATCACCGCGTTCGAGAGGATCTCGTCGGCGACCTTGCGGGCCGCCGCGAGCACGTCCTCGGTGACCTCGCCCTCCACGGCGAGCTCGAAGCGCTTGCCGATGCGGACCGAGCTGAAGTCCTCGATTCCGAGCCGGGACAGAGCCCCGGCGACCGCCTTGCCCTGGGGGTCCAGGAGCTCGGCCTTGGGCATGACGTCGACGACGATGGTGGGCATCTGAATTCTCCTGGCGGCCGCAGGCCGCAGCTATCGGTCGTTGAGCGACGAGCGCAGCCAGAAGCCGAACGCCGGATGTCGCGGGCAGGGAACGCCGACAAGTCTACGGCGCAGGGCGATGCCACGACGAAACGGTGTCGTGATCAAACCGTGACCACCTCGTGGGAGCGCTCCCTTGACAGACGTGGGAGCGCTCCCGTAACGTAACCCGCACATCGTGAGAGCGCTCCCAAACGCACTCGCGTTCGATCGGCCGATAGGGAATCGGCCGCATCCCGTCACCTCACACGACACCACCCACACCACAAAGGAGTGACAGTGAAATCACGCGCCTTCCGCAGGAGCGCAGCGGCCGTCGCCGCGTTCTCGGCCACAGCAATCGTCCTCGCGGGCTGCTCGACCGGCGACACCGCCGGCGAGGGCTCGAGCGAGGGTGGGGAGATCACCCTCACCGTCGCGACGTTCAACGACTTCGGATACACGGACGAGCTCTTCCAGGAGTACATGGACGAGAACCCCGACGTCACGATCGTCCACAACCGCGCCGCCGAGTCCGGCGATGCGCGTGCGAACTACTTCCAGAAGCTCGGCAAGGGCGGTCTGGCCGACATCGAGGCCGTCGAGATCGACTGGTTCGCCGAGGCCATGCAGTACTCCGACCTGCTCGCCGAGGCTCCCGACAGCGTCAAGGGCCGCTGGCTCGACTGGAAGGAAGCCGCCGCGACCGACGCAGACGGCCGCCTCGTGGGCTTCGGCACCGACATCGGCCCGCAGAGCATCTGCTACCGCGCCGACCTGTTCGAGGCCGCCGGCCTGCCCAGCGACCGCGAGGGCGTCGCCGAGCTGTTCGACGGCGACTGGGAGAACTTCCTCGACGTCGCCGACCAGTACCGCGAGGCCACCGGCAAGCCGATGATCGACTCCGCCAACTCGGTGCTCCAGGGCATCGTGAACCAGATCGAGTACACCTACTCCGAGGCCGACGGAACGTCCATCGCCACCTCGAACCCCGAGATCGCCGATGCCTACGAGCTCGTCATCGAGCGCGCCGTGCCGAACTCGGCCTACTCGGGCCAGTGGTCCGACGACTGGTTCGCCTCGATGGCCAACGGCGAGTTCGCCACCATGCTGTGCCCGGGCTGGATGCTCGGCGTGATCTCGGGCACCGCGCCCGACGTCACCGGCTGGGACATCGCGGATGTCTTCCCGAACGGCGGCGGCAACTGGGGCGGGTCGTACCTGACCGTCCCCGCCGACGGCGAGAACGTGGATGCCGCACTCGCACTGGCCGACTGGCTGACGGCTCCCGAGCAGCAGATGAAGGCGTTCGAGGCTGCGGGCACGTTCCCGAGCCAGCTCGAGGCCCTCGAGAGCGAAGAGCTCACGAGCGCCACGAACGAGTACTTCAACGAGGCGCCCACCGGTGAGATCCTCTCCAACCGCGCCGCGGCCGTCACGGTCACGCCCTACAAGGACGCCGACTACTTCAAGTACCACGACGCCCTGCAGAACGCGGTGAACCGCGTGTTCGACGGTCTCGAAGACCCCGAGACCTCGTGGAACACGTGGGTCGCCGAGGTCGAGGCCTTCTGATCCCCAGGCGGGTGCGGGCCCACAGCCCGCACCCGCCCTCCCGGGCAGCTCCGGCCGCCCCCCCTGCCACACCACAGATCGACCGGAGTCATCGTGACCGCCACCGAAACGCGCCCGCCGGCGACATCGGCGCCGTCGAAGACGGAGCGCCCCGTCCGGGTCCTTTCCTTCAGCCAGCGCCTGAGCAAGTGGGACCTGAAGTTCTCGCCCTACCTCTACATCTCGCCGTTCTTCATCCTCTTCGCGATCGTCGGACTGTTCCCGATCGTGTTCACGGCGATCATCTCTTTCCAGGAGTGGGACCTCGTCCGCAACTCCGGTGAGTTCGTCGGCTTCGACCAGTACAGCTGGATCCTCGCCAACCCGCAGTTCTGGACCGCGCTGCGCAACACCTTCAGCATCTTCCTGCTGTCCACGGTGCCGCAGCTGATCGCCGCCGTGTTCATCGCGGCCCTCCTCGACCGCAACATCCGCGCCAAGACCTTCTGGCGGATGAGCGTCCTCATCCCGTTCGTCATGGCGCCCGTCGCCGTCGCCCTGATCTTCAGCAACATGTTCGGCGACAACTTCGGCCTGGTGAACAACCTGCTCCGCGACTGGTTCGGCATCGCGATCCCGTGGCACAAGGACCCGTTCTGGAGCCACGTCGCCATCGCCACGATGGTCAACTTCCGCTGGACCGGCTACAACACCCTCATCCTCCTCGCGGCGATGCAGGCCATCCCCCGCGACTACTACGAGGCGGCGACCGTCGACGGCGCCGGCCCCCTGCGCCAGTTCTTCAGCATCACGATCCCGTCGCTGAAGGCCACGCTCATCTTCGTCATCATCACCTCGACGATCGGCGGCCTGCAGATCTTCGACGAGCCCCGCATGTTCGACAACACCGGTCAGGGCGGACCCGCGCAGCAGTGGCTGACGATCACCCTGTTCCTCTACAACATCGGCTGGGGCGAGTCGAACTTCGGTCGCGCCGCAGCGCTCGCCTGGATCCTCTTCGTGATCATCCTGATCATCGGTCTCATCAACCTGCTGGTCACCCGCTCCCTCGTCCGCGACGAGGGCACCCGCAACCCGAACCTCGGCAGGAAGGCACGCCGCTCATGAGCACGTCCACCGCCACACGCACCACGGCCGGTCGGCCGGCTCGCATCCGCGCCGGTCGCACCACCCGCATCAAGGGCCAGCGAGCAGGCTTCTGGGTCTACATCGGGCTGGTCGTCATCCTCGTCGCCTCGGTGTTCCCCTTCTACTGGTCGTTCCTCATCGGCTCGGGCGACGCCTCGACCATCAACGACCCCGACATGTCGTGGCTGCCCGGCGGGAACTTCCTCGCCAACGCCGCCTCGGTGCTGAACGACCCCGCCGTGAACTTCTGGCGGGCGCTGTGGAACTCGATCTTCAGCTCGGCCGTCATCGCCGTCTCGGTCGTGGTGTTCTCGACGCTGGCGGGCTGGGCGTTCGCGAAGCTGCGCTTCCGCGGATCGGGACCCCTGCTGGTGTTCGTCGTGGCGACCATGGCGGTGCCGATGCAGCTGGGCGTCGTGCCGCTGTACATCCTCTTCAGCGACCTCGGCTGGACCGGCAACATCGGCGCCATCATCATCCCGTCGCTCACGAGCGCCTTCGGGGTGTTCTGGATGACGCAGTATCTTCGCCAGGCCGTTCCGGACGAGCTCATCGAGGCGGCGCGCGTCGACGGCGCGAACTCGTTCCGTACCTTCACCACGATCGGTCTCGTCGCGGCACGACCCGCCGCCGCGATGCTGGGGCTGTTCACCTTCGTCACCGCGTGGAACAACTTCTTCTGGCCGTTCATCGTGCTCGACCGCCGCGACCCCACCCTGCCCGTGGCGCTGTCGCTGCTGCAGTCGAACTACTTCGTCGACTACTCGGTCGTGCTGGCCGGTGTGCTGCTGGCGACCATCCCGCTGCTGATCCTGTTCGTCTTCGCGGGCAAGCAGCTGGTGAGCGGCATCATGGCCGGCGCGGTGAAGGGATGACCGCGCCGATGTCATCGAGTACGACAACAGCGAGCGAGAAGGCCAGGATGGACATGCTGACGACTCCGAGAGAGGACGTGGTCCCCATGACCTCGACCCCCGAACGCGGATTCCCGTCGAACTTCCTGTTCGGCGCCGCCACCGCCGCCTTCCAGATCGAGGGCGCCGCCCACGAGGACGGGCGCCGCGACTCCATCTGGGACGCGTTCTGCCGGGTGCCCGACGCGGTCATCAACGGCGACAACGGCGACGTCGCGTGCGACCACTACCACCGCTACCGCGACGACGTCGCGCTCATGAAGTCGATGGGCCTGCAGACCTACCGCTTCTCGACGTCGTGGGCGCGCGTGCGCCCCGACGGCGGCGCCGTGAACCCGGCGGGTATCGATTTCTACAGCCGTCTGGTCGACGAGCTGCTGGGGGCCGGCATCCTGCCCTGGCTCACCCTGTATCACTGGGACCTGCCGCAGGCGCTGCAGGATGCCGGGGGCTGGGCGAACCGCGACACCGCGGAGCGCTTCACCGAGTACGCGATGTCGATGCACGACGCGCTCGGCGACCGGGTAGGCGTGTGGACGACGCTCAACGAGCCGTGGTGCTCGTCGTTCCTCAGCTACACCGCAGGCATCCACGCCCCCGGGCATTACAGCATCGAAGAGGGTCTCCTCGCCTCGCACCACCTCATGCTCGGGCACGGTCAGGTGATCCGCGAGCTGCGGGCGCGCGACAGCACGCTCAACCTCGGCATCACCCTCAACCTGACCGTCGCCGACCCGGTCGACGCCGATGATCCGGCGGATGCCGACGCCGCCCGTCGCATCGACGGCCAGTTCAACCGCTGGTTCCTCGACCCCCTCTTCCGCGGCGCGTACCCCGCCGACATCGTCGAGGACGTCCGATCAGTGGATGCCGGGGCGGTCGCCGCCTTCGAGCAGGCGGTGCGCCCGGGTGATCTCGAGACCATCTCGACCCCCATCGACTCGCTCGGGGTGAACTACTACCACGGCGAGTTCGTCGGCGGTCACGCCCCTGAGGTGCCCCCGATCCCGGGCGACGCGCCGACCGTGCGCGTGGGCGGATCGCCGTTCCCGTCGCACGAGGGCATCTTCTGGCACGACCGCGGCCTTCCGCGCACGCCGATGCAGTGGGAGGTGCAGCCCGAGGGGCTCACGCGCCTGCTCGGACGCGTGTGGGACGAGTACGCCCAGCCTGCCGGGACCGTGCTGTACGTCACCGAGAACGGCGCCGCCTACGACGACGTCGCGGTGGTCGAGGACGGCGAGACCCGCGTGCACGACGCGGACCGGGTCGACTTCGTCCGCTCGCACCTGGGTGCGATCCTCGATGCGCAGGATGCCGGGGTCGACGTCCGCGGCTACTTCTACTGGTCTCTGCTCGACAACTTCGAGTGGGCCTGGGGCTACGAGAAGCGCTTCGGCATCGTGCGGGTGGACTACGCCACCCAGGAGCGTGCGGTGAAGGACTCGGGCCTGGAGTACCGTCGCATCATCGGCCGCCGCGCGCTCGACTGAGAGCCTGCGGCCGCAGCGCCCGCAGGCAGAGGAAGGCACGTGATCCATGAGCATTGACTCCGCCCGCGCGTCGGTGACGATCGAAGAGGTCGCCGCCGCCGCAGGGGTCTCGAGGTCGACGGTGTCGCGCGTGGTCAACGGGTCGACGGCGGTCAGCCCCGAAGCGCTCGACGCGGTGCGCAAGGCGATCGCCGAGCTGAACTACGTGCCCAACCGGGCGGCGCGTTCGCTGGCGAGCAAGCAGACCCACGCGATCGCCCTGGTCGTGCCCGAGGACACCACTCGCTTCTTCGGCGACCCCTTCTTCGCCGCGATCGTCTCGGGCATCAACGCGCGACTGGGGCGCACCGATTACGTGCTCAACCTCTTCATCGCCAGCGACGACCCGGGCGACAAGACCACGAGCTACCTGCGCTCGGGCGCGGTGGACGGCGCGATCGTCGTGTCGCACCACACCAGCGACACCTTCATCGACCGGATCGCCGCCGTCGTGCCGGTCGTCTACGGCGGCCGGCCCGTGCGCGAGCGCGAGCGCGACTACTACGTCGACGTCGACAACATCCGCGGGGGGCGCGAGGCCACCGAGTTCCTGATCGACCGCGGTCACACCCGTATCGCGACGATCACCGGGCCCTCCGACATGCCCGCCGCCGTCGACCGCCTCGACGGCTACCGGCAGGCGCTCGCCGCGCATGGGCTGACCCCGGCCGGCGTCGAGGACGGCAACTTCACCGCCGACGGGGGTGCGGCCGCGATGCGGCGGCTGCTCGCCGCAGGCGAGCGCCCCGACGCGATCTTCGTCGCCAGTGATCTCATGGCGCGCGGTGTTCTCGCGGTGCTTGCCGGGGCCGGCATCCGGGTGCCCGACGACATCGCGATCATCGGCTTCGACGATTCACCCGTCGCGACGAGCGTCACGCCGGCCCTCACCACGATGAAGCAGCCGTCCCTCGTGCAGGGCGAGACGATGGCCGGCGTGCTGGTCGACCTTCTCGCCGGCCGGAACCCGCAGCACGTCACGATCCTCGAGACCGAGCTGGTGGTGCGGGACTCCGTCTGACGCGCCCGCACCGGGCCGGCCGGGCACCCGCGCCGGGCCGCCCGGTCAGCCGCGGCGGGCGTCGCCCGGCTTGGAGTCGGCGGGGTCGCCGCCGAGCGGACCCACCGCCGGGATCGGGCCGCCGTCGTCCGCGCCGGTCTGCCGCCAGCGGGCGATGGCGTTGCCGAGGTGGTAGATCACGAGCGCCGCGGCCGCGCCCAGCACGATCGCGCCGAGCTGGAAGTCGCCCCACTGCATGGTGAAGCCGGCGATGGCGATCACGAGGGCGACGGCTCCGGTGTACTGGTTCACCGGACGCGAGAAGTCCACGCGGTTGTCGACCCAGATCTTGATCCCGATGATCCCGATGAGTCCGTAGAGCGCCGTCGTCACCCCGCCGAGCACGCCCGCGGGGATCGAGTTGAAGATCGCGCCGATCTTCGGCGACATCGCCAGCAGGATCGCGACCGTTCCCGCGACCCAGTAGGCCGCGGTGGAGTACACGCGGGTCGCCGCCATGACGCCGATGTTCTCGCCGTACGTGGTGGTTCCCGAGCCTCCGAAGAAGCCGGCGAGGGTCGTCGCGGCGCCGTCGGCGATGAGCGCCCGGCCGGTGTAGGCGTTCACGGACGAGTCGGTCATGGCGGCGACGCCGCGGACGTGACCGACGTTCTCGGCGATCAGCACCAGGACGACCGGCAGGAACATCGCGATCGCGCTCCACGTGCCGGGTGAGGCGAAGTCGGCGAGCTGGAACTCGGGCAGGCCGACCCACGCGGCCTCGCCGACGGCGGTGAAGTCGATCTCGCCGAACAGCAGCGCGGCGAGATATCCGACGATGACGCCGAGGAAGATCGAGATCCGACCCAGGAACCCGCGGAACAGCACGCTGAACAGGATCACCGACGCCAGCGTGATCGTCCCGACCACGGGGGACTGCTCGAAGTTGGACCATGCGACCGGCGCGAGGTTGAAGCCGATGAGGGCGACGATGGCGCCGGCGACCACAGGAGGCATGAGCCGGTCGATCCAGCCGAGTCCGGCGAACTGCACGATGAAGCCCACGGCGGCCAGCAGCACGCCGACGGCGACGATGCCGGCGAGGGCAGACCCCATTCCCGCGGATGCCGTCGCGGCGGTCACCGGCGCGATGAACGCGAAGGACGAGCCCAGATAGCTGGGCAGGCGGTTCTTCGTCACGAGCAGGAACAGCAGCGTGCCGAGCCCCGAGAACAGCAGGGTGGTGGCGACGGGGAAGCCGGTGAGCACCGGGACGAGGAACGTCGCCCCGAACATGGCGATGACGTGCTGCGCGCCGATGGCGATCGTCGCCGGCCAGTTCAGTCGCTCGTCGGGACGGACGACGCGTCCGCGCTCGACGGTCCGGCCGTTGCCGTGAAGGCTCCACACAGGCATCCGCGCTCCTTGCGCTCGTAGGGGTGGGGGGGGTGGTGGGGCCCGCCGTCAGTCGGCGGTCAGCAGATCGAGGAGCTCGTGGTAGCGGGCGGCGGTGCGCTCGACGATGTCGGCCGGCAGCGACGGGGGAGTGCCCTGCTTGTCCCAATGGGCCGCGAGCCAGTCGCGCACGATCTGCTTGTCGAAGCTCGCCATCCGCTCGGCCGGGGTGTCGCCGGTCGCCCAGGCGGCGGCGTCCCAGTACCTCGAGGAGTCGCTCGTGAGCACCTCGTCGGCGAGGGTCATGACGCCGGCGTCGTCGAGCCCGAATTCGAACTTCGTGTCGGCGAGGATCAGGCCGTGGCCTTCGGCCGTGCGGGCGGCGCGCGAGTAGATCTCGAGCGACAGGTCGCGCAGCAGACTCGCCCGCTCGAGACCCACCAGCTCGATCGACTGCTCGAAGGTGATGTTCTCGTCGTGCGCGCCCAGCGGCGCCTTGTACGCCGGGGTGTAGATCGGCTCGGGCAGCCGGTCGCCGTCCTGCAGACCCTCCGGAAGACGGATGCCGCACACCGTGCGGTGCTCGCGATACTCCGCCCATCCCGAGCCGGTGAGGTAACCGCGCACGACGCACTCGATCGGCTGCATGTCCAGCCGTCGCACAACCATCGCCCGATCGGCGACCGCGGCGGGCGGCGTCGCCCCGGGAACGAGATGGTTCGGGATGCCGCGACCGCCGTCGCCGCCGGCCAGCTGGTCGAACCACCACAGACTGAGCCGCGTCAGCAGCGCGCCCTTGTCGGGGATCCCGGGTTCGAGTACGTGGTCGAACGCGCTCACCCGGTCGCTGGCCACCACCAGCATCCCGTCGCCCTGCTCGGAGGAGGCGTCGCCGCCGGCCGGCTCGTACAGGTCCCGCACCTTGCCGGAGTAGACGTGCCGCCACCCGGGCAGCTCGAGCGGGGAGGCGGAGGCAGGCGAGGCGGTCACCCGCCCATTATCGCGGAGCGTCGCTGGAGGAGATGATCGAGTGCCTCCTAGTTTGTTCCCATGACCCTGTGCCGCCGTCCCCGCTTCCGCCTCATGTTGGGTGCCGCTATCGCGGCAGGGGTGCTGGTTCTCGGAAGCTGCGTGGCCGAGCCGGTCTCCAACGGGGTCTCGGCGTCCCCCACTCCCCAGACCCGGGCCGGTGGACCCTCCTCGCCCACTCGCATCGACCTCGCGATACCGGCGCGCAACGCCGCCGAGATCGCCCGCGTCGTGCTGACTGTCGACGACGGTGCCGCGAACTCGGAGGTTGAGGTCTCCGACATCCCGACAGCGGGTCGCGAGCACCTTGTGGAGGGTGCGTGCGCGCCTGCCGGCGAAACCGTCGATATCGATTTCCGGGTGCGCCTCGCCGACGAGGGGGGCCAGGACGTCCTGAGCGGGTCCTTCGTGTGCGACGGCGAACCGTTCTCTGAAACGTTCGTGGTGACCACCGACACCCCCTTGCAGATCGACTTCACCCACGCCGATGGCGCAGCCCTCGCGTGGGCGCGGGTGCTGCGTTCAGAAGCAACGGACTGAGCGGGTCGCCTCGAATCGCTTCCAGCGAGAACGGGCCCGCAGGCCAGCGAGATCAGTGCTCGACGACGCGAGCGGCGATGTCGGTGCGGAACTGCCCGCCGGCGAGTTCGATGTGCCCCAGCGCGCGGTAGGTGCGCTCCCGCGCCTCGGCGAAGGTCGTGCCGAGCCCGACGACGTTGAGCACGCGTCCGCCGGTGGCCACGAGGTGGTCGCCCTCGAGCGCCGTGGCGGCGTGCGCGAGGTGCACACCCTCGACGGATGCCGCGGCATCCAGTCCTGCCAGCGGCCGGCCGGTCAGCGGCGACGACGGATAGCCCTCGCTGGCGAGGACGACGGTCACGGCGACGGCATCGGCGAAGGCGGGGCGCGCGCGGTCCTCGAGGTGCCCCGAGGCGGCGGCCAGCAGCAGCTCCGACAGCGGGTCGACCAGGCGCGGCAGGACCACCTGGGTCTCCGGGTCGCCGAACCGGGCGTTGAACTCGATCACCTTGACACCGGTGTCGGTGAGGATCAGCCCCGCGTACAGCAGACCGATGAACGGCGTGCCTTCGGCGTCGAGCTGACGGATCACCGGCTCGGCGACCTCGCGGGTGACCAGGTCGACGAAGGCGTCCTCTCCGCCGAAGCGCTCCAGCAGCCACGGCAGCGGCGAGTACGCGCCCATGCCGCCGGTGTTGGGCCCGGAGTCGCCGTCGCCCAGGCGCTTGAAGTCCTGCGCAGGGCTGAGGGGCAGTACGCGGTCCCCGTCCGAGAGGAAGAAGAGCGACACCTCGGGTCCGGACAGGAACTCCTCGACGAGCACCGGACCGCTCGGCAGGTAGGTGTCGGCGTGAGCGAGGGCGGAGGCGCGGTCGTCGGTGACGATGACGCCCTTGCCGGCGGCGAGCCCGTCGGCCTTGACGACGTACGGCGACCCCAGCTCGTCGATGGCCGCCTCGACCTCGGCGCGCGTGCGCGCTCGCAGCGCGCGGCCGGTGGGGACCCCCGCGGCCTCCATGATCCGCTTCGCGAACGCCTTCGAGCCTTCCAGTTGGGCTGCGGCCTTGCCCGGACCGAACACGGGGATCCCGTGCGCGCGCACGGTGTCGGCGACGCCCGCGACGAGCGGCGCTTCGGGGCCGATCACGACGAGGTTGACGTTCTCGGCGTTCGCGAAGGACGTCACCGCCGCGGGGTCGTTCGCGTCCAGGTCGACCAGGGTCGCGTCGCGCCCGATGCCGGCGTTGCCGGGGGCGGCGAGGATCTCGTGCCCGGCCTCCTCCGAGAGCAGGGCGAGGATGATGGCGTGCTCGCGCGCGCCCGAGCCGAGGACCAGGATCTTCACCCTGCCCAGCCTAGCGAGGCGCACTCCCGCGTACCGTGGTGTGCATGGCAGCCCGCAGGATCACCGTCGACGACGGCCGCGCCGCGCTCGCCGCGGTCCGCGGCGTCGACGCGCCCGCCCGCACCGACCTCGCGACCGCCGTCCGCTACCTGCTGCAGCTCCTGGCGGAGAAGGCGCCCGGCCGCAGCGTCGAGGTGCGCGTGCCCCCGTTCGGCGCCGTCCAAGTGGTCGAGGGGCCTCGGCACACCCGGGGCACACCCCCGAACGTCGTCGAGACCGACCCGGCGACCTGGATCGCGCTGGCGCTCGGCGATGAGAAGTGGGCGGATGCCGCGACGAGCGGCCGCATCCTGGCGTCGGGGACGCGTGCCGACGTCTCTCACCTGCTGCCGCTGCGTCCCTGACACATCGTCGATTCCGGACCCGGATTTCCCGCCCGTCCCGTCTCGTCCGGTGGGACAATGAGCCCATGGCAGGCGCACGCGGTGCCGCGGCGGGCCGGGGAACCCCGTCCGAGCACGACCACATCGTCGACGACGAAGTGGTCTCGGTCGTCGTGCGCCGCTCGCCGCGCTACGGCCGCTTCCTCTTCCTCGGCGTCGTCGTGGGGCTCGTCGTCGCCGGGATCCTCACCGCCGTCGCCGCCGCGACCGGCGACCCCGGCGGACCGCTCACCGCCGGCGCCTCCGGTTTCCTGCGGGTCTACGGTGCGCTCGCCGCGGTGTGCGTGGGCGTCGGACTGCTGGTGTTCGGCACGCTCGCCATCGCCCTCGACCGCATGATCGGGCGACGCCACCGGGCCGAGATCGCGGAGCGGGCGACCGTGCTCACCGACGACCTCACGTCCCCCGTCTCGGACGATCCGCCCCGGTGGGGAGACGAGCCCGAACGGCGCCCCTGACCTTCCGGTGCCGTCCTCGCGGCGCCTGGCCTTCCGCGGCGAGCTGGGGCCGGTGCCTGCGGAGCCCGCGGCCCCGGATCTCGGCTCCCGCACCCGGGGGATAATGGACGACATGACCGACAGCCCGGGTGACCGCCGTGAACGCGTGAGCGTGCGGCGCGCTCCGAAGATCTCGGTGTTCCTCGTCGCGGGCGCCGGTCTCGGCATCCTCATCGCGATGATCCTCACCTTCGCGTTCGACGGAACCACGCAGGTGAGCGACAACACCGGGCTCGAATACTCGCAGGGACAGGTCTTCGGGTTCCTGGCGCTCATGGGCATCGCCGTCGGGCTCGCCCTCGGCGGGGCGGTGGCGCTCGTGTTCGACCGGGTCTCACGGCGCCGCGCGCGTGAGGTCGAGGTGCGGCATTCGTCGATCCACATCGACGAAGAGGCCTGAGCCGACCGCCGGCCCGCTCGGCCCGCCCTGTTCGGCTCGGCCCGCCGGGTTCGTCAGGCCCGGTTAGTCAGGCCATGCTCCTCAGGCCAGCTCGGCGATGATCGGGTGGATGGCCGCGTCGAACGCGGCGATGTCTCCGCGCAGCCCGTCGGTCACCGCGACCGTCAGCGGCTCGACGGTGGGTGTGTTCCCTCCGTGACAGAGCCGGCGCCTCGATGAGAGGACTCTGGCCTTGCGTCCGATGGACGTGTCGCCACTCTCACTCAAGGAGCCATCATGAACACCACCTCCCGCTCTATGGACAGCAAGCCCTCCCGCCGGTTCGGCCGCTACATCCGCAAGGTCGCAGTCGGCGCTACCCTCGCCACCGCGATCGGGCTTGGCGCGGGCGTGCTCGCCGCACCGCCCGCCTCAGCGGCGACGTCGATCGGCTACTGCTTCTTCTACACCGACGGCAGCCCAGCCGCCGGGATCTACACCCAGGTCAGCCGGCTTCTCTCCAACGGAAACTGGGAGCGAATCGGCTATGGCCGTACGGGCAGCACAGGGTGCGATGTCCGCGACACTCGGGCCTTCGCCAACAATTACATCAAGGTGTTCGCCGGCTCGGGCCAGGAGTGGGGTGTCCGGGTCACCGGGTCGACGCGGAATGTCGCATATCCCGGCTATCACCACGCGAACCTCGGGTGGAGCTACGTGAGCATCCTTCGCGCCTACTGAGGTGTTGTTGTCCCTGGCGTGTGGGAGGGGGGAGAGTACCGCCCCGGGCTGCGCCGAATGGCCTGACTCCTCTCCCTCCTTTCTTCCGGCCTGAGACCCGCTGAGCCGCCCGCCCCCCAGGTGAGCGGCTCAGCCGTGTTCCGGCACTCATTGACCCGCTGTGGGGGCGCCGATAAAATCGGGCCACCGTCGACGCAGTGCACGCTGGGGTGCGAGGCGAGACCTGACCCTGGGGAGTGGTCATGAGGCGACGTGTGGGTGTGCTCGCCGGGCTGGTAGCGGTGAGCGTCCTTGCCGGATGCGCAGGCGGGCCGTCGGCCGACATAGACCCGTTGGTGAGCGCGGTGATGCTGGCGTCGCAGGACAGCGAAGCGCGGGATGTCACCGAACGGACGACCGCATCCGAGGGTGACGTGGTGTCGACCGATCGTTCGGGGTTGGCCGAAGTGATCTTCCCCGATACCTCCTTCATGAGAGTCGGGCCGTCCAGCGAGGTCTCGATCACGGAGCTCGGATCCGCTGAGGTCCAACGCACGACGATCGAGCTCGATGTCGGCGAGACCTGGCACAGCGTCCGTGAGCTCGTCGCCGAGGACGCCGTGTACGAGGTGGTGACGCCGGTGGGTGTCGCCTCGGTGCGCGGCACCGTGTTCTCCGTGATCTGCACACCCGGCCCCGAGTGTGTGTTCATCGTCTACGAGGGCATGGTGCGAGTCATGACCACGGACGGGCGCGAGTTCGAGCTCGATGCTTACCGTCGGATCGTGCTGCCGGACGGGGAACCGGCCGTCATGCCGGCCGACGCGCTTCCCGACTGGGTGATGGAGAACATAGAGCGTGATGGCGAGCGCGAAGGTGCGACGCCTCTGCCGCCGCCGCCCGCAGAGGCGGCATCCGCTTCCGGGGAGTGGGATGTGACCATCACGACGATCGAGTCCAATACTTCCGACTACCCCGTCGGAGGTGTGGATGAGGTCGTGTGGACTCTCGAGCAGTCGGGATGCGAGCCGGAGTGCACGCTTTCGGTTGCCTCGGCCAACGGCTGGGAGGAGACGGCCCATTTCGAGGGGACCGAGATCGTCTTCGGCCGAACGGGCACCTTCGAGTGCGTCTATGACGACGGATCGCCCACGGGGGAGACCGGAACGATCGAGCTCGTCTATCGTTTCCAGCCCGATGAGACGAACGCCGGGGAGGCGACTCGGATGAGCGGAATGCTCTCGATCGTCGAAACGCTCGACCCGCCGTACACCAAGTGCGACATGCGGACGTCTGACGGGAGCAACGTGGTCGAGGCGGAGCGGATCCTCACGCTGGTGCGGCATCCGTAGGCGGCGACGTGACACCGGGTCGAGTAGCGGTCGCAGCCTACGGTGTGGCGGTGCTTCTGTCGCTGGGCCTGACACTCGCTGGCGCAGGTGGCGACTGGGCCAGGCGCGCCTCGGACGTGTTGTGGCCGATCGGCGACGCCGATCCGCGAGTGGTGGTGGTCGCCATCGATGCGGCGTCGCAGGCTGATGCCGGGGATTGGCCCTGGTCGCGCTCTCAGCAGGCGGCGCTGCTCTCGGCGATCGCGGACGAGCGTCCGCTCGCGCTGGGATTCGATGTCATAGCGGGGCCTGGGCCCGACGGCGACGGCACGGGCGAGCTCGCCACGACACTCGCCCGGGTCCCGAGCGTCGTGGCCACAGCCTTCGCCTCGGCGGTGCGCGCCGAGCGCGGAGTTCTCGTCGGATCCGAACCGCTCGCCCCTGACCCGCTGATCGCGGCAGCGGGGCTCGTCGGCCACACCCTTGTGCCTGCCGACGCTGACGGCGTGACGCGCACGGTACCTCTCGTGGTCCAGACGCCGAGGGGCCAGCACCTCCCTGGCTTCGCTCTGGCGCTCGCGGCCGCTGCTTCCGAGGCTCGCAATGGTGCTGCGCCTCCGCTGCTCCGTCCGCGGGCGGTGCAATATCGTGGGCTGACGGTCCCCGTCGAACACGGCGCGTTGCTCCGGATCTCATGGACGGACGAAATCCGTTCCGATGCGCGCGCCGTCGTCGCGGCGGCGGATGTCCTCGACGGCACGGTCTCGGACCAGCTGCGCGGAGCCATCGTGCTCGTCGGTGTCGCCGACGTGACCGTCGGGGACACACACGTGACGCCCCTGCAGCCCGGTGCCACGACTCCCGGTGTACTGGTGCAGGCTCAGGCGGTGAACACGATCCTCCACCGGTCCTGGGTGACGCCGGCGCCCTGGTGGCTGACGGCTGTGACGATACTCATCCTTGGCGCAGTCGCCGCGTTCGCCGCGTGGCGCCTGGCTCCGTGGGCGGCGTCAGGCGCGGTGCTCGCGCTCGTCGCGGCCTGGGTACTCGCAGCCATCGCGGCCCTGCCGCTCACCGGCATCCAGCTCGATCTGGTACGTGTGCCCGCGTCAGTCCTGGCCTGTGCCGCGGGGGGAGGGATTGTGCGGCTCGCATCGGAGCAGCGCGATCGGCGCCGCGCCGCCGACCTGCTATCTCGGTACGTCCCGCAGGGCGTGGCCCGCAGACTCCTTGACGAGCGTGGCGAGCGTGCTCTCGACCAGGGCATCCGCATGCCGGTTGCTTTGCTGTTCTGCGACCTTCGGGCCTTCACCCCGATGGCCGAGTCTCTCGATCCCGACGATGTGCGACACATGCTCGATGCGTATTACGGGTACGTCTGCGCGCGGGTCTTCGCTGCCTCGGGGACTGTGATGCAGTTCGTCGGCGACGAGGTCTTCGCGACATTCGGTGCGCTGCAGATCCTCGATGACCCTCGGGCGACGGCCCGCGCGTGTGCGAGCGCGCTCGTGGCTGACGTGGGACAGCTGGATGCCGAACTCTCCGCGGCCGGACTGCCGCCGGTCCGCTTCGGGGTCGGCCTGCATTACGGGCCGGTGGTCGCCGGCACGGTCGGGGCCTCCGGTCGCAGGCAGTATGCCGTCGTGGGTGATGCTGTCAACGTCGGATCGCGATTGTGCGCAGCGGCGGCAGAAGGCGAGATCGTCGCGTCCATCGAGGTTTGGCCCTCCGGGGCCTACGAGGCGGAAGAGCTGGAAGTCAAGGGCAAACGCGCCGCGATCCTGGTGCGGCGGGTGCGAGCGGCTTCATCGAACGTGGGCGCGGAGCGCCTCGATGCGGGGCACCTCGATCCGACCCCGTGAGACACGGATGAGTCGCTGCGCGGCCAGCTTGCCCAGGATCTGATTGATGGTCGGCCTCGTCGCCCCCGTCAGTCCCGCGATGTCGTCCTGAGTGAGCGGGATGATTGCGTCGTCCGAGCCGTCCTGAGCGAACAGCTCCGCCAATTCGAGAACCCTGCGCGCGCATCGGCGGTCGACGGTCTCGAAGACCGCCTGCGTCAGATGCTCGCTCAGGTCGACAACACGGTCGGCGAGCGCGTCGATGAGAGCGCGATCGATCGCCGGGTGCGCGCTGCGCAGCTCCGTGAAGTCGCGTTCCGCCAAGACGAGGGTCGTGGTCGCGGTCAGCGCCACCACGCTCGAGGTACGCACCCTCGCGGGGGTGAGCAGTGCCAGTTCGCCGAAACTGTCTCCGTCGCTCAGGACGGTCACGGTAACCGATTCGCCACGGGCGGTCCCGATTGTGACACCGACGTGCCCGGACTCGATGTAGTAGATCCCCGACCCGGGATCACCCTGGAAGACGATCGTGTCACCGTGCCGCCACTGCCGGCGCACCATGCGAGAGCGCACCGCCGTGACCACCTCGGCGGGAAGGCTCTCGCTCAGGATTCGCATTTTCGCTCCCCGCTCGGGACCTGCCGTGACGGCATCCTCCCGCCTCCGTGCGCCGTATGCAACGGCCCGGGCCGACGCTGCCAATGTCACCAGGACGACACACGCGCCGTTTGCGCGCGGGCGGACCGAGCAGCTTCTCGAGAGGACAGTGAGGTCATCGAAGAAACACCCGAGCAAGGAGCCCGTCATGCGAAACCTCATCGAGCGTCACCCGACGATGCAGATGCTGATCCTCGCCGTCGCGGTCGTCGTCAGCCTGTACCTGGCGACCGCAGTCGTCGACTTTCTCACCGTCGTCAACCCGGCCGACATGTTCCGTCTCGCCGACTTCATGCGCCGGCACCACTGACCGCTCAGGCCAGCTCGGCGATGATCGGGTGGATGGCCGCGTCGAACGCGGCGATGTCTCCGCGCAGCCCGTCGGTCACCGCGACCGTCAGCGAGCCGATCCACCACACGCCCCGCTGGGCGAGGGGCAGTACCTGCACGTTCAGCTCGAACGAGTGCGCACGCCGCCCCACCTGCCGCTCGTGCTCGGCGATCGCGCTCGCGTAGGCGCGATAGGCGACCCCCGAGCCGGCGTCGCGGACGTAGCGGGCGTGCGCCGACTGAGCGAACGCGACGGCCTCGGACGCGTGGGGGGCCATGGCCGCCCGCAGCAGGTCGGAGCCCTCGATCGGCAGGGCCACGAGTGTCTCGAAGCCGTCGACCAGATCCAGCGGCACGGGCGAGGGGTGCGCCTGCGGCTCGACCGTCATCGCCCAGTACTCCCGCCACTGCCTCTCGAGCAGGTCGTGCTCATCGGTGTCGCGGTCGGGAGCCGTCGCGCGCGGCGGGATGCCGCGCAGCAGCGGCAGCTCGTCCGGCGAGCGGATCCCGAGCACCTGCCGCAGGTAGAGCGCGAGAAGCACCGGCTGACCTGCGTCCTCGCGGATCAGCCACTCCGGCGTTCCGGCCCCAGCCATGCCGCCATTGTAGGGTGCGCCCGGCGAGCCGGGCCAAGCGCGATGCCGCGCCCGTCACTCGCGCGACGACTCGTGCGCACCCCTCATCTCCTGATCGCCTTCCGCTGCTGGTCGCCTTCCCTCCTTGGTCCTCCTCCGCTCCTTGGTCGCATGCCACTCCTCCGCTCGCCGCGCTCGACGGAGGGGATGTCGGCGAACGGAGGATGCAACGACGCAGATCGACCTCCCGTCGCGGCATCCGCCTCTCTTCGCGGCGACGAGCGGAGGGCGTGCGGTCCCGGGCAGTACCGTCGGCCCGACCCGAACCCGAAGTCGGACGCCATACCTCAGGGGGGTCCGGCCCCGGCGTGGCCCGGCCCCGGGCAGTACCGTCGGCCCGACCCGAACCCGAAGGCGGGCCACACCTCAGGCGTGGCCCGGCCCGGGCCAGGCCCCGGAAGACCCGACCGGCATCGGCCTGTCCCCTCACGCGTGGTCTCCTCCCCAGGCTCGCCAGGGCGGCAGCGTGTCCCCGGACTCTCCGCGAGCCCGTCGTCGCCGGCCGACCGCACGACATCATGACCGGATGCCGCAACGCACGCCGCTGCAACGACGAATGGACGCCCTGCTCGAGACACTCGAGAAGGAGGGCGGGGTGGTGCGCGGTGCGAAGCTGCGGTCTCTCGGTCATTCCGAGCGGGCGATCGCCGCGGCGGTCGCCTCGGACAAGGCCGTGCGGGTGCGGCGACGGTGGGTCGCCCTGCCTCACGCCGATGCCGCCCTCGTCGCCGCCGCCCGCGCCGGCGTCGTGCTCACCTGTTCCACGCACGCCAAGCGTCTGCAGCTGTGGGACCCGGGAGGAGACAAGGCCTGGCACGTGGCCGCGCCGCCGCACTCCGGTCGTGTCTCGGTCGCGAAGGGAACCGTGGTCCACCGGGCGAAGCCGCTGGTCGCCCGTGATCCCGACGCCCTTGAGGATCCGATCGAGAACGTTCTCGTCCGGGTGGCCGAATGCAGGCCGCACGAGGCGGCGCTCACGATCTGGGAGTCGGCGTTCCGCAAGCAGCTCGTGGAGCGCGCCGCCATGGCTCAGCTGCCCCTGTCGTCGCGGGCCCGCGCGGTGCTGGACGACGCGCAGGTGTTCTCCGACTCGGGGCTCGAGACGATCGTGATCCCGAGGCTCAAGTGGATGGGCGTCCCGATCGTGCCGCAGGCGTGGGTCGCCGGACACCGCGTGGACTTCCTCATCGGCGATCGCCTGGTCCTCCAGATCGACGGCGGTCACCACGTCGGCGCGCAGCGCGACTCCGACAACCGCCACGACGCAGCCCTCCTGCTGGCGGGCTACCGGGTCGTCCGTGTGGGCTACCGCCAGGTGGTCGACGACTGGCCGTCGGTGCAGCATCTGATCATGGTCGCCATCGCGCAGGGCCTGCACCTGGCCGCATGACGTCGGGACTCTCTGTTGGGCACCAGCCCGCACCCGCCGCCCGGGCTGGTGCCCCGGCATCCTGCCCGCCGCGAGCGGTGCTGACGACCCGGCCTCCTGCCCCGCCGCGAGCGGTGTTGACGACCCGGCATCCTGCCCCGCCGCGAGCGGTGTTGACGACCCGGCATCCTGCCCCGCCGCGAGCGGTGCTGACGATCCGACATCTCACGCGAATCGGATGCCGCGACGCACGCATCTCACGCGAACCGGATGCCGCGGCGCGCGCCCCTCTCGCGAACCGGATGCCGCGACGCCCCCGAGGCCGAACCGGATGCCGCGACGCACGGCGGATGCGGCATCCGGTGCCGGGTAGGCTGTGCGGGTGGGATCCCCATCAGAAACTCCTGCGAACCCCTACGCCGCGGCCGGGGTCGACACCGCCGCCGGCGACCTCGCCGTCGAGCTGATGAAGTCGGCTGTCCGGCGCACGCACGGGCCCGAGGTGCTCGGCGGCGTCGGCGGGTTCGCCGGCCTGTTCGATGCCACCGCACTGCGCGCGTACACGAAGCCGCTCCTCGCGACGAGCACCGACGGCGTCGGCACGAAGGTCGCCATCGCGCAGGCGATCGACAAGCACGACACCATCGGTCAGGACCTCGTCGGCATGGTGGTCGACGACATCGTCGTGGTGGGGGCCAAGCCGCTCTTCATGACCGACTACATCGCGTGCGGCAAAGTGTTCCCGCAGCGGATCGCCGACATCGTGCGCGGCATCGCCGAAGGATGCGCCGCCACCGGCACCGCCCTGGTCGGCGGCGAGACCGCCGAGCACCCGGGTCTTCTCGGCGTCAACGACTACGACGTCGCGGGCGCCGCGACCGGAATCGTCGAGGCCGACAAGGTTCTCGGTGCCGAGCGCGTGCGCGCCGGCGACGTCGTGCTCGCCCTCGCCTCGAGCGGGCTGCACGCCAACGGCTACTCGCTCGTCCGCCACATCGTCGCGCGCGCCGGTCTGCAGTACGGCGGTCACGCGGCTGATTTCGGCTCGAGCTGGGGCGAGGTGCTCCTCGAGCCGACCCGCCTCTACACGAGCCCGCTGCTGCGCCTCATCGCCGACACGGGCGACGCCGTCCACGCCCTCAGCCACGTCACGGGCGGCGGCATCGCCGCCAATCTCGCGCGCGTGCTCCCGCGGGGCTCGTGGGTCGACGTCGACCGGTCCACGTGGTCGCCGTCGCCGGTGTTCCGTGTGCTCGCCGACCTCGGCGACCTCGACCTCGCCGCGACCGAGGGCACCTGGAACCTCGGAGTCGGGTTCCTCGCGGTGGTCGCCGCAGACAGGGCCGAGGCTGCGGCATCCGCTCTCGGGGCCGAGGGCATCGAGACCTGGCAGGTCGGCGTCGTGAGCGACGGTCCGCTGCCGGACGGAGATTTCGAACAGGGCGCCAAGGGCGTCGATGGCGGCGCGGTCCGCCTGGTCGGTTCCTATCAAGACGGAGCGAAGTAACTTCACATGTGCGGCATCGTCGGGATGGTGGGGCGCGGCCCCGTCAACCAGGAGATCTACGACTCCCTGCTTCTGCTGCAGCACCGCGGACAGGACTCGACCGGGATGGCCACGGCCGAGCCGAGCGGCGTCTTCCACGTCTACAAGGCGAAGGGGCAGGTGCGCGAGGCCTTCCGCACGCGCGACATGCGGGCCCTCCTCGGAAACCTCGGCCTCGGTCACGTGCGCTACGCCACCAAGGGCACCGCGTCCAGTGAAGAAGAGGCGCAGCCCTTCTACGTCAACGCCCCCTACGGCATCGTCCTGGTGCACAACGGCAACCTCACCAACACGCGCGAGCTGACCCAGGAGCTCTTCACCAAGGACCGCCGGCACCTCAACACCAGCTCCGACACCGAGCTGCTGGTCAACGTCCTCGGCGGCGAGCTGCAGGCGGTCATCTCCGGCCTCGAGCTCGATCCGGCCCAGGTCTTCCAGGCGGTCACGCGCGTGCACGAGCGCGTCGAGGGGTCGTACGCGGCGATTGCGCTGATCGCCGGATACGGTCTGCTGGCCTTCCGTGACCCGTACGGCATCCGGCCCCTCATCCTCGGCACGCGCAAGAACGACGACGGCAGCTACGAGTGGGTCGTCACGAGCGAGTCGCTCGTGCTCGAGAACGGCGAGTTCGAGGTCGTCCGCGACATCGACCCGGGCGAGGCGGTCTTCGTCGACCTCGCCGGCAACCTGCACACGCAGCAGTGCGCCCCCGATCCGAAGCTCGTGCCGTGCTCGTTCGAGTACGTGTACCTCGCTCGTCCCGACTCCGTCATGAACGGCATCTCGGTCTACGAGGCGCGCCTGCGCATGGGCGACCGGCTCGCGGACACCATCGCGAAGTACACGCCGAAGGAAGCCATCGACGTCGTGATGCCGATCCCCGATTCCTCGCGCCCCGCGGCGATGCAGGTGGCGCGCAAGCTCGGGATCGAGTACCGCGAGGGGTTCTACAAGAACCGCTACATCGGCCGCACCTTCATCATGCCCGGGCAGGCGGTGCGCAAGAAGAGCGTGCGGCAGAAGCTCAACGCCATGTCGAGCGAGTTCAAGGGCAAGAACGTGCTGCTCATCGACGACTCGATCGTCCGCGGAACGACCTCGAAAGAGATCATCCAGATGGCTCGGGATGCCGGGGCCAAGAGTGTCACGTTCGCCTCGGCCGCGCCGCCGGTGCGCTATCCCCACGTCTACGGCATCAACATGCCCTCCCGCCACGAGCTCGTCGCGCACGGGCGCACGATCCCCGAGATCGCCGCGGAGCTCGGCGCGGACTACATGGTCTACCAGGAGGTCGAGGACCTGAAGGCCGCCATCCTCGAGGGCTCCGACGTCGAGGACCTCGACATGAGCTGCTTCGACGGCCGGTACATCACCGGCACCGTCACCGAGGAGTACCTGGAGTGGGTCGAGGGCTCGCAGGAGTCCTGACCCCCGCCTGTCGCGCCGCGTGTTCCGCGGGCGGAGGGTCGGCTAGGGTGTGGTCAGGGGTGCCGGGAAGTCTGGTCGGCGACGTCGTCGTCTACCGGAGGAATCCATGAAGGCACTCATTCTCACGTTCGGCACCCGCGGAGACATCGACCCGTTCGCCGCATTGGCCCAGAGGCTGGCCGAGGCCGGGCACGACGCGGTCCTCGCCGCTCCGGAGGCCCACCGGAGCGTCGTCTCGGAGCCCGCCGGGTTCTCGCCGATGGGAACAGAGATGGACGAGATCGTCCGCGCGGGCATGGCCGGCTTGAAGGGTCCCGCCCAGGCGCTGACGCTGGCGCGTCGCATGACGGGCGCGATGCGGGCGTCCCTGCAGGAGCAGTGGGATGCCGCGCAGGAATTCGAGCCCACCCTCATCGTCGGCCGCCGTTCGGGGGTCGTCGGATCCACGAGCTCGGTGTCGGCCCGCGGCCGCTGCCGCTGCGCAGCGCGACCGCCGACACCCTCACGGCCCGCATCCTCGACCTGGTGACGTCGGCGGGCTTCGCGCACCGGGCGCGCGAGATCGGTGCGGCGATCCGCGCCGAGGACGGGCCGGGTGCCGCGATCGCCGCGCTCGAGTCGATCCAGGCCGCCCACCGCACCTACCGACGGGTGGGCTGAGCGCGACCTCAGTCGGACGACCGCGTGTGGTCTTGGACGTCCGGCTCGGCACGAAGGACGTCGGCGATCTCCTCCTCGGGACGGGGGGCGACGTTCTCGTCCTCCTCGAGCTCCGGCACGGTCGGCTCATCCGGAGCGGGAACATGCGGGTGCGCGTGAGGCTCCTGCTGAGTGGTCATGGTGTTTCCTCCGATCGACGAGCGATCCCAGCGTAGGACGGCCACGTCAGTCGTGGGGTGGGCGCCGGAGGCGCTTGACATCGGTGCGCCGCTTCTTCGCCTGCAGCCGGCGCTCCTTGGCGCCCCTGGTCGGGGCCGTCGGCCGCCGTGTCGGCGAGGGCGGCCGTACCGCCTCGGCCACCAGGGCGGCGAGGCGGGCGCGTGCGGCTTCGCGGTTGCGCAGCTGAGCACGGTGCTCGGATGCCGTGACCGTCAGCACGCCGTCGACCAGACGACCGGTCAGACGCTCGAGGAGTCGCTCGCGCTGCCGCGGTGACAGCACGGCAGAGCGGGCGGCGTCCCACACCAGCTCCGCGCGGGAGTCGGCGGTGTTGACACCCTGTCCGCCCGGTCCCGACGAGCGCGAGAACCGCCACGAGAGCTCGGACTCGGGGATGGTGATCCGCGCGTCCACGCGCAGACCCGGTCGGTGGGAGGCGGGCATGTCAGAGACCCTCGTGGAACTCCTCGATGAGGCTGTCGACGACCGCGGTCATGGCACCGTTGCGGTCGGAACCGGCAGCCTCGGCGCCCGCGGCCACCGCACGCTGTCGCGTGGTCGACGTGCCGGCGGACGCGATCGCGATCACCCTCTCGACCTCGTCGCGGCATCCGAGCGCCTCGGCGTCCTCGGCGACGAGATCGACCAGCTCGTCCATGAGCTGCGGGAAGGGCGTGATGGTGTTCGCCCCGAAGTCGATGAGTCCCTCCGCGACGCCGTATCGCTGCGCGCGCCATCGGTTCTCGCCGATGAGGAAGCGGTCGTACACCCGCCAGCGCTGATTCTTCGCGCGCAGTCGCCACAGCATCCGCATCAGCGACTGGTTCACCGCAGCAAGGGCGACGGCATCCTCGAGACGGGGTGAGACGTCCATGATGCGGGTCTCGAGGGTCGGGTAGGAGTGCGACGGCCGGATGTCCCACCAGATCTTCGACGAGTCCTCGATGATGCCCAGGTCGACCAGGATGGCGACCGAGCGCTGGTACTCCGCCCAGCTGACGTAGGCGGGCGGCAGTCCGGTGCGCGGCAGGTTGTCGAACACCGAGATCCGGTACGAGGCCAGGCCCGTGTCCTCTCCCTGCCAGAACGGCGACGATGTCGACAGGGCGAGTAGATGCGGCAGGAAGTAGGCCATCTGCGGCATCAGATCGGCGCGCAGGGCATCGTCGCCGAGCCCGATGTGGACGTGGCAGCCGCAGATGAGCAGACGCCGTGCGACCCCGGCCAGGTCGCGCTCGAGGCCGTGGTAGCGCTCCTTGTCGGTGTGGTGGGCCTGCTTCCAGTCGGCGAACGGGTGGCAGGCGGCGGCGATGGGCGACAGCCCGTGACGGGCGGCGTGCGCCGACACGGTTGCACGCAGGCGCCGCAGTTCGTCGCGGGCGCCGGCGGCGTCGACGCACACCCGCGTGCCGATCTCGACCTGGCACTGCTTGTATTCGGGGCTCACCTGCAGCTGAAGCTCGGTGCGCAGCCCGTCGAGGAAGCCCTCGGGAGCGACCGCCAGTGCTCGGGACTCGCGGTCGACGAGGAGGTACTCCTCTTCGATGCCCATGGTGAAGGCCGGTTCCGGCATGGCTGGCTCCTTCGGTCGTCACTTCATCGTCGCGGACGCCCCACCCCGGACGCCATCGCCACGCGGGCCGCACTCCCAGCATCCTCGCGATACATCGTGTTAGGTTCCCCGGCATGACGAGCACCGAGCAACCTGGTGGACTCGAAGCGACGGTCCGCGCCGAGATCGCCGAAGCCGAGCGACCCGACAGACCGATCAGACGGATGCTGCGCCGTGCACGGACATGGGTGTCGCGGCATCCGCGTATCGAGAGCGCCTACCGGGCGGCGGTCGGCGTCGTGGGCGGCGCGCTCGCGATCGGCGGTCTGATCCTGGTGCCGCTTCCCGGGCCCGGGTGGCTCGTCGTGTTCCTGGGTCTGGCGGTGCTGGGCACCGAGTTCGCCTGGGCGAAGCGCATCGCGGCGTGGCTCAAGCGCATGCTCGACCGGTTCTGGTCGTGGTGGCGCGCGCGCCGCGCACGCAAGGCCGCCGCGAAATCGGCGGCGGGGTGACGACGGACGAGGCGGTCAGGCTCGTTCTAGCTCGTCCTCGTCCTCGTCTTCGTACTGGTCGGCCCACTTGTCGACGAGAGCGTCGTCGTCGGTGGGGTGCCCGAGCTCACGCTCGAGCGCCGCGTAGTTGACGCTGTACGTGTCGTACTTCAACTCGCGGGCGATCTTGGTGTGCTTCGCCTTCTGACGGCCACGCCCCATGCGAGACCCCCTCATTTCACCAGTCGCGGGCTGTACGCGGGGGAATTCCGCTTCAGACAAACCCGGGCATTCACGTAATCCGGCTGCGCCGGGAAGAGTAGCATTCAGAATACCACGGTGCTCCGGCGCCCCGGCGGGGGATGTCCCAAGCCCGTGATCACGACGACGAAGGGGCGAGCGGACATGGCCGACGAGGCATACGGAGTCGATCGGGTGGTGGCCAGTGATGCCGCCACGCAGGGAGCGGTCATCGCGGGGATCATCCCGGGGCAATCGCCTCGCGTTCTGAAGGAAGCCGCCCGCTACGCCTCCCTGCTGAAGGCTCCGCTGCTGGTCGTCCACGTGGACGTCACCCGTTTCGTGACGTATGAGGATCCCGACGGCTACGTGCATTCCGCGCCGATCGACATCGACATCTCATCGGGAGAGACCGACCTCGTCGAGGTCCGCCGTCTCGCGGACTCGCTCCTGTCGGGACACGATCTGCAGTGGAGCGTGCAACAGCTGGTGGGCGACCCCGCCCTGGCCATGAAGCACCTCGCCGAGAAGATCGACGCGAAGCTGCTGGTCGTCGGCACGCGCAAGCGGGGGATCGGCGAGTCGATACGGGAGTTCTTCACCGGATCGGTCGCCGCCCGCCTGGCCCACCGTCAGCCCCGGCCGATCCTCGTCGTGCCGCTGGGCGAGCCCGTGGCGGACGACGAGGAGATCTGGCCGGTCTGACGTCTGGCTCAGCCCTTCACGCTGCGGATCACATCGTCGGCGAGCCGCTCCAGGTCCGCGACGAAGCGGTCCACCGTCTCGGTCGGGAGCGCGCCGCCCTTGGCGACATGCGTCCGCAGGTCGGTCCGCACGCGTGCGCGGAACTCGTTCACCGCGGCATCCGCTCGATGCAGCTGCTCGCGGCTGCGCATCTTCGGATCCTCGGGCCCGCGCGGGGCGGCGGGGCTCTCGCGCTCTTCGCGGCTGGCGGCGGCGAGGTCGGCGCGGAGGCTCTTCATCGCCTCGCGCACGCTGCCGCGTACTTCGTCGGCGATGAGCCGCACGGAATCGGCGAGGTTGGCCTCGATGCCCTCGAGTTCGCCCGCGCGGGCACCCACTTCGGCGCGGCCGGCGTCGGTGATCTCGTAGACCGTCTTGCGGCCGTCCACGGACTTCGTCACCAGCCCCTCCTCCTCGAGCTTGGCCAGGCGCGGATACACGGTGCCGGCGCTCGGGGTGTAGGTGCCTCCGGTGCGGTCGGACAGCGCCTGCATGATGTCGTAGCCGTGTCGGGGTCCCTCATCGAGCAGGTTGAGCAGGTACAGGCGGAGGTCGCCGTGCGAGAAGACGGGGGGAGCCATCAGGACACCCCTCCCTCCGCCTGGCGACGGAGCACGGTGAGATCGCCCGAGACGGAGTGCAGTCGCACGTCCGCGAAGGTCCCGCTGAGTTCGCCGACCGAGCCGGTCCAGCTGGTGGGGCCGGTACCGGAGCGGGTGACCCCGTCGACCTGTACCCGGCCGCTCACCGAGCGCATGACGTAGTTGGCGGCCAAGCCGTCGTCCAGGCGGGCCGTGATGTTGCCGCTGACGGTGTTGACGCCTGCGGATTCCAGGACGCCGGCGGAGTCCACGAGCACGGATCCCGAGACGGTGTCGACGCTCGCCTTGCGCAGGTGGCCGGTGGCGGCGACGTCGCCTGACACGCTGTTGGCGCTCAGGGCGCCGACCAGCTGACGGATCTGCACGTCGCCCGAGACGGCGTTGGCGGTCAGGTCGCCGGTGAGCCCGTCGACGATGATGTCGCCCGAGACGGTGTTCACGCGGGCATCGGTGGTGAGCCCCGACACGAGCGCACTGGCCGACACCACGCCGAGGTTCAGTGCGACCTCGCGGGGCACGGCGACGCTGATCTCGGCCTTGGGGCCGCCTGAGCCGAAGTTGCGGAACACCTCGAGGAAGTTGTCCCAGCGCAGCTGCGGGTGGTCGATCTCGACCACGTCGCCGGTGACCTCGATGCGGAGGTCCTTGGTCGTCACGGCGTGCACTTCGATGCGAGCGCCGGGCTCGTCGTGGGCGACGACGTCGATCTGACCGCCGACGAGGCCGACCTTCAGCTTGCGGACGGTTTCGAGGTCGATCACGCGGGTCTCGCCCGGGTGGATGATCCACTTCTCGAGGGTCATGTCTCCTCCAAAGAGTTCTGCCATGTCGAGATATATCGCGACTTGGTGAGGCTAACACGATATATCGCGATCGTCCAGGGATGCCGTGCAGAAGTGTCTTGACATTGACGTAACGGCAACCTCTACCGTCGTCTTCACAGGGGGTGATCGCCGTGGAATGGTCGATCCAGCAGATCGCGAAGCTGACGGGCACGACAAGCCGTGCCCTGCGCCACTACGGGGAGCTCGGACTCCTCGCGCCGAGTCGTGTCGGTGTCAACGGCTACCGGTACTACGACGCGACTGCGCTGGTGAGGCTGCAGCGGATCCTGCTCTTGCGGGAACTGGGCCTCGGTCTCGCGACCATCGCGCAGGTGCTGGAACGGGACACCACGCAGCAGCAGGCGTTGGAGTCCCACCTGGCGTGGCTTCGAGACGAGCAGCATCGCCTCGAGCGTCAGATCCGCTCCGTGGAGTCCACCCTCGACGCACTCGAGAAAGGAGAGCAGCCGATGGCTGAGCAGATGTTCGACGGTTTCGACCACACCGTCCACAAAGAAGAGGTCGAACAGCGCTGGGGGGCGAAGGCGTACGCCGACGGCGACCGCTGGTGGCGCGGCATGAGCGAGCACGACCGCGCGGCGTGGCAACAGCGCAGCTCCGACCTCGCGGCGGCGTGGATCGTCGTCGCCGAGAGCGGCGTGACGCCCGATTCGCCCGAGGCGCAGGCGGTGGCTGCCCGGCACGCGGAGTGGCTGCGCTCGGTTCCGGGCACTCCGGCCGACTCGGGGGATCCTGCCGACCTCGCGGGCTACCTGCGAGGGCTCGGCGAGATGTACGTCGCGGATCCCCGGTTCGGTGCGAACTACGCCACGGCCCGTGGCGGCGCGCACGGCGCCGAGTTCGTCCGCGACGCGCTCTCGGCTTACGCGGACACGCTCCGTTAGCGCCCGATGGCCGGAACGGATGCCGCGATGAACGCACCGGCGGTCGCGGCATCCGTCATGCCGTCGTCGCGACCGGGTCGCCTGCCGCCATCGTGGGCGACCCGGCCCAGCGGGCGCCGAGGTCGAGCACGCCCGTTCGCCCGGCTTCCAGTGCGGCGGAGACCGCGCCGATGCACACGACGTCGACACCGAGCGTCGAGGCGACGAGCTCTGGGGCGGGGAGGTCGAGTTCGCGGGGCAACGACGCCCGTGCGGCCCGGACGAGGTCGGCGGCGTCGTCGGCCGTCATCCCCGACAGCACGACTCGCCGGGGATCGAAGAGACTGCCGAACACGCCCGTGATGATGCCGAGCACCCGTCCCGCCCGCGCGACGACGGACTGTGCGTGCGGGTCGCCGCGACGGGCGTCGGCGAGGACGGCTCTGCCGTCGGACGCGATCGTCGACGGGGGAGTCGCCGGAGCATCTTCGCGCGCCCACAGGCCGATTCGCCCGATCAGGCCACCCGCGTCGTCGACGCCTGCGACGTGATCGAAGGCCACCATCTCGGCTACGCCGCCGTGCGCGCCCCGCAGCAGATTTCCGTCGACCACGGCTCCCGCACCCAGAAATTCACCGCTGAGGATCGTGACGTAGTCGCTCACGCCCGCCGCGGCGCCGACAGATCCCTCTGCCACCGCGGCGAGCGACGCATCGTTCGACACGCGGACGAGGGGGACCCACGCTCCGAAGAGCTCCGCGAGGTCGGGGTTCATGCGGCGCCAGAAGCCGTTGCGGTGCGGCGGGGAGACGCCTGTCGCATCGACCGGTGCGGGCACGCCCGCGCATAGTGCGAGCACGTCCGATCGACTGCGCCCCGCCGCGCGGAGGGCGTCGTCCACCGCCGCCGTCGCCGCGGCTCTTCGCTGCTCGGGGGAGTCGTGATCGAGGTCGGTGTGGGTGTGCTCGAGCGTCAGCATCCGTCCGCGCAGATCGGCCACCGCGGTCGTGATGTGGTCCGGCCCGACGTCGGTCCCCACGACGACCGCGGCGTCGGCGCGCAGCTCGAAGCGCCGTGCCGGCCGGCCCTTCCGGTAATCGCCTACGGAGCGGGCGTTGGGCAGTTCTGTGAGCAGCCCGATTCCGACGAGCTCCTCGATGACGTCGATGGTCGTCGATCGCGTGAGACCGACTGCCGACATGGCGTCGCTCGCGGTGAAGACCTCCGCATCCCACGCGTACGCGAGTACGCCGTCGAGGCTCGCGCGGCGCACTGCCGCTGCGGGTGAGCTCGGGATCGACACGGGTATTGACCTTTCAGTCGTCACCCTGCATTATGGACTACATCAATTTGATTCGTGTAGTAAATCTACTCATCGAACCAACGAGTCGTCGCTGTCGACGGCCCTGGAGAGGACAGCAACGTGGCTGATGCATTCCGACGAACGAGAGGCCGGGTCTCGAACGCCCTGGCCCTCGGTGTGCTCGGGTCCCTGGTCGGCACCCTTCTCGTGGGGTGCTCCGCGGATGGACGCGAGACGATCCGCTTCACATTCAGCAAACGTGAGGCGCTCGAGTTCATGAACGAACTGGTGGCGGATTACAACGCGTCCCAGGATGCGGTACGCGTCGAGATGGACACGTCCGGGGTGGACGTCGTGTCGGCGAGCTTCGTACGGGGCAACCCGCCCGACATCATGCTCGCCAACTACAACTTCGAGGTCGCCAGATTCGTGCAGCGTTGCGCGCTGAGCGACCTCTCCGGCACGGAAGCCGCTGCCACCGTCCGTGAAGACCTTCAGCCTCTGATGGACCAGTACGGCAGCTGTGAAGGCCGCATCAGCGCGCTTCCCTACTCGGTCATGGCGGCGTCCGTCATCTACAACAAGGAGATCTTCGCCGAGAACGACCTGGAAGTCCCCCAGACATGGAGCGAACTGCTCGAGGTCTGCGACGCGCTCGAGGAAGCGGGGGTCGCACCGTTCTATGCCACCTTCAAGGATGACTGGACGGTAGGTCAGGGCTGGTACGACTACTCGGTCGGCGGATCGATCGACGTGCTGGAGTTCTTCGATCAGATGAACGCCGAAGGGACCGCCGTCGGCCCGGACTCGACGGTGTCCTTCCAGAAGGACTTCGCCGAGCCGGTCGAGAAGATGACCCAGCTGGCCACGGAGTACGTGAACGAGGACGCGCCGAGCCGGGGCTACGGTGACGGGAACCTCGCCTTCGGCAACGGCGAGGCGGCCATGTACCTGCAGGGGCCATGGGCATTCGGCGAGATCGCCAAGACCGCGCCCGACCTCGAACTGGGGACATTCCCGCTGCCGCTCACCGAGGACCCCGAGGATCTCAAGGTCCGCGTCAACATGGACCTGGCGGCGATGATCCCGGAGGGATCGCGGCACAAGGAGGCCGCGCGGGACTTCCTCGAGTACCTCTACCTGCCCGAGAACATCGAGGCTTACAACGAGGCGCAGCTCGGCTTCGCCCCCACCACGGATGCGCCCGCCCCGGACGACCCCCGCATCGAGGGGATGATCGAGTACTACGAGGACGGCCGCATCTACCAGGGGCCATCCGTGCTCGTCCCGCGGACCATGCCCATCTTCAACTACGCGCAGGCGATGGTGCTCGGGTCCGACCCGTCCCGAGTGCTGCGCACCATGGACGCGGACTGGGCGCGCATCGCCTTCCGCGCCCCGATCGTCGCGAACCACACAGAGGAGTCCACGCGATGAGCGCGACCACCACCATCGTCACGTCCGGGAACAGCAGGGCGCGGCGCAGCACGCGACGCGTCGAGCCGATCTACTACCTGTTCCTGCTGCCGAGCCTCGTGCTGTTCACCCTGGCCATCACGGTTCCCGGTGTGATCGGGATCTTCTTCAGCTTCACCGACTCCATCGGGATCGGCGCGTGGAGCTTCAACGGGCTGACGAACTACATCGCCCTGTTCAGCGACCCCGCCATCCTGCAGAGTTATCTGTTCACGTTCGGTTTCGCGGTGGCCACCGTCATCGTCGTCAACGTGCTGGCCTTCCTGCTCGCTGTGGGCTTGACCGCACGCATCCGGTTCAAGACCGGGCTCCGTGCGATCTTCGTGATCCCCATGGTGATCTCGGGCATCATCATCGCGTACGTCTTCAACTTCCTCTTCTCCAACTCGGTGCCCGCTGCGGCGGGGGCACTCGGCATCCCCTTCCTCCAGACCAGCCTGCTCGCCAATCCCGATCTCGCCTGGATCGCGATCGTGATCGTCACGGCGTGGCAGGCGATTCCCGGCACCCTGCTCATCTACATCGCCGGCCTGCTGTCCATCCCCGGTGACGTGTACGAAGCGGCGGATCTGGACGGCGCGTCCAAGTCCCAGCAGCTGCTGCGGATCACCCTTCCGCTGGTGGCCGGCTACGTCGTGATCAACGTGATCCTCGGCTTCAAGGGCTTCCTGAACGCCTACGACATCATCGTCGGCCTCACCAACGGCGGACCGGGAACCGCGACGCGAAGCATCGCGATGACGATCATCGCCGGCTTCAACGGCGGCGACTACGCCTACCAGATGGCCAACGCGACCATCTTCTTCATCGTGGCCGTGCTCATCTCGGTCTTGCAGCTCTCGCTCACGCGCGGAAGGAACCAGTTCTGATGACCACCACACAGCCGGCCCTCGCCTTCGAACAGGCCGATGTCTCCGTCGGGCTGCAGAAGTCGCGGTCCTCACAACGCTCCAAGCGGACCGAACGGGTGAACTGGTCGACGACGATCATTCTCATCCTCTGCGCCGTGACCGTGCTGCTACCGCTGTACGTCACGATCTCGATGGCGTTCAAGACGACGGACCAGGCCGTCGACGGCAACGCCTTCTCGCTCCCGGCGCCGTTCAGCATCGACGGCTTCGTCCAGGCGTGGAACCTGACGAAGTTCCCCGTCGGCGCCGCGATCTCGCTGTTCGTGACGGCCGGCACGGTCATCGCGACCATCATCCTCGCCGCGTTCGCCTCGTACGCGATCGTGCGCAACTGGGACCGCCGGCTGTTCCGGTACTCGTTCTTCTACCTGCTCGCCGCGATGTTCATCCCGTTCCCGGTCGTCGCACTTCCGCAGATCCAGCTCACCGGACGGGTGGGACTCGACAACCCCCTGGGTGTGGTGATCCTCGCGACGATGTTCCAGCTGAGCTTCAGTGTGCTGCTGTTCACCGCGTTCCTGCGTTCGATTCCGCTCGAACTGGAGGAGAGCGCCCGCATCGACGGCGCGTCGACGTGGCAGACGTTCTGGCGGGTCATCTTCCCGTTGCTGGCCCCGATGAGCGCCACCGTCGGCATCTTCGCGTTCCTCTACGCGTGGAACGACTTCATGATGCCGTCGCTGATCATCTCCGACCCGGCGTTGCAGACCCTCCCCGTGCGGCAGAACCTGTTCCAATCCCAGTTCAGCAACAACTACAACGTCTCGTTCGCGTCGTACCTGATGGCCATGGCCCCCGCGATCGTCGTGTACCTGTTCACCCAGCGCTGGGTGATGGAGGGCGTGACGCAGGGCGCCGTCAAGGGCTGAGCCTGAACCGAACCCGGCCCCACCCGAACCGAACCCGGCCCCACCCGGACCGCCCGCCGGACACCCCGGCTCCACCCCAGAAAGGACGCCCACCCGTGACCACCGTCACCGGAACCGACTCCGCCCGCCACGACTCCGACGAGCTCCTGCCGCCGTGGTGGCGTCAGGCGACCGTCTACCAGATCTACCCCCGCAGCTTCGCCGACGGCGACGGCGACGGCATCGGCGACATCCCCGGCGCCCTCTCGCGGGTGCCGTACCTCGCCGAACTCGGCATCGACGCAGTGTGGCTCAGCCCGTTCTACCCGTCCGAGCTCGCCGACGGCGGCTACGACGTGGCGGACTACCGCGACGTCGACCCGCGCCTGGGAACCCTCGACGACTTCGACGCCCTCGTCGCCGCACTTCACGAGCGCGGCATCCGGGTCGTCGTCGACATCGTCCCGAACCACACCTCCGACCAGCACGCGTGGTTCCAGGAGGCGCTGGCCGCAGGCCGGGGGTCCGCGGCGCGCGAGCGCTACATCTTCCGCGACGGCACGGGGCCGGACGGCTCCGAGCCCCCGACGGACTGGGACAGCATCTTCGGCGGGTCGGCGTGGGAACGGGTCGCCGACGGGCAGTGGTATCTGCACAACTTCGCCGTCGAGCAGCCCGACCTCAACTGGTCGAACCCCGAGGTGCGTGCGGACTTCGTGCGCACCCTGCGCTTCTGGTCGGATCGCGGCGTCGACGGGTTCCGCATCGACGTGGCCCACATGCTCACCAAGGACATGACCGAGCCTCTGCTGTCGAAGGCGGAGCTCGAGGCGCTGCCGAAGGACGGCAACCACCCGATGATCGACCGCGACGACGTCCACGAGGTCTATGCCGAGTGGCGCCAGGTGTTCGACGAGTACGACCCGCCGCGCACCGCGGTCGCAGAGGCGTGGGTCGACCGCTCCCGGATCCCGCTGTACGCGCGGGCGGAGAGCCTCGGCCAGGCGTTCAACTTCGACCTGCTGCAGGCGGACTTCGACGCGCGCCAGTTCCACACCATCGTGGACGACAATCTCGCGCTCGCGGCGAGCTCGGGCTCGTCGACCACGTGGGTGCTGTCGAACCACGACGTGGTGCGTCACGCCACCCGCTACGGTCTTCCCGACGCCGAGCGGACCGAGACGGGGGCGCCGACACGCAAGCACGGCAACGAGTGGCTGCTCTCGGGCGGGCGCGAGCCCCAGCTCGACCGCGAGAAGGGCCTGCGCCGCGCCCGCGCCGCCGCGCTCTTCCTGCTCGGTCTCCCCGGCTCGGCATACCTCTATCAGGGGGAGGAGCTCGGGCTGCACGAAGTGGCCGACATCCCGGACGCCCAGCGGCAGGATCCCACCTTCTTCCGCAGCCCGGGGGAGGACGTGGGTCGAGACGGATGCCGCGTGCCGCTGCCGTGGACCGCGGACGGCGCGTCGCTCGGCTTCGGCACCGGCGGTGCCCATCTGCCGCAGCCGGAGTGGTTCGCCGCGAGCGCCGCCGACGTCCAGGACGACGACCCCGACTCCACGCTCACGATGTACCGCCGCGCCCTCGCGCTGCGCCACGAGCTGCAGACGGACGAGCAGCTCGAGTGGGTCGACACCGGCGAGGCCGACGTGCTGCGATTCCGCCGCCCCAACGGCTGGGAGGTCGTGACGAACTTCGGCACGCAGCCGCACGCCCTCACGCCCGGGCGCGAGGTGCTGCTGGCCAGCGGCCCGGTCGACACCGACCTGGTCCCGGGCGAGACGACGGTGTGGCTGGCGCCGGCCTGATCCGACCCCGCCGCGAGCGCACCTGAAAAGACGGATGCCGCGCCCAGACTCGGGGGCGCGGCATCCGTTGGTTCAGCCGATGGCGGGGTCGATCAGGGGCGGCGACCGCCGCTGATGACCCGGAACAACAGCACGATGAGGGCGATGACCCCCACGATGAGGGCGACCCAGAGCAGCCAGCTCAGGGCTTCGCCGAGTCCACCGACGATCGCCAGGATGATCGCCACGACGATGATGATGATGAGGGCGAGGTTCATGCGAGTATCTCCTTCGCTAACCGGTCTCGTGGGGGTACGGGTCCGGATGCCTCGTGGGCATGACATGAGAGTGTCACCCCGCGGCGCCGCAACGTAGGGGGTTGACGAGCGCCGATGCGCGGTGCTAGTTCCCAGCGGACTCCCAGCCTGGCGCCGATAAGCCCCGCCGCGAGCGCTGTCAAGCCCCCGAGCGGTGGGCGCGCGCGCGTCGTAGCCTGCGGACATGACCCAGCCGCCGATGACCGACCCCACCCGCAAGCACCACTCGGAGGGCTTCCCGGCGCAGTCGCAGGAGCAGCCCGGCCTCACCGGTGAGATGACTCCGACTCCGGACCACGGGGAGCGGACGTACCAGGGCTCGCTCGATCTGAGCGGGCGACGCGCGCTCATCACCGGCGGCGATTCCGGCATCGGCCGCGCCGTCGCGATCGCGTTCGCACGTGAGGGCGCGGACGTGGCCATCGCCCACCTGCCCGAAGAGCAGGAGGACGCCGACGACACGCTCCGATGGGTCACAGAGTCCGGGGCCAAGGGACTCAGCCTCCCGGGCGACCTGCTCGAGGAGGAGTACTGCGCCGACATCGTCGAGCGCACGATCGCGGAGTTCGGCGGGCTCGACGTGCTCGTGCTGAACGCGGCGTACCAGAAGGACCGGGAGGGTGTCGAGTCGCTGCAGACCGCAGAGTTCGATCGGGTGTTCCGCACGAACCTGTATGCGCCGATCTTCACCGCCCGCGCCGCCGTGCCGCATCTCGAGCCCGGCGCGTCCATCATCGTCACCACCTCGATCCAGGGCTTCGACCCGTCGCCCTCCCTCGTCGACTACGCCATGACGAAGGCCGCGCAGGTGGCGTTCGTCAAGGCGCTCGCCGAGGAGCTCGGGCCCCGCGGCATCCGGGTGAACGGCGTCGCCCCCGGACCGATCTGGACCCCGCTGATCCCCGCGACCGGGTGGGACGCCGAACGGCTCGCCACCTTCGGGCAGGACACCCCGCTCGGCCGCGCCGGCCAGCCGGCAGAGCTGGCCGCGGCCTACGTCTACCTCGCCGGCGAGGGCGCCTCGTACGTATCGGGGGCGATCCTCCCCGTCACCGGCGGGCGAGGACTGTGACCAGCCCTGATCACGATGCGAGAGGAAAGGAGCGATCATGCCGAAGGGACGCGGATCGTCGAGTCTGAAGGATCCGGAGCTGTACGAAGAGCTGCGCAAGGACGGAGCGACCAAGGAGAAGGCGGCTCGTATCTCGAATGCCGCGGCCGCGCAGGGGCGCTCGGCCGTCGGCCGCCGCGGCGGCGCGGCCGAGGACTACGAGGAGCGAACGGTGCCGGAACTGAAGAAGCGCGCGAAGGAACTCGGCCTGTCGGGCTACTCGGGCAAACGCAAGTCGGAACTGATCGATATGCTCCGTAACCGGTGATCGGGCACCACGAGGAGGGCGCATGCCGAGACTGAGGCGTGTGCGCCCTGGGGTGGATGCCGGATTCCGCCGTGTCCGCGCCGGGAGCGGATTCCGCTACCTCGACGCGCGAGGCAAGCCCGTGGCCGACCGCGACGTCGAGCGGATCAAAGCGCTGGTCCTGCCTCCGGCGTGGGAGGACGTATGGATCTGCGCCGATGAGGACGGGCACATCCAGGCCGTCGGCACAGACGAGGCCGGACGCCGCCAGTACCGGTACCACGACGCGTGGAGCGAAGGCCGCGACCGCGGCAAGTACGCGCGGGCGCTGCAGCTCGCCGAGGCGCTCCCTCGTGCCCGCGCCCGCGTGACGACGTCGCTGCGCCGCGACGCCCTCGACCGCGAGCGGGTCCTGGCGGTCGCGTTCCGGCTGCTCGACCAGGCCGCCCCCCGCATCGGCTCGGAGCGCTACTTCGCCGCCCATGGCAGTCGAGGACTCACGACGCTGCAGCGTCGCGACGCGACGGTCGCGGCATCCGTGATCTCGTTGACGTTCCCGGGCAAGAGCGGCAAACGGCAGACGCTGTCGGTCGACGACGCCGAGCTCGCCGCCGTCGTGGAGCTGCTGGCCGCCGGCCGTCCGAGGTCGCCGCTGCTGGCGTGGGAGCGCGGCCGCCGTCGCGTGCCGCTGACTCCCACCGACGTGAACGCGTACGTGCGCTCGCTCACCGGCGGGGCCTTCACCGCGAAGGACTTCCGCACCCTGCGCGGGACGATCCTGGCGGCCGAAGCGCTCGCGCGGATCGGAACGGTCGACACCAAGACGCAGCTGAAGCGCGCCGAGACGCTCGCCGTGAGGGCGACCTCGGAGGCGCTCGGGAACACCCCCGCGGTGGCCCGCAACTCCTACATCGACCCGCGGGTGTGGAAGCGCTATCGCGACGGCCAGCTTCTGGATCTGTCGATCTCGCCCGAGTCCGCGATCCGCGCGCTGCTGCGCCCGGGACGCTGAGGCGGGCGCCGCTAGCGTAGGTCCATGCCCTCGCCCGTCGACCCGCGCACGCTCGCGGCCGTCGTGGCCGGCGGCGCGATCGGGGTGCTCGCGCGAGCGGTGATCCTCGCGCCGGTCTCGGACCCGGCTGCGGTGCCGTGGGCCACGTTCGGCGTCAACGTCGCCGGGTCGCTCCTCCTCGGCGTCGTGGTCGGGTGGCTCGACGACCGGCGCCCGCGGCTGCGCGCGTTCCTGGGCACCGGGGCGCTGGGCGGCTTCACGACCTACAGCGCGTTCGCGGTCGAGGCGGCCGTCTGGGCGGCCGCGCCGTGGGCGGCGCTCGGTCTCGTCGCGGCATCCGTCGTCGTCGGTGTGGCCGGAGCTGTCGTCGGGCTCTTCCTGGGCCGGCGACTGGCCGACGCCCCCGGGCGCATCGAGCCGGCCGAGGACGCCGAGTGAGCCCCGGGCTGCTGGCGCTCGTCGCCGTCGCGGGCGGTGTCGGCGCGGGGCTGCGCTACGTGGTCGATCGGATGCTGGCCCCTCGGCCCGGGGGCTTTCCCCGCGGCATCCTCGTCGTGAACATCACCGGGTCGTTCGCCCTCGGACTGCTCACCGGCCTCGGCACCGCGGTGGTCGCGCCGGATGTCCTCGCCGTCGTCGGCGTCGGGCTGCTCGGCGGCTACACGACCTTCAGCACGGTGTCGGTCGAGACCGTGCTGCTCGCACAGCGGCGGCGTCGTGGTCAGGCGATGGCGAACCTCCTCGGCACCCTGGTGCTCGCCATCGCGGCGGCGGCGGCCGGGCTGTGGACCGGTGGCCTGCTTGCGCCGGCCTGAGGGTGCCATCCGGCCGGGGCCGGGTGAGCGCGTGGAATACTGAAACCCGATACATCCGCGTATCGATTGCCCCGGCAATCCTCCGATTCGAAGGCGCTCCGTGTCGAACCTCGCCGTCCTGAGCCTCAGAAACCGCGCGCTGATCGCGCTCATCACGATCGTGGCTGCCGTCTTCGGCGGGCTCGCGCTGAACGGGCTGAAGCAGGAACTGATCCCCTCGATCGAGTTCCCGCAGCTCGTCGTCGTCTCGACCTACCCCGGCGCGTCGCCCGAGGTCGTGAACAACGACGTCTCGACCCCGATCGAGAGCGCGATCCAGGGGGTGCCCGGGCTCGAGGCCACCAGCGCCACCAGCACCACGAACGCCTCGGTGATCCAGGCCTCGTTCACCTACGGCACCGACCTCGCGACCGCAGAGCAGAAGATCAACCAGGCCATAAACCGCATCGCGGATCAGCTTCCCGACAGCGTCGACCCCACGGTGCTCTCGGCGAGCATCGACGACTTCCCGGTCATCCAGCTCGCCCTCACCGGCTACGAGGATGCCGAGGCCGTCCAGTCGCAGCTCGAGGCGAGCGTCATCCCCGAACTCGAGGACGTCGACGGCGTCAACTCCGCCGAGATCGTCGGCGGGGTTGGGCAGCGCATCACCATCACCCCCGACCAGGACGCGCTCGCCGAGGCCGGCTTCGGCCAGGAGGACATCACCGACGCGCTCGACCAGAACGGCGTGCTCTTCCCCGGCGGCGAGATCACCGAGGACTCCGAGACGCTGACGGTGCAGACCGGAACGAAGATCACCTCGGTCGACGAGATCGCCGCACTGCCGCTCGTGCCCTCGAACGCCGAGCAGCTGGCCGCCGGCCAGACCACGATCGCCGACGTCGCGGAGGTCGCCCGCGAGGCCGATCCCACCACGACGATCTCGCGGGTGGACGGCGAGCCGGCCCTCACGATCGCGGTGACGAAGCTGCCCGCCGCCAACACCGTGGACGTGTCGCACGGCGTCCTCGACGCGCTCCCCGCTCTCGAGGACGCGCTCGACGGCGCGACCTTCACGGTGGTGTTCGACCAGGCCCCGTACATCGAGGAGTCCATCGAGACCCTCGCCGTCGAGGGGATGCTGGGCCTCGTCTTCGCCGTCCTGGTGATCCTGGTGTTCCTGATGTCGGTGCGCTCGACGCTCGTCACCGCGATCTCGATCCCGACCAGCGTGCTGATCACCTTCATCGGGATCCAGGCGTTCGGGTACTCGCTGAACATCCTCACCCTGGGTGCGCTGACGATCTCGATCGGTCGGGTCGTCGACGACTCGATCGTTGTGATCGAGAACATCAAGCGCCACTATGTGGGGGATGCCGACAAGCTGGCCTCCATCAAGCTGGCGGTGCGCGAGGTCGCGACCGCCATCACCTCCTCGACCATCACGACGGTGGCCGTCTTCCTGCCCATCGCGTTCGTGGGCGACATCACCGGAGAGCTCTTCCGGCCGTTCGCCCTGACGGTGACGATCGCGATGTCGGCGTCGCTGCTGGTGGCGCTCACGATCGTGCCGGTCCTGGCGTACTGGTTCCTCCGCCCCGGCAAGCCGCTGCGGGACGCCGCGGGCAACCCCGTCGACCCCGAGGACCCCGAGGCCCCGCCGACCCGCCTGCAGAAGGGATACCTGCCGATCCTGCGGTGGACCCTGCGGCACTCGTGGGTGACGCTTCTGCTCGCGGTGCTGGTGCTCGGGGGAACCGTCGCGGTGGCGCCGTTCATGAAGACGAACTTCCTCGGCGACTCCGGTCAGAACACCTTCACGATGACGCAGGAGATCGGCGCGGCCCCGAGCCTCGAAGCCGAGAGCGCCGCCGCCGAGCAGGTGGAGGAGGTCCTCAGCGGCATCGACGGCATCCAGACCTTCCAGGTGTCGATCGGCTCGAGCGGCTCGGCACTGCGCGACGCCTTCGCCGGTGGCAGCTCGGGGATCACCTACTCCATCACCACCGACCCCGACGTCGACCAGGTCGCGCTGCGCGAAGAGGTGCAGGACGCCGTGGCGACCCTCGAGGGCGCCGGCGAGATCGCCGTGGCGGCGACCGGCGGCGGATTCGGGTCGAGCGACATCGAGATCGAGGTCACCGCCGCCGACTCGGCTACCCTGCGCGAGGCGACGGATGTCGTCGTCGAGACGGTGTCGGCGGCCGAGGGCGTGGGTCAGGTCACGAGCAATCTCGCCGGGTCGCTGCCCTTCATCGCCGTCGAGGTCGACCGCGAGCGGGCCGCGGAGCTCGGGCTGTCGGAAGTGGCGGTCGGCGGACTCGTGTCCAACGCCATGCAGCCGCGTTCGATCGGCACGGTCGAGATCGACGACACCGCGCTGACGGTCTACCTCGCCACGGACGCGACCCCCGCCTCGCTGCAGGAGCTGCGCGAGCTCACCGTTCCGACGGCGAGCGGGCCGGTCGACCTCGACGAGGTCGCGACGGTCGAGGAGAGCGAGGGTCCCGTCTCGATCACGACCCAGCGCGGCCAGCGCACCGCGACCGTGACGGTGACGCCCTCGACCGACGACCTGACCGCGGCCAGCGCCGCGGTGACCGAGGTGCTCGCCGATGTCGAGCTGCCCGCGTCCGCAGACGCGGCGCTCGGCGGCGTCGTCTCACAGCAGCAGGACGCTTTCACACAGCTCGGGCTCGCCCTGCTGGCGGCGATCCTCATCGTCTACGTCGTCATGGTCGCCACGTTCAAGTCGCTCCGGCAGCCGCTGCTTCTGCTGGTGTCGGTGCCGTTCGCGGCGACCGGCGCCATCCTGCTGCAGATCATCACCGGCGTCCCCCTCGGCGTCGCGTCGCTCATCGGCGTCCTCATGCTCATCGGCATCGTGGTGACCAACGCGATCGTGCTCGTCGACCTCGTCAACCAGTACCGCGAGAAGGGCCTGTCGGCGCACGACGCGACCCTCGCGGGCGGGGCGCGTCGCCTTCGCCCCATCCTCATGACGGCGCTCGCGACGATCTTCGCCCTCACCCCGATGGCGCTCGGCATCACCGGCAGCGGCGGCTTCATCTCGCAGCCGCTCGCGATCGTCGTCATCGGCGGACTGGTGTCGTCCACGGTGCTCACTCTGCTGGTGCTGCCGACGCTCTACAACCTCGTCGAAGGCGCGTCCGAGCGCCGCGCTGCGCGCCGGGGCGCGGATGCCGGGGCTGCCGCGAGCTCGGAGCAGGCGGTCGCCGAGCCGGTGCTCGCCGGTGTCGGCGCGACCGAGACCCGCCGCGCGCGGCGTCTGCGAGAATCAGCCGCGACCGCGGGAGCCGCCGCGACGGGAGGGATGGACACCGTGCCGAACGACGATGTGAATGTGCCGATGATCGAGGAGGCGCCGGATGTCGAGGTGGCGGCATCCGCTCCCGCGCCCGAGGGCGCGCGGGACGCGGCCGCGGACGCCACCCCTGCGCACGGTGAGCCGATCGCCGTGCCCGAGGCTGATGTGCCGATGATCGAAGAGGCGCCGGACGTCGAGGTTCCGGAGTCCGCGGGCCCGCCGGCTGCGGCCGTCCACGGCGGGCCGACGAGCGAGGACCCGTCAGACGAGGCGATCAGCGACGACGTCGAGGCGAGCGATGAGGATGCGTCGCGACCGGACGCCGATGCGGATGTCGGGGGAGGGTCCGAGCCCGGCTCTGCGACCGACCCCGGGCACGCGAGCGCGCAGCCCGAGGATGCGACGACCGACGGGGACGATTCCGCGCGGTGATGCTCCGGTTCGCTGCGGCGCCGCTGCGGCGAACCGTCCCGCGCAGGGCGACGTGGCGGCCGCTGCGCAGGGGGACGTGGACCGCGATCTCGTCGGTCACGGCGTCGAGTGCGATCGCCGGGAGGGCCTCGTCGATCACCGGCGCGTCGCGCAGCATCCGGTTGAAGTACGTGACCCAGACGGCGACGGTGCCGAACGCGATGGCTTCGTAGCTGGCGAGGTTGATGACGCCCGTGATCAGCGCGGTCATCCCGACCGCCAGCAGGACCACGCAGATGATCGTGAGTCCGCGGAAGCGGCGGGTCACCCCGCGCAGCCCGAACGCCGACGCGATCAGGGCGAGGAACGACAGGGCGAGGCCGGCCGCCGCGCGGTCGTGCATGACCTCGTCGATGGGGATGGGCACAATGCCTACGACGATCATGTGCGCGCCGGCGGAGATGAGCGACCAGCGGATTCCCCGCGAGGTGCGGCGCCCGACGGTCGCGGGCAGGTCGGCCCCGAGAAGGATGCCGTAGCACGACAGCAGCAGGCCCGCGACGATGACGGTGGAGTTGAAGGTGCGGGCCGAGAGGTCGCCGAACGTGCCCAGCCGCGAGAAGTGCAGCTGCCACCACAGCGGGTCGCTGGTGGTGATGATCGCCACGAGGACGCCCACGGCGAGGAAGGCCATCGCCACCTCGAAGGTGCGGTGCGACAGGGGCCGGTCGATCCAGCGCGACCCCGGCGCGGGCACGACGGGGTGCGCAACGACGGTCGCCACCGCGACCGGTGCGTACCCGGGTGCTGCACTGAGAGTCGTCGAAGTCATTCTGCCCACCGTGGGGGCCGTGGCTCATGTGCTCCGGGGTACGGCAAGACTCCCGAAGCAAGTGGCGCCGCTGGCCCGCTGGATCCCCCCTAGCATGACGGCACTCGCTTTTGACGAATGTTATCGTCGTCTGCCTCGGGCTTGCGTCTGTAGTCTCTCAGGAAAACGCGGCTAAACTGTAGCGTCGGCTCGGGACACCGCGTGGGATCTGCTCTACGCGGCTGCTTTTCTGTGAGTTCCAGGGGCCGATGGTGGGGGCGATCGCCCCGACGACCATCACATGAATGGCCCCGGCCGACGGATGTCCGGGTTGATCGAGCGTGCGCGTTCGACGCTGTTCTCGTGCAAGAGAACCCAGAAGGACACCACCGTGCCCAAGAACAAGAAGCCCGCCGGCGGCCGTGCCGCCAAGAACTTCGAGCCCCGCTACGGCGCCAAGACGTCGTTCCAGGATCGCAAGCGCCGTCCCGGAGAGGCGTCCGCCGGCAAACCCGGGAGCCGCAGCGCCGGTCACCGCGGACACCAGGCCGACGCCAAGGATGCCGCCCCCAAGCGCCGCTGGACCGCGCAGGAGCGCGCCGGCCGAGATGAGGCACGCGGCATTCGCACCCATGCCCGTGACGACCGTCCGGCGCGTCGCGACGACCGTCCGGTGCGGTCGGACCGTCCGGTTCGTTCGTTCGATGACCGCCCGCGTCGGGATGACCGTCCCGTGCGTTCGGACCGTCCGGTTCGTTCGTTCGACGACCGTCCTCGCCGCGACGAGCGTCCGGCCAGGTCGTTCGACGACCGTCCGCGTCGCGATGACCGGCCCGCCCGCGGATTCGATGACCGCCCGCGCCGGGATGACCGCCCCGTGCGTTCGGACCGTCCGGTTCGTTCGTTCGACGACCGCCCGCGTCGCGACGACCGGCCCGCCCGCGGATTCGATGACCGCCCGCGCCGGGATGACCGCCCCGCTCGTTCGGACCGTCCGGTTCGTTCGTTCGACGACCGTCCGCGTCGCGACGAGCGTCCGGCCAGGTCGTTCGACGACCGTCCGCGTCGCGATCAGAGCGCCGGACGTTCGGACTGGAAGGCGACACCCGCCCGCGACAAGGCGCACGAGGACCGCGTCGACGTGGTGCACGAGCGCCTGCAGGCACAGGCCATCCAGGCCGAAGAGGTCCCCGGTTCGTTCGACGAGCTCGGTCTCGGCCAGAACATCGTGCGCGTGCTCGCCGACCTCGGCGCGTCGACGCCCTTCCCGATCCAGGCGGCCACGGTCGCCCCGATCCTCGAAGGCCGCGACGTCCTCGCCCGCGGCCGCACCGGCTCGGGCAAGACGATCGCGTTCGGCGCCCCGCTGGTCGAGTCGATCCTGCGCTCGCAGGCCGGCAGCCGCCGGGAGTTCGGCCGGTCGCCCAAGGCCCTCATCCTCGCCCCGACGCGCGAGCTCGCGCTGCAGATCGACCGCACGATCCAGCCCATCGCGCGCAGTGTCGGCCTCTTCACGACCCAGATCTACGGCGGCGTTCCCCAGGGCCGCCAGGTGGGCGCGCTGAAGAAGGGCGTCGACATCATCATCGGCACGCCCGGCCGCATCGAAGACCTCGTGCAGCAGGGCAAGCTCGACCTGTCCGAGATCCGCATCGCGGTGCTCGACGAGGCCGACCACATGTGCGAGCTGGGCTTCCTCGAGCCGGTCCAGCGGATCCTCCGCCACACCAGCGACGGCAGCCAGAAGCTGCTCTTCTCGGCGACCCTGGATCGAGAGGTCGCAGCGCTCGTCGATGAGTTCCTCGTGAACCCCGCCGTCTACGAGGTCGCCGGCGAGGACCAGGACACCGGCACGATCGACCACCGCATCCTCGTCATCGATCACCGCGACAAGGCTGACATCCTCGGGTCGCTCGTCGACCGTGACGGCAAGACGCTCGTCTTCGCCCGCACCCGTGCGTACGCCGAGATGCTGTCGGAGCAGTTCGACGACGCAGGCATCCCCGCCCTCGCGCTGCACGGCGACCTCAACCAGGCCAAGCGCACCCGCAACCTCGAGAAGCTCACCTCGGGTCGTGTCCGGGTGCTCGTCGCCACCGACGTGGCCGCTCGCGGCATCCATGTCGACGACATCGACCTGGTCGTGCAGGCTGACCCGCCGGACGAGTACAAGACCTACCTGCACCGCTCCGGCCGCACCGGCCGCGCCGGCCGTTCGGGCACCGTCGTGACGCTCATCACACGTCAGCGCCGCCGCCGGATGACCGAGATGCTGGACCGCGCCGAGATCGAGGCGCCTTTCGACGAGGTCCGTCCCGGCGACGACCTCATCGAAGAGCTCAGCGGACGCCAGGTCGACCCGACGGTCTGATCGTGAGGGTCTACTCGCGCGGGGCGCCGTCCGAGTAGACCCTCACGCGGGAGCCGTCGAGGACGAACTGCAGCGACGTCCCCACCCGGAATCGGTCGCGCAGTTCGCTCGGCGTCGATCCGGTCACCGTGAGCGCGCCCGCGGCGGGGAACTCCCCGGCGGCGCAGCCGCCGGTGGACACGGTCCCCTGCGATGACGACGGCGCCAGCACATAGAGGCACGGGGCCGACTCGGTCGAGCCCCAGCCCGGCACCGAGACGACGATGAGCCCGGCGAAGTCGTCGAAGCGCTGAGCCCCCGGCGGCTTCTCGCCGAACAGGTCGTCCGGCCAGTCGTCGTCCTCGTTCACGCTGAGAAGCGCGACCTGCGGGGCGCCCGTGCTCGTGATCGCCAGCGTCACGCCCGAGGCGACCAGTGCCGTCGCGATGAGCGACACCGCCCACAACAGACCCAGCCGCTTGGCGGTGAGGGAGCGCACCCCGCGGCGTCGCGCCGAGCTCGCCGCGCCGGCGTGATCCGCGGGCTGGGACTCGGGGTTGCGGTCTGCGTTCGCGCTGCGTGTCGGGTCGGCTTCGTCCGCCGTCCCCCCGGTCTCGGGATCGGTGTCGGGATGGCGGGGCCCGACAGCGGCGATCTCGGAAACCGCGTGAACGGGAGTCGAGGACCGGGCGTCGGGCGACGTGGCGGTGTGACCCTCGCCGAGAAGCGGCGCGAAGGCGGCGAGCGGATCCTCGGGCGTGGCGGTCGGCGACGTCGCCGCCGTCGCTCCTGCAGCAGGCGGTGCGTCGGTCACCCGCGGGCGGGCCATGAGGCGCGCTTCGTCCTCGAGTTCGTGGAGGCGGGCGAGGGCGGCCTCGTCGTCATGGATGTCGGCGTTCGGCCCGTAGGCGCGGGCACGCAGCATCCTCAGTTCATCGACGCCGGAGTCTGCCACTCCGCCATCCTGACATCTCAGAACAGCGCGATCGCCGATTCGGATGCCGTTGCGCGGCCTCGCGACGTCGTGATCACGGGACCCGGCGACGACGCCCGCGCGGGGCCGCGAGGGTTCTCGTCCTCTTCGCGTCCGTCGAGGCGGTGCACGCGCAGGAGGGGTCTCACCCGCTTCGCCAGCCACGCGCGGTACGGCTTCGGCGCGTTGGCCGAGGCTCCCGGGTAGAGCCCGCGGTAGGCGGGGACGAGGTCGGGACGGTGCTGCTGAAGCCACGTGAAGTACCACTGCTTCGCACCCGGGCGCAGGTGCAGCGCTCCGTAGATGACGCGGACCGCCCCCGCCTCGCGGATGCGACCCAGCGCATGGTCGATCGCGGCGACCGAATCGGTCAGGTGCGGAAGGATCGGCATGAGGAACACCGTGACGCGGAAGCCCGCCTCGGTCGCCGCCCGCACCGTCTCGAGCCGTGCGGACGCGCTCGGCGTCCCGGGTTCGACGAGCTTCTGCAGCTCGTCGTCGAACACCGCGATCGACATCGCCAGCGAGACGGGCACGGATGCCGCGGCGTCGCGGAGCAGCGGCAGATCCCTTCGCAGCAGCGTGCCCTTGGTGAGGATCGAGAACGGCGTCCCCGATTCGGTGAGCGCGCCCACGATGCCCGGCATGAGCCGGTACCGTCCTTCGGCCCGCTGGTACGGGTCGGTGTTGGTGCCGAGCGCGACGGACTCGTGCTGCCACGCGCCGCGGGCCAGTTCTCTGCGGAGCACCTCTTCGACGTTGATCTTCACGATCACCTGGGTGTCGAAGTCACGACCGGCGTTGAGCTCGAGGTACTCGTGCGTTCCCCGAGCGAAGCAGTAACTGCAGGCATGACTGCATCCCCGGTACGGGTTGACGGTCCAGTTGAAGGGCATCGCCGACGACGACGGCACGTGGTTGAGTGCGGACTTGCAGAGCACCTCGTGGAACGTGACGTCTGCGAAGTCGGGGGTGGTGACCGATCGCACCAGAGAGTTGAGCTTTTCGAGGCCCGGCAACGCCGCGGCATCCGTCTGCCCCAACTGCTGTCCCTGCCACCGCATGTCCTCAGTCGAACATATGAACGAATCGGAGTCAAGAACGGCGCCGACGTGATCGAAACCCGCGGGCCGGGCGCGGCATCCGTGTTGTCGTCCTCCGCTCGCGGCCTCCGCGGGAGGAGCCGTGGCCGTGGGGAGGACGGGAAAGGCGTGAATGCTCCTCCGGTGGGCCGATCGTCCTCCGCTCGTCGCGACTCGCGCGGGGCGGGCGGCCACCGTGACCGAGCGACGAGGTCCAGTGAAACTGCGTACCATGGGAAGTGGGATCTGATGCCAGCGGCCGGGGATCTGCGACGGCTCGACGACGAGAGGAACACGCGAATGGAACGCGACATCTACGACGAGGACCACGAGGCGTTCCGAGACGTCGTGAAGGAGTTCTGCAAGCGCTACGTCACGAACGAGAAGCGCGAGCAGTGGGATGCGGCCGGCGAGATCGACCGGCAGACGATGCGTGCCGCGGGGGACGCCGGCATCATCGGCCTCTCGGTCCCCGAGGAGTTCGGCGGTGCGGGGATGCTGCAGGACTACCGCTTCCGCACCGTTGTCATGGAAGAGGTCATCGCCGCCGGCGCCGGGTCGCTCGCCGGGGCGTTCGGCATCCAGGACGACCTCGCCGTGCCCTACATCGTGCACATGGGCACTCAGGAGCAGAAGCAGAAGTGGCTGCCCGGCATGGCCACCGGCGAGATCCTCGGAGCGTTGGCGATGACCGAGCCCGGTGCCGGCAGCGACCTGCGAGGCATCAAGACGACCGCGAAGAAGGTCGACGGCGGGTACATCGTCAACGGCGCGAAGACCTTTATCTCGTCGGGCAAGACCGCCGACATGGTCGTGACGTTCGTCAAGACCGGCGACGGGAACCGTCCCGACGCGTTCAGCCTGCTGATCCTCGAGAGCGGCATGGCGGGCTTCGACCACGGCAAGAAGCTGCACAAGATGGGCTTCCAGGGTCACGACACCGCCGAGCTGTCCTTCAGCGACGTGTTCGTGCCCGAGGCCAACCTGATCAGCGGAAAAGAGGGCATGGGCTTCGTCCAGCTCATGATGAACCTGCCGCTCGAGCGCCTCTCGATCGGTGTCGCCGGTGCCGCGGCCGCTCAGGCCGCCCTCGACTGGACGATCGCCTACACGAAGGACCGCGAGGCCTTCGGTCAGCGGATCATCGACTTCCAGAACACCCGGTTCCAGCTCGCGGACGTCGCCGCGACCGTCGACGCGCTGTGGGCGTACACCGACCGCGCGCTCCTGGCCTACAAGGACGGCAAGCTCTCGGCCGAGGAGGCCGCGAAGGTGAAGTTCTGGGCGACCGAGCGCGAGTGGGAGATCCTCGACACCTGCGTGCAGCTGCACGGCGGCTACGGCTACATCACCGAGTATCCGATCGCCCGCGCGTTCCTCGACGCACGTGTGCACCGCATCTACGGCGGCACCAACGAGATCATGCGCGAGATCGTCGGTCGTCAGCTCGCCGGGAAGAAGTAGCGGTCAGGCCGCTCCCCACGGGAAGAGCACCCAGAAGATCGCCCCGGATGCCGCGACGAAGGCCGCGGTGAACACCCCGTCCCGGATACGCCACGGCACGAGGTGCCTCTCGGTGCGGTCGGGGTGCGCTCCGAAGGCGCGCGCGTCCATCGCGAGGGCGACCCGCTCGGCGTGACGGATCGCACCGGCCAGCAGCGGTACGAGATATCCCGACCAGCGTGCGGCCGCGGCGAGGGTTCCGCGGCCGCCGTGGGCGCCCCGGACGCGGTGGGCGTGACGGATGACCTCGAGTTCGTGTCCGAAACGCGGGACGAAACGGAAGGCGGCGAGAGCGGTGTAGCCGATGCGGTAGGGCACACGCAGCTGCTGGACCGCCGCCCGGACGAGGTCGGGTCCGGTCGTGGACAGTCCGGCGATGAGTGCGAGGGCGATGATCGCGGCGATCCGCAGGCCGGTGGCGAAGCCGACCAGCAGCGCACCGCCGTAGAGCGTCCATGACCCGACGCGCCACACCACGAGGGACTGGTCGACGCCACTCGGGTCGATCCACAGCGAGAACCCGAATCCGATCGAGACCGCGGCGGCGGGGACCAGTGCCAGCAGCACGACCAGCAGTCGCGGGGTGATGCTCACCCCGACCAGGAGCACCGCGTACGTCAGCGCCAGGAACGCCGCCGGTGTGGCGAGATCGCGCACGAACGCCAGCAGCACCATCGCGGGGAGCGGGGCCAGCAGCTTCGCGAGCGGATTGAGCCCGTAAAGGAACCGCAGCGGTGACGCGCGGACGCGTTCGGCGTACGGGTCCATTCGCGAGCGCGCGCCCTGCGACGTCAGCACCGGTCCGGTGGCGGTCACCGCGGCACCGCCGCGGTCGGCCCGTCCGGCAGATCGGCGATCCGTGCCACTTCCGCCAGGGCGGGGTGCGATGACAGATCGCGCAGCGCGCGGCGCAGCGGAGGGGGAAGCAGTCCCGATCGCTCGATGAGGTCGTCGTCGGCGAACACCACGTCGGTGTCGCCCGCGCGCAGGATGCGGCCCCCGGCCAGGACGACGGTGCGGTCGGCATGGTCGGTGACCAGCTGCATGTCGTGGGTGACCACGAGCACCGTGGTGCCCTCGTCGTGCAGCTCGCGCAGGAGCGCCAGCAGTTCGTCGGCCCGCGAGCGGTCCTGGCCGAACGTCGGCTCGTCCAGTGCGAGCACCGGGGCTCCGGTGATGAGCGCGGTCCCCACCGACAGCCGTCGCTTCTGTCCTCCCGACAGCTGGAACGGATGGACGTCGCGGTAGTCGGCCAGCCCGAACCGGTCGAGCATCGCCAGAGTGCGCGAGCGGACGTCGTGCTCCGGCATCCGACGCACGCGAAGCCCGTGCGCGAGCTCGTCGAAGGCCGTGTGCGCGATGAACTGATGCTCGGGGTTCTGGAAGACGAAGCCGATGCGATCCGACAGTCGGCGCGCATCCGTGCGGGCGACATCGCGACCGGCGACGCGAACGGTGCCGCGCGGGGGCCGGATGACCCCGGCGATCGCCTGCAGCAGCGTCGTCTTGCCGGCGCCGTTGGCTCCGACGATCGCGGTGAACTCGCCGGCGCGGACCTCCAGGTCGACGTCGTGCAGCACGGTGGTGCGTCCGCGGCGCACCGTGAGGCCGCTCACGCTGACGATCGCGGCGGCGGCGGCGGGGGCGGGGGCGGCGGCGGCGGCGGTGGCGGGCGTCGCGGCGGCGGGGTCGGGGGCGGAGGCGGGCGTCGCGGCATTCCTCGTCGGCGGCCCGGCGGCGGGTGCCCGTGGGGCGGTGCGGGCTGGTTGACCGTCGAGCGCTGCGCGCAGCTCGGCCGGGCTCAGCGGCAGCGGCTCCATCGTGTAGCCCGCACGTCGCAGCCGAAGCGCCGCCAGCGTCGACACCGGCAGCCACACTCCGAGGGAGTCGAGCTCTTCGGCACGTCCGCGCAGCACATCGCCCACTGCGCCGTCGGCGATCATCCGGCCGGCGTGGTCGAGCACGACGACGCGATCGACCAGCTCGATGGCCTGGTCGAGGTTGTGCTCGACCAGCAGGATGCCGCGCCCGCCGTCCGCGACGAGGTCGGCGAGCGCGCGGTAGACGTCGGCGATACCGCGCGGGTCGAGGTTCGCCGTGGGCTCGTCGAGCACGAGCAGCGGTGAGCCCATCGCCAGCGCGCAGGCGATGGCCAGGCGCTGCCGACCGCCGCCCGACAGTCGGTCGGGGTTCTCGCGCCGGCGATCCCACAGCCCCACACGTCGAAGCGTTGACTCCGCCCGCTCGAGCACGTCGCCCACCGGCATCCGTAGATTCTCGGGCCCGAAGGCGACCTCGTCGAGCAGGGTTCCGGTGACCAGCTGCGCGTCCGGGTCCTGGAACACCATGCCGACGTGCGTGCTGAGCTCCGCGACGGTGGTCCGGGCGGTGTCGAGTCCTTCCACGCGGATGGTGCCGGTCACGCGGGCGGGCACCGCGTGCGGCACCAGGCCGTTCATCGCGAGCGTGAGGGTGGATTTGCCCGAACCGCTCGGGCCGAGCAGCAGGACCACCTCACCGCGGGCGATGTCGAAGGATGCCGCAGCCGGCGCCGGAGCACCCGCGCCGTCGTAGGTGATCGACACGTCTCGCACGCTCAGCAGCGCGGCGGTGTCGGTCACGCGCTCCACGCTAGCCCGTCGGCGGAACGCGGAGTCAGACGCGGCGGCGGGGCACTCCCGCGCGGCGCAGGGCTGCGCCGACGCCGAGGCCCACCGCCGTCCACGCGACGGGGCCGACGACGAAGAGCGCGACGTAGACGGCCTGGCCCCAGAAAGGGAAGCGCGCGACGTCGGCGGCGAACCAGATGGCGACGGCGATGACCGCCCCGACGATGGCGGCCGAGACGAAGAAGCGCCACGGCTCCCATCGTCGGTAGCGCGCGAGCGCCGCGATGCCCTCCTGCAGGGCGCCGATCAGCAGCGCCGTGCCGACGTAGCGACCGATCCACAGGGGGACGACGGCACTGGCGACGAGGGCCGCGACCAGGTGCGTCACGAGCGCGACCCACGGGGCCCGCAGCAGTTCCTGCGCGATGACTCCCGGCAGCACGTGAATGCCGAGAACGAGGCCGTAGACGATCGGCACCGCGGCTGAGATCGGACCGCTGATCGCGCCCGCCGCTGCCTGCAGAATCCCCGTCGCGACCCCGATGGCCGCGCACGTGAGCAGAATGCTCGTTGACAGTCGGGATGGGTGGCCCACCCGCTCAATGCTACCGGCGGCTCTCATACGATTCTCACAAATCGGCCGTTCACTGAATGGACCCTGTGAGTTACGTTTGCATTCGTTGCGCGCCGAAGACGCCGCGCAACATCTCTCAGAACACCACCCTTGGGGGGCCACAAATGGGTCGATCCTCCGTCAGGGCAGCTGCGGTCGTCACACTCGCCGCACTGTTCACCGGAACAGCCACAGCAAGCTTCGGCGCGAGTTCCGAGGAGGTGAACAGACCCATTCCGATCGATGCGCCCGACGGCCACTACATCGTGCTGCTGAAGGACGCGCCGCTGGCGACGTACGAAGGCGGCACGCCCGGCATCGCGCCCACCAAGCCCGCCAAGGGCACGCAGCTGGATGCCGCGACGCCCAACTCGCAGAAGTACGTCGCGCACCTCAAGAACGAGCAGCGCAAGCTCGCCGAGAGCGTGGGCGTCGAGGCCGCCGCCAGCTACCAGATCACCCTCAACGGCTTCACCGCCGACCTGACCGGCGACGAGGTCGCCGAGCTGCGCGGCAGCAAGGACGTCCTCGGCGTGTACGCCGACGAGATCCGGCACCCGCAGGCGATCCCCTCGACCGAGTTCCTCGGTCTCGGCTCGTTCCCCGACGGCAGCGGCGGGGTCTGGGACGAGGTCGGCGGAGTGGAGTCCTCGGGCGACGGCGTCGTGGTGGGTGTCGTCGACACCGGCATCGCGGCCGACAACCCCTCGTTCGCGGGCGAGAAGCTCCTCGGAAAGCCGGGCGCGAAGCCCTACATCGACGGCAACCACGTGCTGTTCCGCAAGTCCGACGGCAACATCTTCCGCTCCAAGCGGGTCGCCGGCGAGGGCTGGAGCAAGCAGGACTACAACACCAAGCTGATCGGTGCGCAGTACTTCTCGTCGGGTGCGGCCGCCGCCGGCTTCGACTTCGGCGCCGACTACCTCTCGCCGCTCGACGGCGACGGCCACGGCTCGCACACCGCGGGCACCGCGGCGGGCAACTTCGGCGTCGAGACCGAGGTCGCCGGTATCGACTTCGGTCAGATCTCGGGTGTCGCCCCGGCCGCGAAGGTCGCCTCGTACAAGGCGTGCTGGGTCGGTCCCGACGTCCTGAGCACCGCCGATGACATCTGCGCGCTGAGCGACCTGCTCGGCGCCATCGACCAGGCCGTCGCCGACGGCGTGGACGTCATCAACTACTCCATCGGCGGCGGCTCGGCCACGAGCGTGCTGCAGCCGGACGACATCTCGTTCTTCAACGCGGCAGCCGCAGGCGTGTTCGTCTCGGTCAGCGCCGGCAACTCCGGTCCCGACGCATCGACGGCCGACCACGCTTCGCCGTGGTACATGACGGTCGCCGCCTCGACGATCCCCACCTATGAGGGCACCGTCGAGCTGCCGAACGGCTTCCAGGCCGCCGGCGCCTCGGTCACCGTGCCGTTCGGCGAGTCGATCACCGACGACGTCGTGTACTCGGGTGATGTCGCGGCAGCCGGCGCGACCGCTGCCGACGCCGAGCTGTGCCTCCTCGGCACGCTGGACGCGGCCAAGGTAGACGGCAAGATCGTCGTCTGCGACCGCGGTGTCAACGCGCGCGTCGAGAAGTCGCAGGAGGTCGCCGAGAAGGGCGGCGTCGGCATGATCCTCGTGAACGTCACGCCGGGCTCGCTCGACAACGACTTCCACTCGGTGCCGACGGTCCACATCGACCACACCCACCGTGACGCTCTGCTGGACTACGTGCAGAACACCGAGAACCCGACGGCCACGCTGGTCGGCGAGAACACCACCGGTGTCGAGACCCCGACCCCCCAGGTCGCCGGCTTCTCGAGCCGTGGCCCGATGCTCGCCGACGGCAGCGACGTGATCAAGCCGGACGTGACCGCGCCCGGTGTGGCGATCCTCGCCGCCGAGCACAACGCCCCCGACGCCGAGCCCGCCTTCGGGTTCAAGTCGGGTACGTCGATGTCGTCGCCGCACGTGGCGGGCCTCGGGGCCCTCTACCTCGGCGAGAACCCGACGGCCACGCCCGCCGAGGTGAAGTCGGCGCTCATGACGACCGCGTACAACTCGGTCAACGCCGACGGTTCGGAGAACACCGACCCGTTCGCACAGGGAGCAGGACACGTCGACCCGACGAAGTACTTCGAGCCGGGTCTGCTGTACCTGAACGACGCGCGGGACTGGGCGTCGTACCTCCAGGGTCTCGAGCTGTTCGACTTCGGGGTGGAGCCCACTGACGCGAGCGACCTCAACCTCGCCTCCATGGGCATCGGCGCGCTCTCGGGCCCGCAGACGATCACCCGCTCGGTGACGTCGACCCAGGCCGGCACGTTCACCGCCTCGGTCGACCTTCCCGGTATCGACGCCGTGGTGGAGCCCAGCTCGCTGAGCTTCGACGAGGCGGGTCAGACGAAGGAGTTCACCGTGACGTTCACGAACGCCGGTGCCGACGTCGAGGCCTGGACGACCGGCTTCCTCACGTGGGCCTCGGGTGCCACAGAGGTGCGCTCGCCGATCGCGATCTTCCCCGTCACCGCCGACGCTCCGGCGTCGGTCGAGGGCAGCGGCGCCGAAGGCTCCGTCGAGGTCGAGATCACGCCCGGTGTGACCGGCGACCTGCCCCTGAACCTCGCGGGCCTCACGCCCGAGGAGCTTCTGGTGGCCGGCGACGAGACCACCGGCGCAGCGGACGACGGCTACAGCTACTACGTGGTCGAGGTCGAAGAGGGCGCCGAGCTGGCGAAGTTCGCGATCGACTCCTCGGACGACACCGGGTCCGACATGGACCTGTTCGTCTACCGCGTGGTCGGCCCCACCGACTGGCGCTACTACGAGTCGTGGACCTCGGCGACGGCTTCCGCCGACGAGGCCGTGACCCTCACGGCGCCCACGAAGGGCACCTACCTGGTCGAGGCGCACGTGTACTCGTACAGCGCTCCGTTCACGTGGGACCTCACCTCCGCCGTCGTCAGCGGCGAGGGTGTGGGCGATTTCACCGCCACGCCGAACCCGCTCCCGGCCGAGGAGGGCGTCCCCACGTCCTACGAGCTGTCGTGGTCGGGTCTGACCTCCGGTGACTACCTGGGCGTCGTGCGCTACGGCGACTCGCAGGTGCGCACCGTGGTCTCGGTCGACGTTCCGTAACCACCGCACGCAGAGAGGGCGCTCGGGCTTCGGCCCGGGCGCCCTCTTCGCGTGGCGGAGCGGCTGCTCAGAGCCTGCGGCGACGCCGCGTCAGCCGCACGTTCGGCAGCGGCGGTGCCGGGATCCGCTCGTCGCCGTGATCGACGACCTGCCCGAAGCGATCGGATGCCGCCTCCCACGCCTCGCGCGCGGTGACGATCTCTTCGTGGCTGCGCGCGACGAAGTTCCACCACATGACGATCTCCTCGTCGAAGGGCTCGCCGCCGAGGAGGAACAGCGTCGCACCGGCGGAGCTCGCCAGCACGACCTCGTCGCGTCTGGTGCCCAGATACAGCAGATGCGTGACGTCCAGTTCGACGTCGCCCCCCGTGGCGGCGTCGACCAGCCGGGCGTCGCCGGAGATCGGCAGGACCGCGTACTCCCAGGCGGCGGTGAGTGGAACCCGCACGCGGGCGCCGGGTTCGAGGTGGATCTCGGCCCCGACGATGGGCGTGTGCATCGTGGCCGGTGACGCGACGCCGGCGAAATCGCCGACGACGACGGTGGCGTGCCCGTCCGCTCCCTCGAGCGCGCCGAGCGCGACCACCGGCAGATCTTCGTGCCGTTCGAACTCGGGTCCGCCGTGACGGCGGCCCTCGGGCAGCGCCACCCACAGCTGCAGCGCGTCCAGCGGCACGGCGCCCTCGCCCACCGAGTACTCGGAGTGGGCGATGCCGGCGCCGCTGGTCATGAGGTTCAGCACGCCTCGTCGCACGAGGACGTCGCTTCCGACCGTGTCGCGGTGGCGCACCTCGCCCTCGAACGGCCAGGTGACCGTCTGCAAACCGATGTGCGGGTGCGGCTCCACGCGCATGCGCGTCACCTGAGGGCCGAACCGGTCGAGGAAGCACCACGCCCCGACGAGCGGGAGGTCGCGCTGGGGGAGGGCGCGGCGCACCGACATCGCTCGGACGCCGCCCAGGGGCACCTCGCGCGCCTCGAGCTGGACGACGCGGGGGCCGTCGCACTCGGCCGAGGACTCCGTGGCTACCGCGTCGTCCGCGTCGAGCCGGGTCATTCCGGGTGGGGCTGGTCGGGCCAGTCGACGTCGAGTCCGTCGACCGGGTTCTCACGCAGATAGCGCGACACGAACGGGCAGTGCGGCACCACGGTGTCGCCGCGCTGGGCCGCCTCGGCCATCGCCTGTGCGACGAGTTCGGTCGCGAGGCCGCGCCCCTTGAAGGCGGGATCCACCTCGGTGTGAGGGAACAGCACACGCCCTCGGGAGTCGGTGCGGAACGAGGTGAAGCCGGCGAGGACGTCGCCGACGTGGATCTCGTAACGGCGCTGAGTCTCGTCTCGGGTGACGGTGATCTGATCGGCGGAGTGTGGCATCGGCATCCCTTCGTCGTGGACTTCAACGTACGGGGGCGGTCCGCATTCCGCCACCGCCGCCGAGGCCCTGGTGCGGGGCTCGCAGCGGGTCTATTCTCAGCACAGATCGTGGCTCTGGGGGCCGCGCGCGATGGTTCGAAGGAGAATCATGAAGCGACGCATCATCACACTCGCCACGGCTGCGGCCCTGGCGCTGGCAGCGCTCTTGGGCGGGGCGCCCGCGGCGACGGCCGAGGGACATCTCGGGGAGACCTACGTCGCCCTCGGCGACTCCGAGGCCGCCGGCACCGGGAACCTGCCGTACCTCGATCTGGAGTGCCTGCGCTCGGCGCGGGCCTACCCCGAGATCCTCGGAGCGGGGTTCGGCGGCGCCGCGTCGAGCGCGTGCGCCGGGGCGACGACCGACCACGTCCTCTACGGGCAGCTCGGCGACCTGGGTCCGGCGACGCAGCTGGTCACCCTCACGGCCGGTATCAACAACGCCGACTGGCAGGCCGTGCTCGCCGCCTGCAGCAGCCTGGGCACACCGGTGTCATGCCAGACGGAGTACGGAGAGGCGGCTCTCGCCCTTGCTGATCTGCCGCAGCGCATCGCACAGCTCGTCGGAGCCATCCGCACGTACGCCCCGAACGCCTACATCTCCGTCACCGGATACCCGCTGCTGTTCGGCGACGTCACCGGGACCTGCAGCGTCGGAGCCTTCCAGCGCACGCCTGTCAAGGTCAGTGCGCAGCAGGCGATGCTCGCCAACACCGGTGTGACGAATGTCAACGCGGCCATCGAGGGCGGCGTCGACCTCTACCAGTTCCTGACCTCCGACCCCGGCGTGGGCTACGTCGACGTGACCGCGGCCTTCGACGGGCACGGACTGTGCGACACCGGCGACCGGTGGATCAGCGGACTCGTGTCGGGGCAGGCGACGTTCGATCGCAGCTTCCACCCCAACGCCGCCGGCCAGCAGGCCTACGCGGGGGTGATCGCGGCAGCGCTCCCCTGGTAGAGCAACGGGATGCGGCGACCGCCGGCGCACCGGATCGGTGACAGAGTGGAGGGGTGCCCTCGCCGCTGATCGTCCACGTCCCGCGCGGGGCCGATGACGACACCGCCTACCTCGGGTTCGTCGAATGGGCTGCCGAGCGAGGGCTGACGCTCTATCCGGCGCAGGACGAGGCGATCATCGAGATCGTCTCGGGCGCGAACGTGATCCTCTCGACGCCGACGGGCACGGGCAAGTCGCTCGTGGCCGTCGCCGCGCACGCGGCGAGCCTCGCCCGCGGCGGCCGCACCTATTACACCGCGCCGATCAAGGCGCTGGTGAGCGAGAAGTTCTTCGCTCTGGTCGACATCTTCGGCGCCGAGAACGTCGGCATGGTCACGGGCGACTCGTCGGTCAACCCCGACGCTCCGATCGTCTGCTGCACGGCCGAGATCCTCGCCAACCTCGCGCTCCGCCAGGGTGCGGATGCTCACGTGGATCAGGTCGTCATGGACGAGTTCCACTACTACGGCGACCCGGACCGCGGATGGGCGTGGCAGGTGCCGCTCCTGTTGCTGCCGCGCGCCCAGTTCATCCTCATGTCGGCCACCCTCGGCGACGTCACCGCGATCGCCGACGACCTCTCGCGGCGCACCGGCCGCGCCACCGCCCGGATCACGGGCGTCGACCGCCCCGTGCCGCTGCACTTCTCGTATGCGCGCACGGCCGTGCACGAGACGGTCGGCGAGCTGCTCGACACCAGACAGGCCCCCGTCTACATCGTCCACTTCTCGCAGGCTGCGGCGATGGAGCGGGCTCAGGCGCTTTCCAGCATCCGCATCGTCTCTCGCGAGCAGCGCGACGAGATCGCCGAGGCGATCGGGGGCTTCCGCTTCACCACCGCCTTCGGCAGAACCCTGTCGCGGTACGTGCGCGCCGGCATCGGCGTGCATCACGCCGGGATGCTGCCGCGGTACCGCCGCCTCGTCGAGACGCTCGCCCAGCGCGGACTGCTGCGCGTCATCTGCGGCACCGACACGCTCGGCGTCGGGATCAACGTGCCCATCCGAACGGTGCTCATCACCGCCCTGGCGAAATACGACGGGCAGCGGATGCGACAGCTCAGCGCGCGGGAGTTCCATCAGATCGCCGGTCGGGCGGGCCGTGCCGGCTACGACACCGCCGGCACCGTGGTCGTGATGGCGCCCGATCACGAGATCGAGAACTCCGCCGCCGTCGCCAAGGCCGGAGACGACCCGAAGAAGCTCAAGAAGGTCGTGCGCAAGAAGGCGCCGCAGGGCTTCGTCAACTGGGGCGAGGCCAGCTTCGAGCGGCTCGTCGCCGCTGAGCCCGAGCCGCTCGTGCCCCAGCTGCAGCTGACGGCGGCGATGCTCATCAACGTCATCGCCCGCGGCGGCGACGTGTTCTCGAACGTGCGCTCGCTCGTCTTCGACAACCACGAGCCGCGCCCCCGCCAGTACGAGCTCGCGCGGCGCGCCCTGGCGATCTACCGCACGCTGGTGACGGCCGGCGTCGTGACCCGCGACGGCGGCGACGTGCGCCTGACCGTCGACCTGCAGCCGAACTTCGCCCTCAACCAGCCGCTGTCGCCGTTCGCGCTCGCCGCGATCGAGCTGCTGTCGCCCGACGACGGCGAGACCGGCCCTTCGTCCGAGCTCGGGACCGGCACGGGTCACTACGCGCTCGATGTGGTGAGCGTCATCGAGGCCACCCTCGACGATCCGCGGCCGGTGCTGTCGCAGCAGCAGTTCCTCGCGCGGGGCGAGGCCGTCGCGGCCATGAAGCGCGAGGGCATCGAGTACGACGAGCGCATGGAGCTGCTCGAGGGCATCACCCACCCGAAACCCCTCGAAGACCTGCTGATGCAGTCGTACGAGGTGTTCGCCTCGAGCCAGCCGTGGGTGCGCGACTTCGAGCTGTCGCCGAAGTCGGTGGTGCGCGACATGTTCGAGCGGGCGTTCTCGTTCGCCGAGCTGATCAACCACTACCAGCTGGCCCGCAGCGAGGGTCTCGTGCTGCGCTACCTGAGCGACGCGTACCGGGCGATCCGCCAGACCGTGCCGACCGATGCGCAGACCCCCGAGCTCGTCGACCTCATCGAGTGGCTCGGCGAGCTCGTGCGGCAGGTGGACTCCAGCCTCGTCGACGAGTGGGCGTCGCTGGTGAACCCCGTCACCGACCCCGACGCCCCGGTCGTCCCGCCCGCACCGCCGTCGGTGCTCACCAACCGGCGCGCGTTCGTGGTGCTCGTGCGCAACGAGCTGTTCCGGCGCGTGCAGCTGGCCGCGCTGCAGCGCGACGAGGACCTCGAGGCCCTCGACCCCGATGTCGACTGGCCCGCGGCGCTCGACGCCTACTTCGAAGACCACGACGAGATCCTCACCGGGGGCCCGGCGCGGTCGCCGCGCCTGGTCGAGATCGACGAGACGGATGCCGCGTCCACGGGCCTGTGGCGCGTGGAGCAGATCCTCGACGACCCGGACGGCGACCACGACTGGCGCATCCGCGGCGTCGTCGACCTCGCGGCATCCGAAGAGGACGGCACCGCCGTCGTCCGCGTCACCGAGGTCATCCGGCTCTGACCGCGGAGGCACTCCGCCGTCGTCCGCGCGCGGCGTCCCTCCTTGCGCCGCGCCGAGGGGAGGACATGTCGCCGAGATGCGGCCGGATCCGGCTCTCCCGACCTCCGCTCGGCGACATCTCCTCCGCTCGCGGCCGGCGGGGGAGGAGCCCGCGCGACGAGCAGGGCAGCGGACCTGAGTCGGCGCGGCGAGGAGCCCGCCGGTCGGCGCGGTGAAGAGCCCGCGCGCGGCGGCCCGGGCTGTGGACGGCCCCGAGCGGTGTCGGCGGGGCGGGTTACCCTTGAGCCGATGAGCACGCCCCCCGCAGACCCGTACGCCGACCTCGCGTGGGCTGTGGACGACGCGCCCCCGCCCGACGCCTACGACGACGGCTGGGCGCCCCCGCCCGAGTCCGACGGGTGGATGCCGCCCCCCGAGGATCCCGGGATCGCGGTGCCCGTGGCGTCCCAACTGCCCGCCCGGCGGCACCTGGTCGGCGCCGACCCCCGCGCGGTGCTGCACGAGGTGTACGGCTACGACGCGTTCCGGGGCGATCAGGCCGACATCGTCGCGCACGTCGCCGGGGGTGGCGACGCCGTCGTGCTCATGCCGACCGGCGGTGGCAAGAGCGTCTGCTACCAGGTGCCCGCGCTGGTGCGGGAGGGCACGGGACTGGTCGTCAGTCCGCTGATCGCCCTCATGCACGACCAGGTCGACGCGCTCGTGGCCAACGGCGTGCGCGCCGCGTACCTGAACTCCACGCAGGCCCCGGCCGAGCGGCAGGCCGTCGAGCGCGCCTATGTCGCCGGCGAACTCGATCTGCTCTACGTCGCCCCCGAGCGACTGAACACCGAGTCGGCGATGCGGCTGCTCTCGCAGGGGCGCCTGAGCGTCATCGCCATCGACGAGGCGCACTGCGTGTCGCAGTGGGGTCACGACTTCCGGCCGGACTACCTCGGGCTCGGCGACCTCGCCGAGCGCTTCCCGGGCGTGCCGCGGCTCGCGCTCACCGCGACGGCGACCCCGCCCACCCACCGTGAGATCACCGACCGGCTGCGGATGCCCGAGGCGCGGCACTTCGTCGCCAGCTTCGACCGCCCGAACATCCAATACCGGATCGAGGCCAAGGTCGACCCGCGCCGCCAGCTGACGGCGTTCATCCGCGCGCAGCCCGAAGGCTCGGCCGGGATCGTGTACGCCCTCAGTCGCAAGTCGGTCGAGCAGACGGCCGAGCACCTGCGCGGCCAGGGCATCGACGCACTCCCGTATCACGCAGGACTCGACGCATCGGTGCGGGCGAAGAACCAGTCGCGGTTCCTGCGCGAGGACGGCGTCGTGATGGTCGCGACCATCGCGTTCGGCATGGGGATCGACAAGCCCGACGTGCGCTTCGTCGCGCACATCGACCTGCCGAAGTCGGTCGAGGGCTATTACCAGGAGACCGGGCGAGCCGGCCGCGACGGCGACCCCGCCGTGGCCTGGATGGCCTACGGCCTCGGCGACGTCGTGCAGCAGCGACGCATGATCGACCAGTCGCCCGGCGACCGCTCGTACAAGCTGCGTCTCGGCCAGCACCTCGACGCGATGCTCGCGCTGTGCGAGACGGTCGGATGCCGCCGCCAGAACCTGCTGGGCTATTTCGGCCAGCCGTCCGAGCCGTGCGGCAACTGCGACACGTGCCTCGAAGCGCCCGAGACCTGGGACGGGCTGATCGCCGCGCAGAAGCTGCTGTCGACGATCGTCCGGCTCCAGCGCGAGCGCAACCAGTCCTTCGGCGCGGGTCACCTGATCGACATCCTGCGTGGCGCGTCGACCGAGCGCGTCCGCCAGCAGGGCCATGACACCCTCTCGACCTACGGCCTCGGCGCCGACCTGAGCGATCAGGACTGGCGGAGCGTCATCCGCCAGCTTCTCGCCCGCGGCATCCTCGTCGCGCGCGGCGAGTACGGCACGCTCGCCCTCGGCGACCCCGCCGCCGGTGTGCTTCGGGGTGAGACGCCGGTGCCCCTGCGCCGCGACGTCCTCGGACGCACGGGCAGCGCTCCGCGGGTGCGGCGCGTGGCGGCATCCGATTCGCTCGCCGAAGGCGACCGCGGGCTCTTCGAGGCGCTGCGCGAGTGGCGCGCCGGGGTGGCGCGCGAGCTCGGGGTGCCGGCCTACATCGTGTTCGGCGACGCGACCCTGCGCGCACTCGCCGAGCACCGCCCGGCGACCCTCGCCGACCTCGACGGCATCACGGGCATCGGCGCCAAGAAGCGCGAGGCCTACGGAGAGTCCGTGCTGGAAGTGGTCGCCGCGGCCTGACAGGGGCCACTGTGGGGACCGCACAATCCGGCCGAGCGTCGCCGCCGCCCACCATTGTCGCTATCCTCCACTCGGTTTGAGCATGAGTTGTGGGAGTCCTACCGTCAAAGGGACTTTTCACGAGTTCACTGCCGAAAGGTGAGGCACATGACCGACGCCGCCGTCCGTTCCCGCAAGCCGTCCCTGAGCAAGCGCACCCCCGCCGGGGGAGCCCCGACTGCCGCCCACACCGCCGACGAGGCGGCCGAGCCGCGCATCGACGTCGACGCCGTCACCGACCTGCTGCTGGGGACGTGGGCCGCGACCCGCCGCGAGGCGCGAGAGATGATCAAGGATCCCGCGTTCTGGCGGGTCGAGGGCATGCCGATGCCCGAGCACCGCGAGCGCGTGCTCACCCAGCTTCATCTGCTGGTCGAGAACGGCGCCTCGGGTCGCGCGCTGCCGAAGGAGTACGGCGGGCTCGACGACAACGGCGCCAACCTCGCCGGCTTCCAGGAGCTCGTCCTCGCCGACCCCAGCCTGCAGATCAAGTCCGGTGTGCAGTGGGGCCTGTTCGGGTCGGCGATCCACCAGCTCGGCACCAAGAAGCACCACGATCGCTGGCTGACCGCCGTGACGAACATGGAGCTGCCGGGCGCGTTCGCCATGACCGAGACCGGGCACGGGTCGGACGTCGCGGCGATCGCCACCACGGCGACGTACGACCCCGCCACCGAGGAGTTCGTCATCCACACGCCGTTCCGCGGCGCGTGGAAGGACTACCTCGGCAACGCCGCCCTGCACGGCAAAGCGGCGACGGTCTTCGCGCAGCTGATCACCGGCGGCGTCAACTACGGCGTGCACTGCTTCTTCGTGCCGCTGCGCGACGACGACGGCGCCTTCCTGCCCGGCATCGGCGGCGAGGACGACGGGCCCAAGGGTGGCCTGAACGGCATCGACAACGGCCGCCTTCACTTCGACCACGTCCGCGTGCCCCGCGAGAACCTCCTCAACCGGTACGGCGATGTGGCCCCCGACGGCACGTACTCGAGCGAGATCCCCAGCCCCGGCCGCCGCTTCTTCACGATGCTCGGCGCGCTCGTGCAGGGCCGTGTGTCGCTCGACGGCGCGGCCACGACCGGCACTGCGCTCGCGCTGCACATCGCCCTGACCTACGCCAACCAGCGACGCCAGTTCGACTCCGGGGCGGGATCCGACGAGGTCGTGCTGCTGGACTACGGCAAGCACCAGCGGCGCCTGCTGCCGCTGTTGGCGCAGAACTACGCGCAGTTCTTCTCGCACGACGAGCTGCTGCGCAAGTTCGACGGCGTCTTCTCGGGCCGCACCGACACCTCCGAGGAGCGAGAAGACCTCGAGACCCTCGCCGCAGCGCTCAAGCCGCTGTCGACATGGAACGCCCTCGACACCATCCAGGAGTGCCGCGAGGCGTGCGGCGGCCAGGGCTTCCTCGCCGAGAACCGCATGGTCGGGCTGCACCAGGACCTCGACGTCTACGCCACCTTCGAGGGTGACAACAACGTCCTCCTCCAGCTGGTCGGCAAGCGACTGCTGAGCGACTACGCGACGCAGTTCAAGGGAGCGGATGCCGCCAAGCTGGCCCGCTACGCCGTCGAGCACACCGCGGGCAAGGTCTTCCACGGCGCCGGTCTTCGCCAGCTCGGTCAGGCGGTGGCCGACTTCGGCTCCACCGCGCGGTCGGTCGAGCTGGGACTGCGCGCCGAGCAGCAGCACGAGCTGCTCGCCGGGCGGGTCGAGCAGATGGTCGCCGACGTCGCTACGGCGCTGCGCCCGGCATCCAAGCTCGATCCGGCCGAAGCGGCCGCGCTCTTCAACGCCCATCAGGTCGAGCTCATCGAGGCGGCGCGGGCGCATGGCGAGCTGCTGCAGTGGGAGGCGTTCTCGGACGGCGTGAAGGCGATCGCCGACGACGGCACACGCCAGGTTCTGACGTGGCTCCGCGACCTGTTCGGCCTGCACCTGGTCGAGAAGCACCTCGCGTGGTACATGATCAACGGTCGGCTGTCGGCCCAGCGCGCGGCCTCGGTGACCCGGTACATCGACCGCCTGTGCGCGCGGCTCCGCCCGCACGCGCAGGATCTCGTCGACGCGTACGGATTCGCGCCCGAGCACGTGCGGGCGCCGATCGCGTCGGGGGCCGAGATCGCCCGACAGACCGAGGCGCGCGAGTACTACGCGGCGCTCGCGGCGGCCGGTCAGCTGCCGCCCTCGGAGAAGACGCTCAAGAAGAAGTAGTCGGCGCGCCCGGATCGTAAGTGGGGACTTGTGTCCGGATAGCATCTCGGCTACTTTCGACGGCGGGGGAAAACCGACGCGGGGCCCGACCATCGGGAGAAGCAGTCTCGCTTGGGGGGCCGTGCCACGGCGTATGGGGCGCCGCCGGTACTGGGGAGTGACCGGAGACGGAACAGGGCTCCGCGTCGAAACCCTCCGGCCGGGGGGACCCCGCACCTAGGCTCAGGATGATGACCGACGACGGACGGACGCGCGCCGAGCGCATCGAGGTGCAGCGCAGCCGCGACCTCATCCTCGCTGCGGCCGAGCGGCACTTCACCCGCCACGACGACGCGCCCACCATGGCGCAGCTGGCGCGCGCGGCAGGGGTGAGCAGCGCGACCATGTACCGACGCTTCCCCTCGGTCGCCGACGTGATCTCGGCGCTCTACGACGAGCACCTGCAGGCCCAGCAGCGGGTCATCGACGAGATGGAGGCGAGCGCCTCCGGCTGGGACGGCGTCGTCGCCCTCGTCGTCGGCATCGGCCAGCTCGCCGTTGCGCGCCCTGCGATCCTGCGCGTGATGCGGCGCAAGCTCGAGCTCGACCCCACCCTGCAGCACGGCGTCCAGTGGGACGCCTCGTTCCAGGATGTGGTGCGCCGCGCGAAGGAGGAGGGCGCGCTGCGGACGGACGTCTACGCCAACGACATCTCCATCGCCGCCTGGAGCCTCGGCGAATTCGGCACCCTCCCCGAGGGCGCCCGTGCGCAGGTGGTCGGGCGGCAGCTGGGGATCATGATCGACGGACTCCGTGCCGGAGGCGGCCCGACGCCCCTGCCGGGTCACAGTCTCGGCACCGAGGAGATCCACCGCTACCTCCGCGCCCGCCCGGCCTGACGCGGCCGCCGCGGGATACTGGCCACATGGACGTGCGGGTGGGCGAGGACGGGCGGGCGCGCTGCGCGTGGATCGGCGACGGCGGGCATCCGGCCGCCGAGGAGTACCGCCGCTATCACGACGAGGAGTGGGGCCGGCCTCTGCACGGCGACCGGCCGCTCTTCGAGAAGATGAGCCTCGAGGGCTTCCAGGCGGGGCTGTCGTGGATCACCATCCTGCGCAAGCGACCGCGCTTCCGCGAGGTGTTCGCCGGCTTCGACCCTGCCGCGGTGGCGCGCTTCGCCGAGGCGGATGTCGAGCGCCTGATGGCCGACGCCGGCATCATCCGCAATCGCGCCAAGATCCTCGCCACCATCTCGAACGCCCGGCTCGTGCTCGAGATGGCTCCCGGCGAGCTGGATGCGCTGCTGTGGTCGTTCGCGCCCGACCACCGTCCGCGTCCGCGGACGCTCGGGGACGTGCCGGCCACGACGCCGGATTCCGACGCCCTCAGCCGCGCCCTCCGGACGCGCGGCTTCCGGTTCGTCGGCTCGACCACGATGTACGCGCTCATGCAGTCCAGCGGCATGGTGGACGACCACGTCGAAGGATGCTGGCGCGCGGCCTGACGCGCGGCATGGTGCATTCTCCCCATCGTCACCGCGCTCGCGGGCCCCTAGGCTCGCCGTGCACGGGCCGGCCGGCACCGACCGACCCGTCGCAGGCACCGATCGACGCGGAGGACCGATGGACGACATCGCACTGGACATGACGGCCCTCCGCGCGGCGAAAGCGCGTGTCGCCCACGCTCTCGCGACCTTCCAGGACGCGGATCGCGTCGGCGACGATCTGGCCGAGCTCACCGGCGAGCCCCGTCTCGCACGCCGGGTCCGGGACTTCGCCGACAACTGGGACCACAACCGCGGCAAGCTCGAGGAGCAGCTCGTGGTCGTCCGCGACTGGCTCGAGGCCCTCGACGAGACCTTCACCGACCTCGACCGCACCATGGCCGACGCCGTCGAGACGGCGGACGCGCGATGACGTCGGGTCTCGCCCTCGAGTTCGAGGACGTCTTCGCCGGTCGCCCGGGAGAGCTCGAGCCTCGCGCGCGGGCGCTCGCCGCCACCGCGGCTGCCATCACGCAGGCCGCCGACGCCCTGCGCGACCTCGTCGACGCCCAGCGCAGTGCCGCCACCGACGAGATCGCCGATGCCGCCGCCGAAGCCTCGTCCGGGCTGCGGCGCGCCCACGGCCGCTACGCCGGCACCGCCTCGGCGCTGACGACGTTCGCGGTCGACCTCGAGCCCATCCAGCAGGACGCCCGCGCCGCGGTCGCGGACGCCGAGTACCACCAGGCGCGGGCGACCCGGCTCGAGGGCGAGCTCGACGACCTCCGGACCGACATCACGCGCGCCGAGGCCGACGGATCCTCCACCGACGGGCTCTACGCCGATCTGTGGACGACCACCGACGGGGTGGGCTTCTCGAACGGGCAAGTCGCCGAAGCCCGGCGCCGGCTGACCGAGGCGCGTCGTGAGATCTGGGACGCCGCCGACCGCGCCATCGACGCGATCGAGACGGCGATCGAGGACGGCGCCGACTCGTGGCGCGACAACTGGGACCAGTTCTGGGACGGCGTCGGCGACTTCCTGTCGATGGTGGGGGAGTGGGCCTCAGAAGTGCTGTCGGTGGTGGTCGACGCGCTGAAGGAGCTCCTCAGCGCGCTCGTGTCCGCCCTCGTCGTCGCGCTGATGGTCGTCGCCGCGGCCCTCCTCATCGGGATCGCCTTCCTGCTGCTCGGCCCCATCGGGATGCTGGTCCTCGCCGGCCTGCTCGCGGCATCGCTGCTGGCGCTGGCCATCGCCGAGGTGCTCCGCAACCCGCGGCGCGTGGCCGAGCGCAACGAGTCCACGGCCCCGACCGGAGACGCCGACGAGGACGCCCGCAACGACGCGCGCGAAGCCCGCGACTACCAGGACCTCATGGCCCAGCTCGCACGCCAGGACGCCGCCGGCGGTGAGGACGCGACCGAGATCCGTGTCGTCGCCGTCCGCGACGCGCAGGGGAACATCGTCTCGTGGCGGGTGCAGCTGCCGAGCACTCAGAACTGGAGCCTGACGAACACCGACGGCGCCCTCAACGATGCGCGCACCGACGCGATGCTCTCGCTCTTCCCCGGCGTCCCCACCCAGTACGAGGAGGCCGTCTGGGACGCCATGACGCAAGCCGGCGTCTTCGAGAGCGATGCCCCCATCATGTTCACCGGCTGGTCCCTCGGCGGCATGATGGCCGGTGAGCTGGCGACGAACCCCCGCGTCGAGGGTCGCGTGCAGTCGGTCTTCACAGCGGGGTCGGCGATCGACAAGCACTACAGCGACATGCCCGACGGCGTGCGCGTCACGCAGATCAACAACGGGCTCGATCCGGTGCACACCCTGGAGTTCCTCGGCCTCGACCCGATCGACCGCGTCCGCGTCGACGGGGATTGGCGGACCTACCGGCCGCTGACGTGGCCGGTGCACCACGCCGGAATGTATGGTGCAGAGGCCGAGCGCTACCTGCCCGAGCCCCGGCGCGGTGACGAGATCTTCTTCGCCGCCGAGGGTGCCGACGGCTACGAGGACGTCTACGTCGCCGACTACACGCGAGGATCGTGAACGACATGAAGCGGATGCCGGTGCGCACCGTCCTGGCCGCGACGCTGGCGATCGGGGCGCTCGCCCTCGGCGGGTGCGCGGCCGATCCGGACGTCGCCGGCCTCGAGGCCGGGCTGTCCGAAGCCGCGGGCGTCAACGGCGCGATGGTGTACACGACGCATTCGGGAGCGCCGTGGAACACCCAGGTGCAGGTGCTGCTGTTCGTCGACGACCCGTCCGACGAGGGCCTCGTCACCGCCGTCCGCGGCGCCGCCCCCGTGCTCGCCGAGGATCCGGTCGCATCGCGGCACGAGGTGACCATCCGGCTCATCGACGGCGAGCGATCCGACTACCCCGACCGCTTCGCGGCATCCGCGGACGAGGTCACCGTGCTGCCCACGGTGTTCGATGCCCTCGGAGTGCCCGACACCGGACCGTACTCGCTCACCCTTCAGCCCGACGAGGTCCGTGCGATCGCGGAGGGCGCGTGACGATCGAGGCACCCGCCCCGCCCCGGCTGAGCTTTCAGCTGCCGGGGCGCTGGCTGACGGTGGACCCGCGTGACGAGCCGGCCGCGACCGCGCAGGTCGAACTCGCCGTCGCCGAACTGGTGGGCGTCGCCGACGACGCCGCGCTCGCACGACGGCGCCTGCGCGCCCATCTCCAGCACGCGGTCGATGCCGCGCGGGATGCCGGCGCGCACGCCGTCTTCCTGTGCCTCGAGCTGTCTCCCGGGGTGGCCACTCCGGCGTCGCTGACGATCCATGCCCCGTCGGGCATGCGCATGAGCCCCGCGGTGGGCACCGACGCCGACGCCGTGCTGGAGGTGCTGCGCCGCAGCTTCGTCCAGCTGGGCTACCCCGGCGTCGAGACCGCCACGCGGCTGGACGGGCCCCGAGCGCGGATGCTTCGCATCGAGCGCCTGTACGAAGAGGAGGTCGCCGAGGACGACCGGATCGCGACGGCCACCCGCCTCGAGGTGCAGTACTGGTACGCCGTCCCCGGCTCCAAGCAGGTCGTCCTGGCGAGCTGCGCGACGCCCCTCGGCGAGCTCCGCCGCGCGATGACGGCGCTGTTCGACCAGATCGCACTCGCGGCCGCGTTCGGCCCGCAATAGCCTGGCCGTCATGGCCGCCGAATCCGTCATCCACATCGCCGACTCGCACGCGGTGATCCGCGTCGTCGGCGCGCGTGAGAACAACCTGCAGAACGTCGACGTCGAGATCCCCAAACGGCGACTCACCGTCTTCACCGGCGTGAGCGGATCAGGCAAGTCCTCGCTCGTGTTCGGCACGATCGCGACGGAGTCCCAGCGGCTCATCAACGAGACGTACCCGACGTTCGTGCAGCAGTTCATGACACAGCTGAGCCGGCCCGAGGTCGACGCGCTCGAGAACGTCAGCCCGGCGATCATCGTCGACCAGGAGCGCATGGGCGCCAACGCCCGCTCGACGGTGGGCACCGCCACCGACGCCCACGCGATGCTGCGCATCCTCTTCAGCCGCCTCGGGCAGCCGCACGTGGGGTCGCCGCAGGCGTTCTCGTTCAACATCCCGTCCGCCAAGGGCGGCGGGGCCATCACGGTCGATCGCGGGCCGGGGGCGCCCAAGAAGGAGCGCCGGTCGTTCGAGATCACCGGCGGCATGTGCCCGAACTGCGAAGGGCTCGGCGAGGTCAGCGAGGTCGACGTGCACGAGCTGGTCGACCACGACAAGTCGCTGGCGGACGGTGCCATCACGATCCCCGGGTACTCCGCGGACGGCTGGATGGTGAAGATCTACACCGAGTCCGGTTTCGTCGACCCGCACAAGCCCGTGCGGGAGTTCACCGAGCAGGAGCGCCACGACTTCTTCTACAAGGAGCAGGTGAAGGTCAAGGTCACCGGCATCAACATGACGTACGAGGGACTCGTCCCGAAGATCACCAAGTCGATGCTTCAGAAGGACCGCGACGCCCTGCAGCCGCACATCCGGGCCTTCGTCGACCGTGCGGTGAAGTTCACGGCGTGCCCGGAGTGCGGCGGCACCCGGCTCAACGCCGGCGCCCGCTCGTCGACCATCGGCGGGGTGAGCATCGCCGACGCCGCCGCGATGCAGATCACCGACCTCGCCGAGTGGCTCGCGACGATCACCGACCCCGCCGTCGCCCCGCTCCTTCGCGGGCTCCGTCAGACGATCGGCTCGTTCATCGACATCGGACTCGGGTACCTGTCGCTCGACCGCGCCTCGGGCACCCTCTCGGGCGGCGAGGCGCAGCGCACCAAGATGATCCGCCACCTCGGATCGTCGCTCACGGACGTGACCTACGTCTTCGATGAGCCGACCGCGGGGCTGCACCCCCACGACGTCGAGCGGATGATCGCGCTCCTCCAGCAGCTGCGCGACAAGGGCAACACGGTGCTCGTGGTCGAGCACAAGCCCGAGGTCATCGAGGTCGCCGACCACATCGTCGACCTCGGTCCCGGGGCGGGGCGCAACGGCGGCCGTGTGCAGTACACCGGCGACGTCGCGGGACTCCGCGCCTCGGACACGGTGACCGGACGCCACCTCGACGACCGAGCCCGCCTCAAGCCGGCGACGCGCGAGCCGAAGGGCGCCATCGAGATCCGCGACGCACGTCAGCACAATCTGGTGGGTGTCGACGTCGACGTGCCGCTCGGCATCCTCACCGTCGTCACGGGCGTCGCAGGTTCCGGCAAGTCCTCGCTCATCCACGGCAACGTGCCCCGCCACGACGGTGTGGTCGTGGTCGACCAGTCGCCCATCAAAGGCTCGCGACGCAGCAGCCCGGCCACGTACACCGGGCTCCTCGACGTCATCCGCACCGCGTTCGCGAAGGCCAACGGCGTCAAGCCTGCGCTGTTCAGCGCCAACTCCGAGGGTGCGTGCCCGGCCTGCAAGGGCCTGGGCGTCATCATCACCAGCCTCGGCTACACCCAGAGCGTCGAGACCCTGTGCGAGACGTGCGACGGGTCCGGCTTCAGCGACCACGTCCTCGAGTACACCCTCGAGGGCCGCAACATCGCCGAGGTGCTGGCGATGTCGGCATCCGAAACGGCCGAGGTCTTCACGAAGGGACCGGCCGCGCTCACCCTCGCGCGGCTCATCGACGTCGGACTCGGCTACCTCACCCTGGGGCAGGCGCTCAACACCCTCTCGGGCGGTGAACGCCAACGGCTGAAGCTCGCCATCTCGATGGCCACCCAGGGCGCGATCTACGTGCTGGACGAGCCCACCACCGGACTGCACCTGGCCGACGTCGAGAACATGCTCGGGATGCTGGACCGCCTGGTCGACGCCGGCAACAGCGTCATCGTGATCGAACACCACCAGGCCGTCATGGCGCACGCCGACTGGATCATCGACCTCGGCCCCGGCGCCGGGCACGACGGCGGCCGCGTGGTGTTCGAGGGCACGCCGGCCGACCTCGTCGCCTCCGGCGACTCCCTCACCGCGCAGCATCTGCGGGCCTACGTCGCCGGATGAGCCGGAGGTCGCGGGTGGGTGATTCTCCCCATCGCGGCACCCCCGGTATACCGGGTTAGGCTGAACCGTCCACACGTCCGCGAAGTGTGCGCCCGATCTCGCCGTCGGGACCCGACGCCACGCATGAAAACGACCACCTCGGAGGAGGCCGAGCTCAATGAGAGCTTTTGCGTGGCTCCGCGCACGCCCGCGCGCGATCGCCTCGGCCAGTGCCGTCACCGCCTCGGCCGTCGCGCTGACGACGATGGCGTTCCTGTACGACGGCTTCCCCACCACCGAGGTCGATCTGCACGACGGCGGAGTGTGGGTCACCAAGCAGTCGAGCCTGCTCGTCGGCCACTTCAACTACGAGTCGCGCGTCCTCGACGGCGGCCTGCGCACGGCCTCCGAGGAGTACGACATCCTCCAGTCCGGCGACGACATCGTCGTGGTGGACCAGGCGGCATCCTCGGTCACGGCGATCGACCCGGCCATGGTGACGATGACCGATTCCGCCGACGTCCCCGGCGGCGCGGCCGTCGCGCTCGGCGGCACCACTGTCGCGATCCTCGACCCCGAGAGCGGCGCCCTGTGGGCGCTTCCCGCCGACGGTGTGGGCGGTTTCGACATCGAGGGCACCGAGCCCGTCGACACCCTCGGCGCCGGTGCGGCGCTCGCCGTCGGGACCGACGGCACCGTCTACGCCGCCTCGTCCGAGCAGAAGGAGCTCGTCACCGTGCCGGCCGTGCCGGACGGCAGCTTCGGCGAGCCGCAGCGCACCGAACTGGGCGACATCGCCGACGGCGCCGAGCTCGCCGTCACCGCCGTGGGCGGCACCGCGGTCGTGCTCGATCGCACCGGCGGCACCCTCGTGAGCACGGGCGGCCTCCGCGCCGATATCGCCGACGCCGAAACCGCACGGCTGCAGCAGCCGTCGGGGGCATCGGACGCCGTGGCCGTGGCCACCGCGTCGACCCTCGTCCGGGCGCCGCTGGACGGCTCCGAACCGGTCGTCGTCGACGCCGGCGCCGAGGGGGCTCCGGCCGAGCCGGTGTCGCTGGCAGGCTGCACCTACGGCGTGTGGTCGGGTTCGGCATCCTTCATCCGCGACTGCATCGGCGAGGCCGACGACCTCGCCACGACCGTGGAGGGCGTCGACGACGACGCCGAACTGGTCTTCCGCGTGAACCGCGACGTCATCGTCCTCAACGACATCCGTGGCGGATCCGCGTGGATGGCCGCTGACGACCTGCAGCAGGTCGACAACTGGGACGACATCACCCCGCCCGAGGGCGAGGCCGAGGAGAACGACGAGGAGACCACGGACGAGACGGTCGAGACGACGCTCCCCGAGCGCACCGACAAGAACACCGTCCCCGAGGCCGTCGACGACGACTTCGGCGTGCGCCCCGGCCGCACCACCGTGCTGCCCGTGCTCGACAACGACACCGACGCCGACGGTGACATCCTCACCGTGACGCTGCCGGACGGCGGCCCGTCGCTCGGCGAGGTGCAGACGATCAACAACGGCGCGGGGCTGCAGATCGCCGTGCCCGAGTCGGCGAACGGGTCCGCCCGCTTCCCGTACCGCATCGACGACGGCCGCGGCGGCTCCGACACCGCCACGGTGACGCTGTCGGTTCGCCCCGACACCGTCAACGGCGCTCCGAGCCAGAAACGCACGACCTCGCTGCAGGTCGAGGCCGGCGGTGTGGTCACCCACAACGTGCTGCCCGACTGGATCGACCCCGACGGAGACGACATCTTCCTCAGCGGCGTCGAGGCCGAGCCCGGCGACGAAGTGGACTTCACCCCCGACGGGCGCATCACCTACCGCTCGATCAACGGGGTGCAGGGCCGCAAGGACATCGCCATCACGGTGTCCGACACGCAGAAGTCGACCGCCGGCATCCTGCGCCTGGATGTCCGCCCCGTCGGCTCCACCTCTCCGGTCACCAACGCCGACCACGTGGTCACGAGGGCGGGTGTGCCCGTCGAGGTCTCGCCGCTGCTGAACGACCTCTCGACCGGTCGCGAACCGCTGCGGCTCACGCGGGTCGACGAGGTGCCGGGCGCTGCGGTCGTGCCTGATTTCTCGGACTCCACTTTCACCTTCACCTCGAACGCCGTCGGCACCTATTACGTGCAGTACCTCGCTTCGGCCGGCGCCAAGAACGCCCTGGGTGTCGTGCGCGTCGACGTGCTCGAGGACGCCGACGAGGATGCCGCACCCGTCGCGGTGCGCGACGTCGCCCTGCTGCCGAGCGGCGGCGAGGTGCTCGTCGCGGCGCTCGCGAACGACATCGACCCGGCGGGCGGGATCCTCGTGATCCAGTCCGTCTCGATCGAGTCCGACAGCGGTGTCTCGGTCTCGGTCCTCGGGCACGAGACGCTGCGCGTCAGTGACCAGGGTGCACTGTCGACCCAGGTGACGGTGAAGTACACGATCTCCAACGGCATCCGCAGCGCCGAGGGCGAAGTGGTCGTCATCCCCGTTCCCGGGCCCGAGAAGCTGCGCCCGCCGGTCGCCGACGACGACAAGGCCGTCGTCCGCGCCGGAGACGTCGTGACCATCCCCGTGCTCGACAACGACTACCACCCCAACGGCGACACCATCCACGTCGCCCCCGATCTCGTCGAGCCGCTCCCGGCCGCCGACGCGGGCGACATCTTCGTCTCGCAGGACACCATCCGCTTCAAAGCGGGCCCCGAGGCGGGCACCGTCTACGCCACCTACGAAGTCGTCGATTCCACCGGGCAGAAGGATGCCGGCTACGTCACGATCCAGGTGCTCCCCGTCGACGAGGAGACCAACCAGACCCCGCGCCCCCGTGACGTGACCGCGCGGGTGCTCGCCGGTTCGCAGGTGCGCATCCCGATCCCTCTGGACGGCATCGACGCCGACGGCGACTCGGTCGACCTCGTGGGCCTGGCCTCGGCGCCCGAGAAGGGCCGCGTCGTCGAAACCGGCGCGACGTACCTGGAGTACCAGGCCGACGTCGAGGCATCCGGCACCGACACCTTCACCTACCGCGTGCGCGACCGCCTCGGCGCAGAGTCGACCGCGACGATCCGCGTCGGCATCGCCCCGCCCGAGGCACGCAACCAGGCGCCGTACGCCGTCAAGGACACCGTGGTGATGCGTCCCGGGCGCTCGGTCGCGGTGCCGGTGCTCACGAACGACTCCGACCCCGAGGGCGATGCGATCGGCCTGGTCGCCGGGGGGCTCATCCTCCCGGACGTCCCGGGGCTCGAGGCCGAGGTGCTCGGCGACCGCGTGATCGTCACCTCGCCGGACGAGGAGCTCGAGACCTCGCTGCAGTACACGATCCGCGACGCCCGCGGCGCCGAGGCCATCGCGGTGCTCCAGGTCACGGTCGACGAGGACGTCCCGCTGCTGCGTCCGATCGCACGCGACGACCGTGTCCTGCCCGAGGACGTGGACGGACCGACGGTCGACCTCGAGGTGCTCGCCAACGACGAGGACCCCGACGGCACGGTCGCCGCGCTCACCGTCGAGGTCGACGACCCGGTGGCCCAGGCGCGTCCGGACGGCACCGTCCGCATCACGCTCGACGACGAGGAGCACCTCGTCACCTACACGATCACCGACGAAGACGGCCAGATCGCGTCGGCGTTCATCCGCGTCCCCTCGCTCGACGACCTGCCGCCCACGCTCATCACCACCACCGGGATCGAGGTCGACAGCGGCGAGACCGTCGAGATCCCGCTGTCCGAGCACGTCCGCGCCGCCGGCGACCGAGATGTCGTGATCACCGAGGCGGCCAAGGTCAGCGCGGTGCACTCGAACGGCGCCGAGCTCGTGAAGGACCAGCGCACGCTCGTCTACACCTCGGCCGACGGCTACTACGGCCAGGACGCCATCACCTTCGAGGTGACCGACGGCACCGGGCCCGACGATCCCGAGGGCCGCAAGGCCACGCTGACGATGCCCGTCACCGTCCGACCGCCGGCCAACCAGCAGCCGACGTTCGTCGACGGCGAGATGAACGTCGCCCCCGGCGAGGACGCGACGGGGCTCGACCTGCGCTCGCTCACGACCGATCCCGACGAGGGCGACATCGACGGCATGAGCTACACCGTCGTCGGCGGTGCCCCCGCCGGTCTGACGGCGAGCATCGAGGACGGCTCGACGCTGCGTGTCGGCGCCGCCGCCGACACCCCGAAGGGCACGCAGGCCACCATCGGGCTGCGCATCACCGACGGCGAGACCGATCCGATCGAGGGCACGGTCGTCGTGACCGTCACCGCCTCCACCCGGCCTCTCGCCACCGCGAACGACGACGTGCTGCCGCGCGTCGACCAGGGGAGCACCGTCGAGGTACCGGTGCTCGACAACGACTTCAACCCGTTCCCCGAGACGCCGCTGACCCTCGTGTCGGCCGTCACGCAGACCGGCGACGGCCGCGCGGAGGTGAGCGGCGACCGCGTCGCGGTGAGTCCGTCCGCCAGCTTCGTCGGCACGATGGTGGTCCGCTACCGCGTGCAGGACGCCACCGGCGACCCCGACCGCGAGGTCGAGGGCCTCATCACGATCACGGTGCAGGGTCGCCCCGACGCCCCGGGAACGCCCACCGTCTCGAGCGTGCAGGACCGCACGGTCGTGCTGGCGTGGACCCCGCCCGTCGACAACGGCTCGCCCATCACCGGCTACACCGTCAGCTCGACCCGCGGCGACTACGTCAAGCAGTGCGCGTCGACGACGTGCACGCTGGACGGGCTGACCAACAACGTCGAGTACAACTTCACCGTCGTCGCCGCCAACGCCGTCGGCGAGTCCGACCCGTCGCCGCCGTCCGAGACGGCGCGCCCCGACGCCCGCCCCGACACCCCGCAGCCGCCGACGCTGACCTTCGGCGACCAGAGCCTCAACGTCGCCTGGCAGACGCCGACGACGCCGGGCTCGCCGGTCGAGACCTTCACCCTCGAGATCTCGCCGGCCCCGCCGTCGGGTGTCTCGCAGAAGACCAACGTCACCGGCAACACGCTGGTGTGGGAGGGCCTCGAGAACGGCGCGTCGTACCAGGTCCGCGTGCGCGCGCACAACCGCGCTCCCGAGCCCTCGAGCTGGAGCGGCTGGTCGGCGAGCGAAGTGCCCGCCCGTGCCCCCGAGCCCGTCGCTGCTCCGTCGACGCAGCGCCTGGAGCCGGTGGGCGAACAGGCCCAGATGCAGGTCTCGTGGTCGCCGCCCGCGAACAACGGCGCCGCCATCTCGGTCTACCAGCTGCAGGTGCTCCGCGGCGGCGCGGTGGTCAACACCATCGAGACCTCGGCGACGAGCCAGGCCGTCGTGATCGAGACCTCCACCACCGACTACACGTTCCGCGTCCGCGCGAACAACAAGGCCGGGTGGGGCGAGTACGGGCCGAACTCGGCGCCGCGGCGGGCGTTCGTCGCGCCCGACGCGCCCACGAACGTCTCGGCGCGCCCGGGCGATCGCAGCCTGCAGATGTCGTTCACCGAGCCCGACGGCAACGGCGCGACACAGTCCGAGATGCGCTACGAGTACTCGCTGAACGGCGGCAACTGGCAGGCGCTCGCCGGCAACCGGCTCATCACCGGACTCAACAACGGCACCGACTACCAGGTCCGCATCCGCGCCTACACGGCCCTCGACGGCGTGCGCTACAACGGCGCTCCGTCGGCGCCCTCGGCGGCCCAGCGGCCCTACGGGCCGGTGGGCACGCCCAGCGCGGACGCGAGCCGCAGCGGACGCGACATCACGTTCTCGTGGGGCGCGCCCGCCCCCAACGGCCGTGCCATCCAGCAGGTGCAGATCCGCATCGACGGCGGTGGGTGGCAGGACGTCGCCAAGAACGGTTCGCGCACCAACACCTACGCCTACAGCACGACGCACCGCATCGACGTGCGCGCCTTCGACACCGAGGGCCAGGTGAGCCCCATCGCGTCCGCGCAGGCCACCACGGTCGATGAGCCGAGGGCGGTCGCGCGCACCGGCAAGGGCTCGAGCGTGAGCAGGTCCGACTGCACCTCGGCGTCGTGCGCGTACTTGACGCTCACCGTCGAGAACTTCCCCGCCGGCAGTTACAACCTCTCGTGTGAGCGCGAGGGTCGCACCTTCGTCGCCGCCCGGTCGTACAACGTTCCCCGCAACGGCACCATCCAGCTCGGCTGCTACTTCGGCTACCCCGGCGAGCAGGTCTGGGTGAGGATCCACGGCTGGGGCGACGCCCAACGGATCACCTGGTAGAAGCACTCCCGACACCTCGGAAAGAAACGACTGACATGACGATGACCCCGGAACAGGCCGCCTGGTTCCAGTCCACCTTCACGCGCCTGGTCGACAACGTCGACCGCGCGCTCATGGGCAAGCGCGAGGTCGTCGGACTCGTGCTGTCGGCGATGCTCGCCGAGGGCCACGTGCTGCTCGAGGACGCGCCGGGCACCGGCAAGACGAGCCTCGCGAAGGCCCTCGCCGCCACCGTCCAGGGCTCGAGTGCGCGCATCCAGTTCACCCCCGACCTGCTGCCCTCCGACGTCACCGGCGTGACGATCTACGACCAGGCCCAGCACCGCTTCGAGTTCCACAAGGGACCCGTCTTCGCCTCGATCGTGCTGGCCGACGAGATCAACCGCGCCTCTCCCAAGACGCAGTCGGCGCTGCTGGAGGTCATGGAGGAGTCGCGCGTGACGGTGGACGGCACCGCGCACGAGGTGGGCCGGCCGTTCCTCGTCGTCGCCACGCAGAACCCCATCGAGCAGGCGGGCACCTACAAGCTGCCCGAGGCGCAGCTGGACCGCTTCCTGGTGAAGACGTCGATCGGCTACCCCGAGCTCGACGTCGCCGAGCGCATCCTCGCCGGCTCGGCCGACCGCAACCCGTCGGCGCACCTGCCCGCCATCATCACCACCGGCGCGGTCGCCGACATGGCCGACCTCGCCTCGACCGTCCACGTCGAGGGCGCCGTGCTGCGGTACGCCGCCGAGCTGGCCGCCGCGACGCGCGAGGACCCGGCGACCCGCCTGGGCGTCTCGGTGCGCGGCTCGATCGCGATGATCCGCATCGCGAAGGTCTACGCCGCCTCGAACGGCCGTCACTACGTCACCCCCGACGACATCAAGACCCTGGTCGGCCCGGTGTGGACCCACCGTCTGGTCATGGACCCCGAGGCCGAGTTCTCGGGCACCACCGCCGAGACGGTCATCGCGCGCGTCGTCGAGTCGATCGCCGCCCCGCAGGCGAGGTCCGCCGCCTGATGACCGCCGAGACGCTCGCCCCGGCCGCTGCGCCCGCGCAGCGGCGTTCGTGGACGGATGCCGTGACCCCGGTCGCCGCATCCGTGCAGCGGCGCGCGCGTCTGGTGCTGGGCGTCTTCCGACCCGCGGCCTGGGTGCTCGTGGGAGCGGCCGTCGTGCTCTGGGTCGCCGGGCAGGGGCTCGGGTGGTGGGAGCTGACGGTCTCCGCCGTCGTCATCGCCACCACGCTGGCGCTGTGCGCGCTGTTCCTCATCGGACGCACCGCCTACGACGTCGCCCTCGACCTCGGGCGCACGCGCGTCATCGTGGGGGAGCGGGCCGTCGGCACGCTGACACTGTCGAACACCGGCGACCGTGCGATCCTGCCGTCCCGGGTGGTGCTGCCCGTCGGCGCGGGCCGTGGCGAGTTCGCCGTGGGCCGGCTCGGTCCCGGTGCCTCGGTCGACGAGCTGTTCGCCATCCCGACCACCCGCCGCGCCGTCCTGGCCGTCGGCCCGGTCAGCGTCGTCCGCGGTGATCCGCTCGGCCTGTTCGAGCGCGTGCACAACCGCGACGAGCCGGTCGACCTGTTCGTCCACCCGCGCACCGTGCCCTTCGAGGGGCAGTCGCTCGGCTTCTTCCGCGACCTCGAAGGGCTCGCCGCGCGCGATCTGTCTCCCGACGACGTGTCCTTCCACGCCCTGCGCGAGTACCAGCCGGGCGACGACCTGCGTCACGTGCACTGGAAGTCCACCGCCCGCACCGGTTCGGTCATGGTGCGCCAGTACGAAGAGACCCGCCGCTCGCACTTCGTCCTCGCCCTCTCGTGCAACCCCGCCGAGTACGCCGGCGACGACGAGTTCGAGCTCGCCATCTCGGCCGCCGGCTCGCTCGGGCTCCGCGCCGTCCGCGACTCGCGCCAGGTCGACCTGCAGGTGCAGGGTCGGCGTCACAGCGCCGAGACCGGCAAGAAGCTCCTCGACGCCCTGTCCGCGCTGGAGCCCTCCAAGCCCCGTGGCGGCGGCATCCGCGACCTCGCCGTGAGCGTCGCGGCATCCCTTCCCGCCGCCAGCGTCGTCGTCCTCCTCACCGGTTCCCGGACGGACGCCGCCACCCTGCGCGCCGCGTGCGCGCGCCTGCCGTACGGCACCCGCGTGCTCGCCATCGTCGCCCACGCCGGCGCCGCCCCCGCCCTCCGCCGCATCGCGGACGCCGACGTCGTGACGGTGGGCGCGCTGGAGGAGCTCCCCTCGGCCCTGCGACGGGTGCTCGCATGAGGCCCGCCGCGCTCACCACGCGTCGCTGGATCCTCGACCTGACGGCGGCGGCGCTGCTGCTGGCCGTGCCGGTGGCCGGATTCTGGCCCACCTACTCCGGCCCCGGGTACCTCGTGGCGGCGATCGGCGGCCTCGTTCTCGGGCTGGCCGTGGCCGCGCTCGGCGCGTGGCGACGCTTCGGCGTGCTGACGCTCGCGGGCATCACGGTGCTGGTGTACTTCCTCTTCGGCGGAGCCCTCGCGCTGTCGCACACCACGATCCTGGGCGTCATCCCGACGCTGCAGACGTGGGGCATGCTGGCGCTCGGCGTCGTGACGTCGTGGAAAGAGCTGCTCACCACCGTGGCGCCCGTCCCGGCCGGCGAGGGCTTCCTCATCGTCCCGTTCCTGCTCACCCTCGTGGCGAGCGTGCTGACGGCGAGTATGGCGCTGCGCGCGCGCCGCGCCGCGTGGGCGCTCCTGCCGGCCGGGGGATTCCTGGCCGTGCAGATCGCGCTCGGCACCGCCCAGCCCGCCGTCCCCGTGGTCGAGGGCGTCGTGTTCGCCGTCGTCGCGACCGGGTGGCTCGCGATGCGCCAGTCGTGGACCCCGCAGCAGGCCGCGATCCCGCTCGGCGACGACGGCGACCCCACCGCCCAGGGATCCGTGCGGCGCCTGGCGCTCGGCGCCGGGGTCGTGGCCGTCGCCGTGGCAGTCGGCGTCGTCACCAGCGGACTTGCCGCGCCGGCATCCCCCCGATACGTCCTTCGCGACGTGGTGATCCCGCCGTTCGACATCCGCGAGTTCCCGAGCCCCCTGCAGTCCTTCCGCGCGTACGTTCGTGACGACGCCGAGACGCCGCTGTTCACCGCGACGGGCCTGCCCGAAGACGCCCGCGTGCGGATCGCCGCGATGGACGCGTATTCGGGCACGGTCTACAACGTCTCGGACGAGGGTGCGGGCGCTTCGAGCGCCTTCACGCCCGTCCGGTCCGAGATGTCGCCCGACGCCCAGGGCGAGTCCGCCCGCGTCCGCATCGAGATCGGCGACTACGACGCCGTGTGGATGCCGGGGGTCGGCGCTGTGGAATCCGTCGCCTTCGACGGCGAACGAGCCGAGGAGCTGCGCCGCACCGCCCACTACAACCCGTCGACGCAGACCGGCGTCGTCACCAGCGGGCTCCGCGAGGGCGACGCCTACGACCTCGAGGTCGTTGTGCCGTCGTTCCCGAGCGATGATGCCCTCGCGGACGTGGCCTTCGCCCCCGTGAAGATGCCGACGCAGCGCGCCGTGCCGCAGGAGTTCGCCGAGCTCGCCTCGGACGCGACCGCCGACGCCGAGACCCCGATCGAGCGGGTGCGGGCACTGCAGACGATGCTGTCCGAGGGGGGCTTCTTCAGCCACGGTCTCGAGGGGGAGCCGCTGTCGCGCGCGGGTCACGGCTCGGAGCGCATCTCGACCCTGCTCGGCTCGGAGCAGATGGTCGGCGATGACGAGCAGTACGCCGTCGCCATGGCGCTGCTCGCCCGGCAGATCGGCATCCCCGCCCGCGTGGTCATGGGCTTCCACCCCGACGAGGACGCGCCGTTGACGGGCGACACGTTCACCGCGACGGGCGAGAATCTGCACGCGTGGGTCGAGGTCGCGTTCGACGGCGTCGGCTGGGTGCCCTTCGACCCCACGCCGCCCGAGGATCAGGTCCCGAGCGATCAGACCACCAAGCCCCGCGCCGACCCCAAGCCGCAGGTGCTGCAGCCGCCGCCCCCGCAGCAGGCTCCGGTCGACATGCCGCCCACCATCCCCGACGAGCGCGAGGCCGACGAGGACGAGGAGGGGCCGGCGGGTCTCATCCTGCTGATCGCCGCGATCGTCGGCATCAGCCTGATGGTGCTCGCCCTGCTCGCGTCGCCCTTCCTCATCATCGGGGCGATCAAGGCGACGCGTCGCCGGCGGCGCCGCGAGGCGGAGCGGGCAGCCGATCGCATCAGCGGCGGGTGGGACGAACTCGTCGACCGCGCGGTGGACTACGGCACCCCCGTGCCCGCCGGTGCCACGCGCACCGAGGACGCGGCCGTGGTCCGCTCGGCGTTCGACGAGCCCGCGGTGGCGACCCTGGCGCACCGCGCCGACGCAGAGGTGTGGGGCCCCTCCGACCCCAGCGCCGAAGACATCGACGAGTTCTGGCGTCAGGTGGACGAGATCGTCGGCACCATGGGTGCCCGCTCGTCGCTGTGGCGCCGGATCCGCGCGCGGCTGAGCGTGCGCTCGCTCCTGGCCGGGACGAGATTCGCCCGCTCGGCGCGGAAGGGAGCCCCGGCCTCATGACCACGATCCTCGACGACTCCCTGTCGCGGACGGGGCTTCTGGCCTCGCTGACGTGGGACGACGGCACGTGCACGGCCGTCTACGGACGGACGGTGTTCGGGCGCAATCCGATCGACGAGTCGGGAGCGGTCTGCGTGGCGGTCCGCGACGAGACGCTGACGATCTCGAAGACCCACTTCGAGATCGGCGCCGACGACGCCGGACCCTGGATCGTGGACCGGCGCTCCTTCAACGGCACGGTCCTCGTTCGCGGCGGAGTGCGGCGCACGCTCGTGCCCGGGCTTCCGACGAGTCTGCGCCCCGGCGACCGGCTCGAGTTCGGCGACCGCAGCGTCGCGGTGGACGCCCCGTGAGCGTGTCGCGGCCGATCACGGTCCGAGCCGGCTCCGCGACCGACACGGGCCTGCGGCGAAAGGTGAACGAGGACTCCCACCTCGCCGCGGCCCCGCTGTTCCTCGTGGCCGACGGCATGGGCGGTCATCGCGCGGGCGAGATCGCCAGCGCCGCCGTCATCACCGCGTTCGCCGAGTTGGCCGGGCGCGAGAGCCTCACCATCCACGACGTGCGCTCGGCTTTCGACACGGCGAGGCGGCGGGTCGTCGAGCTGCCCCCGGGCGCCGGCGCGGGTGCCGGCACGACGCTCGCGGGTGTGGCCGTGGCCGACGTCGACGGCGAGGGCTACTGGCTCGCCATCAACCTGGGGGACTCCCGCACCTACCGCCTGCACGGCGAGACGTTCGAGCAGATCAGCGTCGACCACTCCGTCGTGCAAGAGCTCGTCGACAGCGGCGAGCTCGATCCCGCGGACGCGGCGCGCGACTCCCGTCGGCACGTGATCACCCGGGCGATCGGCGCCGGCACCGTCTCGGAACCGGACTACTGGCTCCTCCCCGCCGAGACCGGCGACCGCATCCTGGTCTGCTCGGACGGACTGACCGCCGAGGTCGCCGACGCGCGCATCCGCGAGCTGCTCCAGGGCGAAGCCGACCCCCAGCAGGCGGCGACCCGCCTCGTCCACGAGGCGCTGCTGCACGGCGGGCGCGACAACATCACCGCGATCGTCGTCGACGCCGTCGAGGTCGCGCACCGAGGCCGCCCGGAGCCGGGGTTCGACGACACCGCACCTGCGCTCCCGGCGACCGAGGATGTCGATGGCGATACACTGCCGCGAGTCATGTCCGGAGGGGGAATCTGATGGCGGTGCTCTACGCGCCCGGAGACATGCCCGTCGTGGTCACGGCTCAGGGCGTCGCCGCCCTGGGTGCCGGGGTCGAGGCGGACCTCGCCGTTGCGGTGTGGCGGAAGGTCGCCGACGGGCGCGGGCTGGGCGGCGTCCTCGAGGCCCTCACCGGCGCCTTCGGCGCGTCGCTCGACGCCATTCCGCCGTTCGTCGTCGCGCTCGCCGAGGGCGCGGGCGTGCGCGTGATCGTCCGCGGCGACCTCGAGGCGACGGTCCACGCCGCCGGCGGAAGCCAGACCGTGTCGGGCGCCGGAGTCACCACGTGGAACGAGCGCGCGGTGCCCGACGTGTCACGCATCGAGATCGGCGCATCGGATGCCGCGGCCTCACTGCCGGTCTCGGACGGGGTCGTGCTCGCCGCGGCCCTGGCCTGGGTTCGCAGCGACCTCGCCGCCGGTGCCGATGGCGACGCCGACGTGGTCGCTCCGGCGTCGGCGCCTGTGCCCGCGCCGACGGCTGCCCCCACGCCGAAGCCGGCGTCTGCGCCCGCTGCGGATCCGATCTCCGAGCCGAAGGCGGCCCCGCAGCCCGAGCCCGAAGCCGAGCTCGAGCCGGAGCCCGAGCCTGCACCGGAGCCGGAGCCTGCACCGGAGCCCGAGCCTGCACCGGAGCGCCCCGTACCGCCGCCGTTTCCCGCGCCCGTGGTGATCACACCCCCCGCCGCACCCGCGCGCCCGGCCGTACCCGCGCGCCCCACCGCTCCGACGGCGCTCATCGACTCCGCCGCGGTGAAATCCATGGCCGACACGCTGCTGCCCGTCGACTCGACGGTGTCGCCGCAGGCGGCGGCCGACGGCGAGGTGGATGAGACGGTCGTGGGCGTCCGCGCCTCCGCGCGGGCGGCCGAACGCGAGGCTCCCGCCGAGACGGTCGTCCGCGGCGACGTGTCGACGGCGCAGACCGGCCCGGACGTCGGCGATCACGACGGCGCCACCATCTCGGTCGCCGAGGCCCGGCGTCTGCGTGAGACCGGCGGCGCCCTCGACGACCCGGGCCCGCTCGCGCCCCCTCGGCTTCCCGCCCCCGGGCGGCTGCGGCTGTCGACCGGGCAGGTCCTGCGGCTGGACCGGACCGTCGTCATCGGCCGGCGACCCCGCGCCACCCGCGTGTCCGGCACCGACCTGCCGCACCTGGTCGCGGTCGACAGCCCGCAGCAGGACATCTCGCGCAGCCACCTCGAGCTGCGCGTCGAGGGCGACAGCATCGTGGCGACCGACCTGCGGACGACCAACGGCACGACACTGCTGCGCACGGGCTCGGACCCGGTGCGCCTGCACCCCGGTGAGGCGAGCGTCGTCGTTCCGGGTGACGTGCTCGACCTGGGCGACGGCATCACGGTGACCATCGAGGACCTGGCATGAGTGCACAGCGCGCCCCCATGCGCCCGCCGGCGCTGCCGGGCTTCACCTACCTCGACGTGCTCGGCTCCGGCGGATTCGCCGACGTGTACCTGTACGAGCAGCAGCTGCCCAAGCGCCGTGTCGCGGTCAAGGTGCTTCTCACCGAGCGCATGTCCAGCGGATCGGTGGCCGAGTTCACCGCCGAGGCGAACGTCATGGCCATGCTGTCGACGCACCCGGCCATCGTCACGATCTACCAGGCGGGGGTCGCCGACGACGGCCGGCCGTACCTGGTCATGGAGTACTGCCCCAAGCCGAACCTGCAGGCGCGCTACCGCCGTGAGCCGTTCTCGGTCGCCGAGTCGCTGCGAGTCGGCGTGCAGGTCGCCGCCGCAGTCGAGACCGCGCACCGGGCCGGCGTCCTCCACCGCGACATCAAACCGGCCAACATCCTGGTGACCGAGTACAACCGGCCCGCCCTGACCGACTTCGGGATCGCCTCGACGACGGCGGCCGCCGCCGACTCGCAGGGGTTGTCCATCCCGTGGTCGCCGCCGGAGTCCTTCGCCGACGTCCCCCGTTCCGACCCGCGGTCGGACGTGTGGGCGCTCGGAGCGACCGTCTACTCGCTGCTGGCCGGCAGATCCCCCTTCGAGACCCCGGGCGGTCGGAATACCGCGGCCGACCTGATCGACCGCATCGAGCGCGGGCCGCTGCCCCCGCTCGGCCGCGCCGATGTCCCGGCCGCCCTCGAGGCGACGCTCGAGCGGGCGATGGCGAAGTCCCCGGCCGACCGTTACGACACCGCGATCGCCTTCGCGCGCTCGCTGCAGAAGGTGCAGATCGAGCTGTCGCATTCGGTGACCGCCATCGACATCCTCGACGACGGCCTGCCCGAAGACGAGGTCGACGACGAGGACGACGGGCTCACGCGCGTGCGCGGCATCGTCAGCATCGACCCCGAGACCGCCCCGGCGGCCGGCCCGACCCGGCCCTCGTTCGTTGCGCCGGTCACCGACACCGGGGTCGACGCCACGGTCGTCCGCGACTCCCGCGACCGCACCGCCCGCAGGGAGATCCCCACGTTCGGGACCGCCGACTTCGAGACCGTCGTCCGGGCCGATGCCGTGTCGTCCGAGACGGATGCCGGGCACACGGTGCTGCGCGCCCCCGCACCGCGGGTCGCCCCGACTCCGCCGGTCGTCGCCGGAGCGGAACCGACCGACGCGGCGCCCGCTCCCGAGACCACAGGCGCCACCGGCCCGACCGACAGCCCCCGCACCCGCACTCCCCGGTGGCTGTGGTTCGCCGCGGCCGCGGCGGTCGTCGTGGTCGCCGTCGTCGTCGCGGTGTCGCTTCCCGGCATCCTCTCGCCCGACACCGGTGCGACTCCGGCGCCGACCACGGCGGCCCCGCAGGACCCGGTCGTCCTGTCGGTGCCCTCGCCCGAGGACCTCGCCGGCAGCGCCTCCGGCGACCGCGTCGTCTTCACCTGGAACAACCCGTCGCCGCAGGACGGCGACCGCTACCTGTGGGGCGTCGTCACGCGCGCCGATGAGGACCCCGACCTGCAGCCGGTGTCCGAGGCCTCGGTCACCGTGCCCGCCGACCCGTCCGGCTCCACCTGCATCGAGGTCCGCACCGTCCGCGAAGGCGGGCAGGCCTCCGATCCCGTGCGGGGGTGTGCGCCGTGACCGTCACCGAGGCCTCGCCCGCGCTCGCCGTCGAGTTCGCCGGCGAGACCTTCACGGTCGACCCCGACCAGGTCTTCACCGTGGGGCGGGACGGCGACCTGGCCATCGACGACAACCTCTTCCTGCACCGCCACTTCTTGACGATCGAGCACGTCGGGGGGCTGTGGCTGCTCTCGAACGTCGGCTCGCGCCTGTCGGCGACGGTCACGGACTCGGCCAGCCGCGTGCAGGCGTGGCTCGCTCCGGGCGCGCGGCTGCCGCTCGTCTTCGCCTCGACGTCGGTGATCTTCAGCGCGGGGCCGACCACCTACGAGCTGACGATCCACTCCACGGCTCCCGCGTTCCGGGAGATGTCGCAGCTCGACGCCGCGGAGGACGGGATGAGCACCATCGGCGAAGTGCCGCTCACCCTCAGCCAGCGCCTCATGATCCTCGCTCTCGCCGAGCCCGTGCTCAAGCGCGAGGGCACCGGCATGAGCGACCTGCCGACGTCGGCGCAGGCCGCCGAACGGCTCGGGTGGACCCTCACGCGCTTCAACCGCAAGCTCGACAACGTGTGCGACAAGCTCGACCGCATCGGCGTGCCGGGGCTGCGCGGCGGAGTCGGGTCGTATGCGACCAACCGCCGGGTGCGCCTGGTCGAGCACGCGATCGCCGCGCGCCTGGTGACGCGGGAGCATCTGCCGCTGCTCGACGCTCCGGACGAGGCGGGCGACGACGCCTGAGCCCCGTCCGGCTCAGCGTCCGGGGTCGGCCAGGTGCCGGCTGCCGTGACTGAGCACCTTCACCACGACGCCGCGGCGGTGCAGCTCGGCGACCGTGCGCGTCTCCTCGTCGATGTTGCGCCCCAGCGCGTGGACGTTCGCCACCACCAGCACGTCGCCGCCCGTCAGCGTCCCGAACAGCCGGACCAGACGTTCCTCCCACGACTCGAGCGTCTCGGGGGCCGGATGCCGGAACCCCTCGATCGGCACGCCGAACCGCGTCAGCTCGTTGCGCTGCTCGACCACTGAGGGCATGTCGTCCCTGGAGATGACCAGACCGACCAGTCGTGACCCGGACGGACGCGCACGCCACCAGTGCCGGTCCTGCTGCAGCTCGGTGAAGCAGCGCGGGCATTCCGCAGCGGGATGCGGCAGGTGCAGCGGCGCCGTGTCGACCCCCGTGGCGGGCGCATGCGTGTGGGCGTGCGTCGCGGCATCCGTCGAATGCGTCGTGTCGGTCATGGGGGCTCCCTCGCTTCGGACCATTGTCCCCCACGGCGCCGCTTCAGAGGATGCCGAGGGCGGCCACGGCCTCGCGTTCGGCGACGAGCTCTGCGACGGACGCGTCCAGTCGGGCGCGTGAGCGGTCGTCGAGCGAAAGACCCTCGACGACCCGGTAGCCGGTGCCGTCCGAGACGACGGGGAATGAGCACACGAGTCCCTCGGGAACGCCGTACTCCCCGCGCGAGACGACCGCCGCCGACGTGCGGTGACCCCGCGTGCCGAGTACGTCGTCCCGCACGTGGTCGATCGCCGCGCCGGCCGCCGAGGCGACCGACGATGATCCCCGCACCTCGATGATCTCGGCGCCGCGCCGCGCCACCCGTGGCACGAACACGTCGTCGAGCCACGCGCGGGCGGCGTCCGGGCCGCCCAGCCGGTCGGCGAGGACGTCGACCGCGGGCACGCCGTCGACCGTCGCATGCGCCACGTCGGGGAACTGCGTGGCGGAGTGGTTGCCCCAGATGATGACGCCTTCGATGACGCCGGGTCGCACGGCGAGGGTCTCGGCCAGCTGCCCGACCGCGCGGTTGTGGTCGAGCCGGGTGAGCGCGGTGAAGCGCTCGGGCGGAATGCCGCGCGCCGCCGACGCCGCGATGAGGGCGTTCGTGTTGGCGGGGTTCCCCACCGCGACGACGCGGACGTCGGCGGCGGCGCCCGCGGCGATGGCCGCGCCCTGCGGTCCGAAGATGCCGGCGTTCGCGGCCAGCAGGTCGGCGCGCTCCATGCCCGGGCCGCGCGGGCGCGCGCCCACGAGCATGGCCACGTTGCACCCGTCGAACGCGGTGCCCGGATCGTCGGTGACCTCGACGTCGACGAGCCGCGGGAAGGCGCAGTCCTGGAGTTCGAGCGCTGCGCCCTCGGCGGCGCGCATCCCCTGCGGGATCTCGAGCAGCCGCAGGCGGACGTCGCGGTCGCCCAGCATGTCTCCCGCGGCGATGCGGAACAGGAGCGCGTAGCCGATCTGGCCTCCCGCGCCGGTGATCGTGACGGTGACAGGTGGCGGGGTCATGGGGCGAGCCTATTGCCGACTGTCAAGCGGCGTCGGGAACCGGCGACGACGGAGTACGGTGTGGCCATGACGTTCAACGACAACGCCAACGTCTCGGGCAACCGGGCGCGTCGGCGCGGGCGCGGTGCAGCCATCGCGGGCGGTGGAGTCGGCATCGGCGCCATCGCGGTGCTGCTGATCAGCCTCTTCACCGGCACCGATCTGTCCGGTCTTCTCGGGGGCGGTGGAGGCGGCGGGGCGCCGGCGCCCGAGAGCGAGATCCAGGACTGCGAGACCGGGGCCGACGCGAACGAGGACGACGCGTGCCGCATCGCCGCCGGGTCGCTCGCCATCGACCAGTTCTGGGCCGAGACGGTCGAGGGCTACCGGGAGCCCGGCGTCATCGTCGTCGACGGCGAGACCTCCACGCAGTGCGGCACCGCGTCCAACGCCACCGGGCCTTTCTACTGCCCGCCCGAAGAGACGATCTACATCGACCCGACCTTCTACGCCCTGCTGCGCGAGCGCTTCGACGCCAGCGCCGGCCCGCTCGCCCAGCTCTACGTGCTCGCCCACGAGTACGGCCACCACGTGCAGTACATCACCGGCGTCATGGAGCAGAACCCCAACAACGGCACCGGCCCCGACAGCAACGGCGTGCGCATGGAGCTGCAGGCCGACTGCTTCGCGGGCGCGTGGGTGGGCCAGATGACGGAGCAGGAGGACGAGAGCGGCACGCCGTTCCTCGAGGCGCCCACGCAGCAGCAGGTCGCCGATGCGCTCAACGCCGCCGAGACCGTCGGCGACGACCACATCCAGGAGCAGTCCGGCGGGCAGGTCAACCCCGAGTCCTGGACGCACGGTTCCAGCGACCAGCGCGAGCGCTGGTTCCGCGAGGGCTACGAAGGCGGCGTCTCGGTGTGCGACACGTTCTCCATCGCGGGGGACCGTCTGTGAGCGGTCTCCTGGACGAGATCCTCTACCCGCCCATCGAGCCGTACGAGACCGGAGAGCTGCTGGTCGGCGACGGGCATCGCGTCTACTGGGAGCAGTCCGGAAACCCCGACGGCAAGCCCGTCGTGTTCCTGCACGGCGGCCCGGGGGCCGGCACGTCGCCCTGGCACCGGCGGTTCTTCGACCCGGATCGCTATCGCATCATCCTGTTCGATCAGCGGGGCTGCGGACGGTCCACGCCGCATGCGAGCGAGCCGGCGGCCGACCTGCGCTTCAACACGACGTGGCACCTGGTGGCCGACATCGAGCTGCTGCGCCGGAACTTCGGCATCGACCGCTGGCAGGTCTTCGGCGGATCGTGGGGGAGCGCGCTCGCCCTCGCATACGCGCAGTCCCACCCGACCGCGGTGAGCGAACTGGTGCTGCGGGGGGTCTTCACCCTTCGCCGTCACGAGCTGGAGTGGTTCTACGAGGGCGGCGCGGCGGCGCTCTTCCCCGACCTGTGGGAGGAGTTCATCGCCCCCATCCCGGTGCTCGAGCGCCACCGCATGATCGAGGCGTACCACCGGCGGCTGTCGGATCCGGATCCCGCGGTGCACGTGCCCGCCGCCGTCGCGTGGTCGCGGTGGGAGGCCGCCACGCTCACGCTCCTCCCCGACGAGGAGCTCATCTCCGGAATGACCGAGGATGCTGCGGCGACCGCCTTCGCGCGCATCGAGAACCATTTCTTCGTGCACGACGGCTGGTTCGAACCCGAGCAGCTGATCCGCGGCGCGCACGCCCTGCGCGGCATCCCGGGTGTCATCGTGCAGGGGAGATATGACGTCTGCACGCCGATGATGACCGCGTGGGACCTGCACCGGGCGTGGCCCGAAGCCGAGCTCGTCGTGGTGCCGGACGCCTCGCACGCCGCCTCGGAGCCCGGCATCGCCCGCGCTCTGCGTGCCGCCGCCGACGGCTTCGCCTCCCCCTGACGGCGGCCGCCCAGCGTCGCCCTGCTAGGGTGGGGGGATCTGGCAGCGCTCCGACGCGCTTCTTGCGTCGTAGAACGCTTCCCTCGCCGCGGTCCCCCGGGATTCTCGCAGGCTGACATCTTTCGTACGGCGACCCGCGGACGAGATCCGACGCGGCACCGACCCAGGGCACCATCGTGCCCGGAGAACACACATTCATGACTGACATCACTTTCGGCGCGCTCGGCGTGCCCCAGAACCTCGTCGACGCGCTCGCGGCGGACGGCAAGACCACCGCCTTCCCGATCCAGATCGACACCCTCCCCGACACCCTCGCCGGTCGCGACGTGCTCGGCCGCGGCAAGACCGGCTCGGGCAAGACCCTCGCCTTCGCGATCCCACTCGCCGCCCGACTGGATGCCGCGAACCAGCGTCGCCGCAAGCCCCGCGGCCTCGTGCTCGCACCCACCCGCGAGCTCGCCACCCAGATCAACGCCACGCTCGAGCCCCTCGCCCGTGCCGCCGGCCTGTCGACAACCGTCATCTTCGGCGGCGTGAGCCAGCAGCGCCAGGTCCAGGCGCTCAACGACGGCGTCGACATCATCGTCGCCTGCCCCGGTCGCCTCGAAGACCTCATGAAGCAGGGCTACGTCAAGCTCGACGCCGTGCAGATCACCGTCATCGATGAGGCCGACCACATGGCCGACCTCGGCTTCCTGCCGGGCGTCACCCGCATCCTCTCGGCCACGCCGGCCGGTGGCCAGCGACTGCTGTTCAGCGCCACCCTCGACAACGGCGTGGACAAGCTCGTGGCGCGGTTCCTCAAGAACGAGGTGCTGCACTCCGTCGACGAGGCCACCTCGCACGTCGCCGCGATGACCCACCACGTCTTCTCGGTCGCCGACCCGGACGCCAAGAAGGAGGTCGTGCGCGTGCTCGCCTCAGGCACCGGCCGCCGCATCCTGTTCCTGCGCACCAAGCACCAGGCCAAGAAGCTCGCGCAGCACCTCACCGCCCGCGGCATCCCGTCGGTCGACCTGCACGGCAACCTGTCGCAGAACGCCCGTGACCGCAACCTCGCGGCGTTCTCGTCCGGCGAGGCGAAGGTGCTCGTCGCCACCGACGTCGCCGCCCGCGGCGTCCACGTCGACGACGTCGAGCTCGTCGTGCACGTCGATCCGCCCACCGAGCACAAGGCGTACCTGCACCGCTCCGGCCGCACTGCGCGCGCCGGCGCCGAGGGCTCGGTCGTGACCCTCGTGCTGCCCGAGCAGCGTCGCGACGTGACCCAGCTGCTGCGCGCCGCCGCCATCTCGGCGACGCCCGTGGCGGTGCACCACGAGTCGGCCCAGGTGACCGAGCTCGTCGGCGAGGTCGCCGCCTTCGTCACCCCCGCCCCGAAGGCCGCGCCGGTCGCCGGCACGAGCCAGGGTGCGAACGCCCAGCGCAAGCGCGCCGCACGGTCGGAGCGCGAGGGCCAGGGCGGCCAGCGTCAGGGCCAGGCTCGCGGTCAGGGCCGCGGCCGCGGTCAGGGTCAGGCGACCCAGAGCGCGGACCAGCCCGCGCGCACCGGCCAGGCCGCCGGTGCCGGCCAGCGCCGCCGCAGCGGCGGCGGCCAGGGTCGCGGGGCTGCCGCTCCGAAGCTCATGGTCGGCTCGGTCGTGCGTCCCAACGGCGGCGGCGCCCGTCGCGGCGGGCGCTGACACTCAGCTCGTCACACTCGACGCCGGGGCTCAGGCCTCGGCGTCGAGTGCGTCTGCGACCGCCCGCAGCCCGCGAAGGGTCTCGGCGAAGCTCGTCGACAGCGGCGACAGGCCGATCCGAAGCCCCGCGGGGTCGCGGTAGTCGGGAATGACGTCCTCGCGCCACAGCCGCGCCGTCACCGCGCGCATCGCCGGGTGCGACAGCGTGACGTGTCCGCCACGGGCTCCCGGGTCGCGCGGCGAGGCCACCGTGACGCCCCGCGGGCCCAGCAGCCCGTCGGCGGCGTCGATCGCGAACGACGTCAGCGCCAGGGACTTGGCGCGGACGGCTTCGATTCCGACGCGGTCGAGGATCGACAGGGTGTCCTGCATCGCCAGCATCCCGACGATCGGGGGCGTGCCCGACAGGAAGCGGCGCATGCCGTCGGCGGGAACGTACTCCGGTCCCATCGCGAAGACGTCCGCGGCACCCATCCAGCCCTGGATCGGCTGCGCGAGCGACTGCTGGTGGCGCGCCGCGACATAGGCGAACGCGGGTGATCCCGGTCCGCCGTTGAGGTACTTGTAGGTGCAGCCCACCGCGAGGTCCACCCCCCACGCGTCGCACTCGACCGGCACCGAACCGGTGCTGTGGCAGAGATCCCACAGCACCAGCGCACCGGCATCGTGGGCGACCCGCGTGAGCGTCTCGGCATCGGCGAGATGCCCCGAGCGGTATGCGACGTGGCTGAGCAGCACGACGGCGGTCTCGGCCCCGACCGCGCCCGAGAGACCCTCGGCGGTCACGCCCGCGGAGCGGTCGACGTCGATCCACCGCACGCGCCCGCCGCGCTCGCGCGCGATGCCGTCGACGAGGTAGCGGTCGGTCGGGAAGTTGTCGGTGTCGCACACGATCTCGACACGCGCGGGGTCGGCGGCGTGCTGAGCGTCGAACGCCGCCCGCAGCAGCTTGTAGAGCAGCACGGTCGTCGAGTCGCCGACGACGGTCTGGCCGGCGGCCGCACCGATCGCGACGCGGCCGATCGTGTCGCCGATGTCGAACGGCAGCTTCATCCACGACTCGTCCCACCCGCGGATGAGCCGCCCGCCCCACTCGTCCACGACGAACGACGACAGACGGTCCACGGTGGCGCGGGGTGGGCGGCCGAGCGAGTTGCCGTCGAAGTACACCAGCGGCGTCTCGCTGCCGATGAACTCGTCGCGCAGGCTCGCGAGGGGATCGGCGGCATCCAGCTGCGCGGCGCGCTCGTCGAGGTCCGCGGATGCGGCCAGGGCGGCTGGCTCGGTGGCGGGGTCAGTGGTCGTCATGGACGAGTTCCTCGATCGGGGTGACGGTCGCGCCCGCGAGCCACGCGGGGATCCCGTCGTCGGACGACGGGGCAGGACCGGGGATGAAGGTGGCGACGCCGCGCGTCGCGACCCCGCCGGGCCAGGCCGCGGTGAGCGCGGCGATGAGCGACGGGCCTCGGACGCCGGCGGCGTGGAGCGCCTCGAGCTCGGCGACGTCGATGCCGGCGGGCCGTTCGCCGTTGCCGAGGTCGGTGCCGTAGAGAACGTGACCGCCGGCGCGGGCGAAGGTCTCGAGGTTGAGCATCGCGCGCTCGCGCTCGACGCCGTCATGGATGGCCAGCGTCGAGATCCATCGCTGTCCGAGCGCCACCGCTCGCGCGATCGAGGCCCCGTCGACCCACTCGCTGAACGGCGTGTGCGCGAGGGCGTCGACCCCCGCGTCGAGGGCCCGTCGCGTCATGCCCTCGCCCTCGACGTGCGCGACCACCGGCAGGCCGCGTTCGCGCGCGCTCGCGACGATCGCCTCGAGCGTGGGAAGGTCGAGCACGCCCGGAGCGCCCGCGTGGAGCGCGACCTTGATGACGGATGCCGCGCAGGACACCTGTTCGTCGACCGCCGTCGCGGCGCCGCCGGGCACCCCCGGGTGCCGCGAGGTCGACGACACCTCGCGCACCGTCGCCGCCGGCGCCCAGGACTTCCCGGAGGGGTAGCCGCCCGGCGCCGTCAGGAACGCCCCCGCGTATGCCGCGTGCGGCATGGTTTCGCGGGAGCGTCGAGCGAGAGCCGTGGGGTCCCCGCCGAGGTCGAGCACGGCCGCGATCCCTCCGGCGGGCAGAGCGTGCTCGTCGATCAGGTGCAGGTGCACGTGGTGGTCGACGAAGGCGGGCAGCGAGACGCCGTGCTCGCCGGTGAGAGCACGTCGCGCGAAACGGGCGTCGGGTCCGAGCATCTCGATCATCGCCCGATCTCCGTCCTCACCGCGTACAGCTCCGGAAAGAAGGTGAGCTCGAGTGCGCGCCGCAGGAACGGGGCCCCGCTGGATCCGCCGGTGCCCCTCTTGCCGCCGATGATGCGCTCGACGGTCTTCAGGTGGCGGAACCGCCACAGCTGGAAGTTGTCCTCGAGGTCGACCAGCTCCTCGCACGTCTCGTATGCCGCCCAATGCGCCTGCGGATCGTCGTAGATCGCGGCGAAGACCGGCACGAGCTCGGGCGTGAAGGTCCAGGCTTCGGTGACGTCCCGTTCGAGGACGCCGTCGGGGATGTCGTAGCCCGCACGCGCCAGCAGTCGCAGGAACTCGTCGTAGAGGCTGGGCGCCTCGAGGGCGTCCCGCAGGAGCGCGCCCGACGCGGCATCCGCGTCGAACACCCGCAGCATGGCGGCGTTCTTGTTGCCCAGCCGGAATTCCACGGCACGGTACTGGGCCGACTGGAAGCCGCTCGAATTGCCCAGGATGCCGCGGAACTGCGCGTACTCGGCGGGTGTCAGGGTCGCCAGCACCGACCACTGCTCGGTGAGCGTCTTCTGGATGTGCTTGACCCGCGCGATGCATTTGAGGGCCGGCGCGAGCCGGTCCTCGCGCAGCAGGTCCGCGGCGCCCGTCAGCTCGTGCAGCACCAGCTTCAGCCACAGCTCGGTGGTCTGGTGCTGGATGATGAACAGCAGCTCATCGTGGTGCTCGGGTTCGCTCAGCGGGCGCTGCGCGCTCAGCAGCGTCCCCAGGTCGAGATATCCGCCGTAGCTCATGCGGTCGGTGAAGTCGGTGACCACCGATCCTTCGATCCGGCGCGTATTGCGCTCGACGCCTTCGTTCACGTCCCGAGCCTATCCACCGCCGCTCGCGGGCGGCAGAGCCGGTGGGGTGCGGCGGATCAGATGAGCGAGAGCTCCTTGAGCTTCTCTTCGACGTCGGCGTTGGAGGGCTCGACGTGGTGGGTGGAGTCGGGGTACACCACCACCGGGATGTTCGTGCGACCCGAGATGTCGCGGGCGACGTCCGCTGCGGACGGGTCGGCGACGAGGTCGACGTACGTGTACTCGACGCCGAGCTGGTCGAGCTGCCTCTTGGTGCGGATGCAGTCGCGGCACCAGTCGGCGCCGAACATGGTGATCGAGGACGAAGCGTCAGAAGTCATGCGTTCCATTCTCACGGATGCTTCCTGAGCAGGGCCCGGATGCCGCTCCTCACGTCCCGCGACGACTCCACATCCCCACACCGTCACTCGAGCCGGCGGGCGCGAACTCCTCGGCGAACCGTCCCGGACTGCCCCCGGCGCGCGGCGCAGGCTCGGTGCCGAGCACGACGCCGTCCGCACGCTCGAGCTGCCGCCAGGTGTGCTGGTGCACGACGGGTTCGTCCTGCACGGCGTCGCCTGCGGCATCCGGTCCGACCAGGACGAGCCCGACCCCGAACGGATCGACGTCGAACGCGCAGCCACGGGCGATGTTGCGCTGCACGGTGTCGGCCTGGATCAGCTTCGTCGGATCGCCCCAGACGCACTCCCGCGTGGACGACCACGCCGTCACCTCGTCGATGCGCAGGCTCGTCGGTCGCACGGCCGTCAGGCCCGCGAGGCCCGCCACGAGGGCGACCGCGGCGATCCCGGCGACGAGTCCGCGCCGCACCCGTCGATGCGAGAGGGCGGCGACGGCGGCTCCCGTCGACAGCGCGAGCGGGGCGAGCACCCAGGTGGCGTAGTGGTTGTAGAAGACGCCGCTCGCGGCGATGAGCACGGCGTGGATCACGGCGAGGAGCCCCCACCACACGGCATCCGGCCAGACCGACGCGGGTGTCCTCGCGCGGAGCGCGCGTGCGAGGGGGAGCAGGGCGATCACGAGCAGCGCCACGAGCAGCGCCGCCCACACGGGCCACGGCACCAGGGCATCCAGCCACGGCACGTCGACGAACAGCGAGAACCGGTTGGCCCGTGCGGCCAGGCTCGTTCCCGCCGGCGGGCGCGACAGCTGGGTCGTGACGCTCTGCTGCCACATCTCCGCAGGGGCGCGGACGAAGAACGGCAGCGCCACGACGGCCGCCGCCCCCGCGGCGCCGGCGACGAAGCGGACGAGTCCGCGCGCGCCGAAGCGCACCGCCACGATGACCGCGACGACCGCGATGTCGACGACGGCCCAGTACTTGACGGTGAGGGCGATGCCGAGCGCGATGCCGGCGATCCACGTCATCGCTAGCGCTCGCCGCGACAGGGACCACAGCGCCACGAGCAGCAGCAGGTTCAGCACCGGTTCGAGCAGGTACACCTGCTCGGTCGCCACCGCCACCGGCCACACCGCGTACAGCAGCGCACCGGTCACCATGGCCGCCGTGCCGAACCGACGCAGCAGCACGCCGATGAGCACCGTGTTCGCCACCCCCGTCGCCACCGCCAGGACCCGGGCGACGGCGAAGGCCGTGGCCTCGTCGACGACGCCGGCCAGCAGCGCGGACGGCGCGAGCCACAGGAACGAGCCCGGCGGATGCAGGTAGACGAAGTCCTGATACGGCCACTGGCCCGACAGCATCGACAGCGCTGCGGCGAACATCACGCCGTCGTCGTATTCGCGCTGCGTGACCAGCACCCCGGGCAGGACATACGGAAGGAACCGCGTCGTGAGCGCGACCAGAGCGATGCCGGCCAGCAGCAGCACCCCACGCCGATCCCGCACCACGGTTCCCCCTCCGCCGGTCCTGCCGCCAGCATAGGGACCGGAGGCCGCTGTGCAGGCATGATCCGGGGCGAGAAATCCGCGCCCTCGCGGGCGAGGACGCGTGCGACGATAGACCCGGTGCAGCTCTCGATCATCGTCCCGACCTACAACGAGGCTCCGAACGTCTCGGAGCTGGTCCGTCGCGTCTCGGCGGCGGTGGACGGCCTCGATGCCGAGATCGTGTTCGTCGACGACAGCACGGACGACACCCCCGACGTCATCGAGGCCGTCGCCGCCACGGCGCCGCTGCCGGTGCGCGTCATCCACCGTGCCCACGCGGCCGGCGGACTGGGCGGGGCGGTGCTCGAGGGGTTCGCCGCGGCGGAGTCGGATGCGTGCCTGGTCATCGACGGCGATCTGCAGCATCCCCCCGAGACGATCCCGGTCCTGTGGGAGCGCTTCGAACGCGGCGACGTCGACCTGGTGCTGGCCTCGCGGTACGCCGGCGGAGGCACGTCGGGCGGCCTGGCCGACCGGACGCGGGTGATGGTGTCGAAGGCCTCGACGGCGATCACCCGCGCGATGTTCCCGGTGCGGCTGCGGAACGTCTCGGACCCGATGACCGGCTTCTTCCTCCTCGACCGGCGCAGCGTCGACCAGGCGCTGCTCCAGCCCCGCGGCTTCAAGATCCTCCTCGAGATCCTCGCGCGCCGCGCCCTGCGGGTGGCCGAGGTGCCGTTCGACTTCGCCGATCGCCATGCCGGCGACTCCAAGGCGTCCTTCCGTCAAGGTCTGCACTTCATCTCGCAGCTGGCCGCGCTGCGGTTCGGCAAGATGTCGCTCTTCGCCGTCATCGGCGGGCTCGGGGCGGTGGCGAACCTCGCGATCGTGTGGGCCCTCACGCAGCTGGGGGTCGACTACATCGTCGCCGCCGTCATCGGCGCCGAGGCGACCATCATCGGCAACTTCCTGCTCATGGAGCGGTTCGTCTTCCACGACATGCGCGATCAGGCCTCCACCGGCTGGGTGCGCTTCGCGAAGTCGTTCTCGTTCAACAACGCCGAGGCTCTCATCCGGATCCCGATCATGGCGTTCATGGTCGAGTCGTGGCACCTGTCGGCCGTGGTGGCCACGGCGATCACGCTCGTGGTCGCGTTCGTCGTGCGCTTCGTCTTCCACTCGCTCGTGGTCTACGCCCCGCGCAAGCCCGACGCCGAGCCGAGCGCCGCGCGCCGCTTCGTCGACGAGCTCGATCGCCAGGCCACGTCGCCCGGCGAGCTCTGACCCGGATCCTCAGCCGCGCCCGCTGCCGGGACCGAGGGGCGGCGTGCCCGGCTCGGCCGGAAAACGGGCACCCGCCAGCTGCGTTAGCACGTCCCACGCCCGTGCGGCGGCGACGGGGTCCGCGATGCTCCGGTACGGCTTCCTCGCTCGGGGGCTCCCGTGCAGCTCGAAGGCCCCCGAGGGCACCACGAGCTCGCCGGACGACACGTCGGGCGACGTCACCGCCAGCAGCGCCGGGAGCGCCGCCTCGCCCGCGCTCTGACTCAGGATGCCGCGCTCCATGAGCGCGCGCCCCAGCCGCGCGCCGGGGGAGCGGCGCCCGCGCAGCTCTGCGGGCGCGATGTTCGTGAGGGCGATGCCGGGGTGGCAGAGCGCGACCCGCACCCCCCAGTCCCCGGCCCCGCTGCGGCGTGCCAGCTCGACGGCGAACAGGCCGAGTGCGACCTTCGACGCCGTGTAGGCGCGAAGCGGGCGGTATCCGCGTTCGACCTGCAGGTCGTCGAACGCCAGCGTCCCGTGCTTCACCGCGAGGCTGCACTGCACGGCCACGCGAGAACCGCGCGCTCGCAGCAGAGGCAGGATGCCGGCGGTCAGCGCCACGTGCGAGAGGGCGTTGGTCTGAAGGTGCAGCTCGAACCCGTCGGTGCTGACGTGCCGCGCCGGATCGCCCAGGAGCACGATCCCGGCGTTCAGCACGAGCATGTCGATCGGCTCCTCCTCGGCCAGCAGCTGCCGGACGAGCCCGTCGACGGACCCGAGCGACGACAGATCGGCCAGCCGGACCGACAGCTGCGCGTCCGGAGTCTCGGCGAGGATGCGCTGGGCGACCACCGCGGCCTTCGCCCGCGAGCGCACCGGCATGACCACATGCGCGCCCGCCCCCGCGAGCGCCCGCGCGATCTCCGCTCCCACCCCGTCGCTGGCGCCGGTGACCAGAGCGCGGCGGCCCGAGAGGTCGGGAAGATCGACGTGCCAGCGCGCGAGCACGGGTCGTCCGGCATCCGTCATGCAGCCCCCCTCGGCGATGCGGCCTGAGGCAGATCATGCCCCAGCGGCCGCCGTCAGCACCAGAGGGCACGTCCGGACGGGTCGGACGCGCGGCCTGACGCGGCCCGGTCGCGAGCGCTACGCTGGCGCTCGTGACTACCCTCGTCCTCACCGTCGTCGGCGACGACCGCGCCGGTCTCGTCGCCACCGTCGCCGACATCGTCGAGGAGCACGGCGGCAACTGGGAGAACAGCCGCCTGGCAGAGCTCGCCGGCGCCTTCGCCGGCGTCATCGAGGTCTCGGTCCCCGAGGATCGCGCCGACGAGCTGCGCGCCGCGCTCACCGTGCTCGACGGACTGCTCACCGTGGCCGTCCACACCGGAGCCGCCGAGAAGGATGCCGCGCCCTCGCGCCACCTCACGCTGCAGGTGCTGGGCAACGACCGTCCCGGCATCGTCCGCGATGTCAGCGCCGTGCTCCGCGAGCACGACCTGAGCATCGAGCGGCTGAGTACCGAGACCCGCGACGCGGCCATGTACGGCGGGCGCCTCTTCGAGGCGACCGTCGTGGCGCGCGTTCCGGCATCCGTGGATCTGGGCGTGGTCACCGGCGAGCTCGAGCGTCTCGCGACCGAGATCCAGGTGGACGTCACCCTCGCCGAGTGACGAGCCGCGACTCAGCGCCTCCGCCCGCCGCGACGGGGGGGGGGGGGGGGGGGGGGAGGAGTCGTCGCCGAGCGGAGGATGCTCCGCCCGCGGGAGGTCCTCCCGTGGGCGACACGTCCTCCCGTGGCCGCGACGGGCGGAGGAGTACCCCGCCGCCCGGATGCCGCGACTCAGCTGCGGTGCGAGCGGTAGTACGCCAGCAGGGCCTGAGTCGACGCATCCTGAGCGGCCAGCGCCTCGTCGTCGCCCTCGATGGCGGGCGCGATCTGCAGCGCGAGCTGCTTGCCGAGCTCGACGCCCCACTGGTCGAAGGAGTTGATGCCCCAGATCACCCCCTGCGTGAAGGTGATGTGCTCGTACAGCGCGACCAGCTGGCCGAGCACGGCAGGAGTCAGCGACGGGGCGAAGATCGACGTCGTGGGCCGGTTGCCGGCGAACGTGCGGGCCGCGACGAGGGAGCCGGTCGTGCCCTCGGCCTCGACCTCTTCGGCGGTCTTCCCGAACGCGAGCGCCTTCGTCTGCGCGAGGAAGTTCGCCAGGAACAGCCCGTGCACATCACGGCCGTCGTCCGCGAGCGGGTACGCGGGGTTCACGAACGCGATGAAGTCGGCGGGGATCAGGCGCGTGCCCTGGTGGATGAGCTGGTAGAACGCGTGCTGGCCGTTCGTGCCCGGCTCGCCCCAGAAGACCTCGCCGGTGTCGGTGGTGACGGGGCTGCCGTCCCAGCGCACGGACTTGCCGTTGGACTCCATCGTGAGCTGCTGCAGGTAGGCCGCGAAGCGGTGCAGCTGCTGCGCGTAGGGCAGCACGGCATGCGACTGCGAGCCGAGGAAGTTCACGTACCAGACGTTCAGCAGGCCCATGAGGACCGGGACGTTCCGCGTGAGGGGCTGCGTGCGCACGTGTTCGTCGACGGCGTGGAATCCAGCGAGCAGCTCGGCGAACACGTCGGGTCCGAGGGTGATCGCCAGCGACGTGCCGATCGCCGAGTCCACCGAGTACCGGCCGCCGACCCAATCCCAGAAGCCGAACGCGTTGTCGGTGTCGATGCCGAACGCGGCGACCTTGTCGAGCGCCGTCGAGACGGCGATGAAGTGGTGGGCGACGGCATCCGTCCTGGCGGTCTCGTCGTCGGCGATGGCGCCGGTCTCGGCGAGCCTCGACCACAGCCAGTCCCGCGCCAGGCGGGCGTTGGTGAGGGTCTCGAGCGTGGTGAAGGTCTTCGACGCGACGATGAACAGCGTCGTCTCGGGGTCGAGGTCGGCGGTCTTCTGCGCCAGATCGGTCGGGTCGATGTTCGAGACGAAGCGGGCCTCGATGCCGGCATCCGCGTAGGGCTTGAGCGCTTCGTAGATCATGACGGGACCGAGGTCCGAGCCGCCGATGCCGATGTTGACGACGTGCGTGACCTTCTTGCCCGTGACGCCCTTCCAGTCGCCGGAGCGCACGCGCTCGGCGAACGCGGCGACCCGGTCGAGCACCTCGTGCACGTCGTCGTCGATCTGCTGCCCGTCGACGACGAGTGCGGGGGTCGCGCCCTTCGGCCGGCGCAGGGCCGTGTGCAGCACCGCCCGGTCCTCGGTGGTGTTGATGTGCTCGCCGGCGAGCATGGCCGCGTACCGCTCGGCGACGCCGGTCTGCTCGGCGAGGCGGACGAGCGAGGCGAGGATGTCGTCGGTGACGAGGTTCTTCGACAGGTCGACGTGCAGGTCGGCGAGAGTGAAGGTCAGGCGCTCGACCCGGCCGGGGTCGGCGGCGAACCAGCCGCGCAGGTCGGGCGTGAAGGCGTCCCGGTGGGCAGAGAGCTCGGCCCAGGCGGAAGTGGCGGTGGCATCGATCGGAGCGGTCACGCGCCTAACCTATCGAGCCCGCGCCGCGCGCGCCCGGGGCCGCGTCACATGCCTTCACGCATCCGCGCCCGTCAGGTGGGTGACGGTGCGCGTCGCGGCATCCCATCGCCGGAGCGCCGTCACCGTGCCGTCGAGCTCGCCGCCGACGAGCGGCAGGGCGGTCGCCAGATCGGCCAGCCGCAACCGCCGCGCGAGAGTGACGTGGGGGAACCACGCGCCCGGTGTGGTGTGCGCAGCGTCGTCGCCCGCTCCCAGGGCGCCGTGCAGGTCGCGGTGCAGGTCGACGAGGGCGGGGCTCGGCACCACCGACCGTGCGAGCACGCGCCGGTCGCCCGTGCCGAACAGCACCGGCGCGCCGAGCGTCACCGGCAGAGGCAGCCGTCGTCCGATCCCGTCGGTCTCGAACGCCGCGATCCGCGTCCGGACGACCAGCGTGATGTGCGGCCGGTTGCTCGGGGCGGTGTGCGCGGCAAGACTCGACAGACCGGATGCCGCCAGCGCCGCCCACTCGTCGCGCACGGCCGCTTCGGTGCGGCCGTCGAGCAGCAGCTCGAGGCTGACGATGGCTCCGGACATGCCTACAGCCTCGCATCGCGAGGCGGGCGGCGGGGCATGAAGAAACCCCCGTGTGTAGAAGCCACACGAGGGTCCCAGTGGCTCCGACGGGCGTCGATCCCGTGACCTCACGATTTTCAGTTCGGCATCGGGGGTTTTCGGGTCGCAGTTGGTGCTCGTTCATCCCGGGATTACGCGGCTCGAGTGCTCACTGGTGCGCGTTGATCGTCGTCGTTTCCACGGGGTTCCCGGCACTTTCCCGGCACGGATTCCGCACCAGCCGAAGATGGCGTGGGCGATCGTCGTGATGGATGCGACAACGATACTGGCTGCCGGTGCGCAGATGCCGCGCACAGGACAACTTCCCGCGAGGCGGCAAACGCGGGCGAGGAAAGCGCCACCTGACCCGGAAAGGTCAGTGGATGTGGGTTTCGCCGACGGCCGCGTCGGACACGACGGCGTAACGGGATTGTCGTCGATGAGCTGGAAGATCACGCATTCTGCGGCGGCCGGCAGGGACGTACTCGGTCGCGTAGAGCTGCCAGCATTCGTTCGGAACGGGACATACGAACCGCCGGCACGCGGCCAGCGTCTTCTTCCGCGGCTGGTTGCGGGCGGCGCCGGCCTGCAGCACTCAGCGCGAAGCCCGGGCGGCCACTCAGATGTCCGACCAGTGCTGGAGGATGATCCGCGCGGCCTCGTCCGGCCTCTCCAGGGGAGTGAGGTGTGCAGAGCCGCTCACCTCCTCGGCGACGGCATTCGGCATTCGGCTCGCGGCGGCGCGAGCCTGGTCGAGGGTCCACAGCTCATCGTCGCTCCCGGTCACCATCACCGATCGGGCGACGATCGAGCTGAGAAGCGGCGTGAGGTCGGGCCGGTCGAGCGAGATCGAACGTACGGTGTGCGCGAGCGCGCGGCGGTCGGCGCTGCGCAGGCAGTCGTGCACGTACGCGACCAGGCCGGGACGCTCCGCGCGCGCCTGCGGTGAGAGGAGCGCGCTCGCGATGCCGTCCCTCAGCGGGCGCACGGCTCCGACCGTTGAGAGCAGGGTCTTCGCGAGCCGAGGCGCCTTCCTCTGCTCGCGGGTGAGGGCGGCCACGGGAGTGTTGAAAGTCGTCAGCGTGCGGACGCGCGGAGGCTGCCGCGCCGCGAGCACGAGACCGACGTGCCCGCCCCAGGCGTTGCCCACCCAATCCACCGCCTGCTCGATCTCGAAAGCCTGGAGGACCTCCCCTGCCGCATCGGCGCAGTCGTCGAGCGAGAACGGCGCCGTGAGGGCCGAACTGGCGCCGTGGCCCGGACCGGTGATCCGGATCAGCGTGCGGTGCGGCGCGAGATCGTCGGCGACAGCATCCCACGAACGATCGTCGACGAAGAGCGAGTGCCACAGCACCGCTGGTGGTCCCGAGCCCTGCGTGGCGACTGCCAGTTGCCCGACGGCGGTGTCGAACCGCGAAACGGTGGTCATCGTTGCCCTGCTATACCGTCGGACGCGGGGTCCAGATGCCGACGACGGATGGCTCGAGCGTGCGTTCGACGGCCTCCGTGAGGTCGGATGCCGCGGTGTGCGGATCTGCAACCGTCCGGAGTCGCTCGCCGAAGGCATCGACCACACGCTCTGCGTCGTACTGCGCACGGTTGAACCTGCGGTCGAGCAGGCGACGCGACACGCGCAGCACGGGAAGGAACACCGCCGCCGCGACCAGGGTCGCGAGCGCGACGCCGAGGGTGGTCGCATCCGGCAGCAGCCACGCGACCGAAGTGACGATGATCGCGTAGATCGCTACGGCGACGGCGGTCACCAGCGCGTAGGCCGCCGTGCGCGAGATGATCCGGTCGATCTCGTACAGGCGGTAGCGCAGCACGGCGATCGCGATCGCCACGGGGATCAGACCGTAGGACACCAGCACGATGCCGGTGATCCCCGGCCAGGGGTCGGGGATGACCCAGCTCGTGATCAGGATCGCGACGGCCAGTCCGACCGCCCACAGCATCCACCGCAGTTGCGCGCGTTCGACGGCGTCGGCACGGCGGTACCGCACCACGAGCGAGGCGAGCGAACCGACGAACGCGATCGCCAGCGCGCCGAAGGACATCGGGATCGTGAGGGGATTCTCGACCAGTGCGGGCAGATGGGCAGGGTTCGGGATGCCGGGGTAGACCTCGACGGACAGCGTCGACAGAACGGCGCTCGCGAGGACGAGCGTGGCGATCGTGTACCACGAGAACCAGCGCCAGCGCGGCGTCGGCAGGGTGCCGTCGGGGAACCGGAGCGGGATCTGGGTGAGGAGCAGTCCGATCGGCGGCAGCCAGCTCCACGTGTCCTCGCGGTCGTAGCCGTACCAGAACAGCCACGCGGAGACGCCGGGCGCCTGGTCGAGCAGAGCCTCTCCGAGAAGCGTCGCGGGGGTGCCGATCGTGAACAGTCCCGGGATCAGCATGAGCAGCCAGCCGATCGGATTGCGTGGGCGCTTCCAGGACAGCAGCCAGCCGACCACGATGAAGATCGTCAACAGGATGAGGAACGGCGCGGCATCGGCGACGGCACGACCGTCGGCGGCGTAGGCGACGACCGTGACGATGAGCATCGCGAAGACGAGCGCGGCCACGACGAATGCCGGCCACGTAGGGCCGGTCTTGCTGTCTGAGGTCACGTCCACTTCTTCTTTCATCGCTGCGCTCCCGCCGTCCAGAGTCCGAGCGAGCTCGGCTGAAGAGTGCGTTCGACCGCATCGGCGAGGTCAGCGGCGGCCGTCGACGGGTCGGTGCCGGTGCGCAGGTGCTCGCCGAAGGCGTCGACGGTCTTCTGCGCGTCGAAGTGCTCCCGGTCGAATCGCCGATCGATGCGACGCTGGACGAACCGCAGGACGGGGAAGAAGAGCGCCGCCGCCGCGAGCGTGGCCAGCGCCACTCCGAGGGTGGAGAGTTCGGGAAGAAGCCAGGTCGTGGACGTGACCACCACGGCGTACACGCCGATCACGAGCGCAGTGACGATCGTGTAGGAAACGGTGCGCGAGACGACGCGCCCGATCTCGTAGAGGCCGTGCCGCGTGACCGCGATCCAGACGGCGAGCGGCAGGGCGAGCCCGATCGCGGCGATGAAGATCGAACCGACGAGGGCGGCATCCCCTGTCACGGCCACGCTGCTCAGGGCCGCCGACATGCCGATCGGCACCAGCATGAAGCCGGTGGCCAGCCACCGCACCTGCAACCGGGTCACCGCATCGCCACGGCGATAGCGCAGGACGACACTCACGACGGCCACGGCGATCAGAGCGAGCAGGCAGATCAGCAGCGCCGTCGACAAGGCAGAGCTGACGGCCTCGGGCGGAAGGGGCGGGGGCCGCAGCCCCGAGTACGTCCACTCCGAGGCTGACAACAGGACGCTCGCGACCGATGCCGCGCTCACGAGGGGCACCGCCCACAGGACGGGGCGCCATCTCGGCGTCAGAGCGTGGCCGTCGGGGAAGGTGAAGGTGAGCAGCATCGGCGCGATGAACCAGAGGGGCCACGAGATCGCGCTGGGGATCGCCCGCCACACGGTGTCCGCGAGCACGGGAGGCAGCGACCACGCGGCCGTGATGAAAGGCACGCTGCCCACCGCCGACAGCTGCGCCCCGGTCCACAGTCGCGGGCGTCGGATCAGCAGCAGCACCCCGAGCAGCACGGATGGCGCTGCGAGCGCCGCGGTGGTGGCGACTCCGACGGCCTGCGTGGCGGGTGGACCGGAGAGGAAGGCTGCGGCCCCGAGCCCGACGGCGAGAACGACCACCGCGCCGCCGATCGTCGCCGGCCATGCGATCGTGATCCGGCGGGTCCGCCGGCTCATCGCGCCCCGCCGGGTGTCCACAGCCCGACCGTGCGCGGCGCGAGGGTGCGCTCGATCGCGTCGACGAGATCGGGAGCCGTCCGGGCAGGGTCGATGCCGGTGCGGAGGCGCTCGCCGAACGCGTCGACGGTCTTCTGCGCGTCGAAGTGCTCGCGGTCGAAGCGGCGGTCGATGCGGCGCTGCACGAACCGCAGGACCGGAAGGAAGAGCGCAGCGGCCGCCAAGGTCGCCACCGCGACGCCGATCGTGGGGATACCGGGGAGGAGCCATGTCGTGGAGGTGACCACCAGGGCGTACACCCCGACCACGAGCGCCGTCACGATCGCATATGAGACGGTGCGCGAGACGACCCTGCCGATCTCGTACAGGCCGTGCCGGGTCACCGCGATCCAGATCGCGATCGGTATCGCGTTGATCCCGAAAGTCATCGCGTACGCGACGACCGGGGGAGCGCCGTCCAGGAAGCCGGAGCTGCCGAGCAGGATGATCGTGACCGCCATGCCGTAGGCGAGCCACCGGAACTGCAGGCGCGTCGCGCCGTCCGCGCGCACCCAGCGCATTATGAGGTCCACGAGCGCGCCAGCCGCCACCAGCGGCACAGAGAGGAAAGCCTCGTCGCCGAGGACGATCCCCGACACCGACGCGAGACCGGGGACGCCGAGAGGATTGGCGCGACCCGACAGGGCGAGCGGTCCGGGCGCGAGCAGGGCCATCAGGATGACCACCACGCCGACCGAGACGGCGGCCACCGCGACGATGCGTCCGAGCCCGGAGGTGACGCGCCCGCTCGGGAACACCACGACCAGTAGCGGAAGGAGCATCCAGACCGCGTATCCGATCGCGCCGAGCGCGAGTTCGACGCCCACGGGGAGCGCTGCAGCGACTCCCGGAATCACGAGCGCACCGGTGAGACTCCAGAGCAGGGCGATCCCGAGCAGGATGCGCCCGATCGCGTTGCCCGACCTGCGCAGCAGCAGCAGCGTGCCGACGATCGCGAAGCCGCACCAGGCGACCAGCGTCCAGCTCTCTCCCGTGGCGACGATCGTGAGGGTGCAGAGCGCGAGGTAGACCGCGAACAGGAGCAGGATGCCCCCTCGCCGCACCGCCTCGCGCACGGTCATCAGACGGTGGCCCCCGTGCGCCGCGGACGGAACGGCGCCGACAGGGCGTGGGCGAACGTCCGGATGCCGGCATTGTGGCGCACGTTCGTCCAGTTGGCCCAGAGCCGCCGGCGGTCGACGCACACCGTCTCCTCGCGGACCTCGACCTCGTCCACGCCGTGCGCGGCGGCGAGGTTGCGCAGCACTCCGGGCCAGAAAACGTCTTCGCCCCGACGCGCGAGCGGCCACATCGTCTCGAAGAGCGGGTCCGAGCAGCGCAGAAGCATGCGGATCTGCGCGGTTGTGCGGCCACCGGCATCCGATTCGGCCGAGAAGGTGATCATCGCGGCGAACATGTGTCCCTCGGGAGTGAGGAACGTGAACGACGTGTCGTCGGCGTAGAGGACCATGATGCCCGTCGTTACTCCGCCCGCGGTCAGCGCTGTGACATCGCCGGGCTGGATTGCCGACACCGAACCATGAAAGCGCCCCATCCGCGGCCAGTACCGGCCGAAGTGTGCGCGCCAGTCGGCGACGAGTGCTGCGGGAGTGATCGCCGTGCCGAGGTCGGCTGTGTAGGTGCGCTGCCAGAGTCGGCCGAAGCCGTTCATCGGACCTGCGACGCGCTTGCCCTGGATGTTGTAGCCGTGTGGTTCGGTCGGGTCGCTCACCTGCAGGCGATCGACCTTCGCGGCCCAGAACGCCGCGTCCCTCGGCACCGCTTCGCTGTTCTCGGTCATGCTCATGCTCCTTGCGTCGAGAGCGCCCGGATCGCGGAGGCGGTGTCGTCATGCAGGACGATCGCCTCGTCGAGCCGGGTGAGCTCGAAGATCTGCCGGTAATGCTCGGTCAGTCCGACAGCCGCGATCCGCTGCTGTCGCCGCTGTCCGCGGACGAGCAGCGTGACGAGCATGCCTATGCCGCCGCTGTTCATGTACTCCATCTGCGAGAAGTCGAGGACGACGAGCTTCGCGCCACCGTCGGAGGCGCGCTCGTGCGCCGCCATGAGATCGTCTTCGCACGCCGCGGTGACATCGCCGGAGATGGCGATCGCCGCCGTTCCCGGTGCGGGATACGTGACTTCCATATGCGCTGCAGGTGCCATGTCGATCTCCTATCGTTCGGCCGGCTGGACGATCTCGATGAAGTCGCTCAGACGCGTGATCTCGAAGATGTGCCGGTAGTGCTCGGTCAGGCCCGCGGCGCGCACGCCGATCCGCTGCGCGCGCGCACGCGCCAGGACGCTCACGATCAGGGCGATGCCCGTCGAGTTGATGTAGTCGACGTCGGTGAAGTCGAGCTGGATCGACGCGGGGGACAGAGCGGATGCCGCGGCGAAGGCCGCGTCAAGCGTCGCCGTCGCGTCCCGATCGATACGACCCGTCAGCACCAGGTCGACGCGCTCGCCGTGCCGCCGGATGTCGTGACTCAGGCTCATGATTCCCTCCGCTCCGCGGGGGCGGTGCCCGCCGCATCCGTCCCATCCACACGCATCACCAGTCGGACGACGTGACGGTCGCCGTCCCTGAACTCCTCGACCCTGTCGACGAGCTCGCGCACCAGGAACAGGCCCCAGCCACGAGGCCTCTGCAGTCCAGCGAGCTTCAGGTCGAGGTCGGGCGTCTCGGCGTCCTGCCGAAGCCCGCGACCGTAGTCGGCGACCTCCACCGTGACGTACTCGGACGTCCGCCTCACCGCGATGAGCACATTGAGCGCGGCGTCCCCCCGGTTGCCGTGCTCGATGGCGTTCATCACCGTCTCACTCACGGCGGTCTTCAGGGCGTCGAGGCGTGCGCCGGCCAGCGCCGTCGACGCGATCGATGCAACCCGGTCCATCGCGCCGCGTTCGTTGCCCGCCTCGCTGGCGACTGAGAACGACACCGTCTCAGCGGCTCCGCCGCGTCGCCCGCGCTGGAGTGTCACGAGGGTGATGTCGTCCTCCTGCTCGACTCCGAAGGAGAAGGTGTTGAGGGACTGGACGGCGTCATCCACCAGCTGTTGGCCGGTCTCGGCGCCCGAAACCAGCGCTGCCGTCCTTCCGAAGCCGAACATCTCACCGTCTGCGCGATGCTGCTCGGTGATGCCGTCGCTGTAGAGCAGCACAATCTCGCCCGGGCCGATCACGGTCTCGTGCTCTTCGTAGACGCTGCCCGACATCAGTCCCAGCGGCATTCCGCGCGCGTGCAGCTGCACGACCTCGTCGCCCCGACGCACGTAGGGGAGATTGTGACCGGCGTTCGCGAAGTGCGTGCGACCGGTCTCGAGGTCGAGCACGAGAACGAGGCACGTCACGAACATGTGGGTAGGGATCTGGGGAATCAGCAATTCGTTCACCCGGCGCAGCACCTCTCCGGGCGAGGTCACCATTGCCGCCGTCGACCGCAGCAGCGCGTGCGTGCTCGCCATGACGAGCGCGGCAGGAACTCCCTTGTCGGTGACGTCGCCCGCGACGACCATGATCCTGCCGTCGGGCAGCTCGATGAGGTCGTAGAAATCGCCGCCGACGGTGCGCGCGGGGCGGTAGAAGGCGGCGACGTTCCACCCGCCCAGCTCGGGCAGCTCGGCCGGGAGGAACTGCTGCTGGATGAGCTGGGCGACGTGAAGCTCCTGCTCGATGCGCTCGCGCTCACGGGCCTGGCGTTCCTGAACCCTCATCAGCTGCCCCAGGCGCAGCGCGGGTGCGGCGTAGCGCGCCAAACTGTCCAGCAGCCGGCGGTCGTTGCGCGAGTACGTCCTCTCGGACAGGCGCTGCCCGAGGGCCAGGATGCCGACCAGCTCGCCGCTGGTGACCAGGGGCACGACCAGCTGCACCTCCTGCGCGATCATCTTCGCCACAGCGGGGGAGTAGTCGGGCAGGGCGCCGATCTCGACCGGGCCCGACGCGGACTGGAGGTACACCAGCAGCGGGTCGCCGGGCTCGATCTCGATGTCGATACGGCGCGCGCGCGAGGGGGCCGGGCTCTGGTCGGTGCGGCGCGCTGACTTCGCGGCTGCGCGCCGCGCGGCGCGCCCGTGCCGGCGCTCAGCCCCGCTTTGCGCATCCCGCTCGGCGGGAGTCGGCAGGTCGGCGGGCGTCTGCGCCTTCGTCTCCAGCGTGTCGGTCATCGGATCCTCCTCGACCGGACGCCCGCGCAGCGACCGGTACTGCAACGATGATGCTCCGGCGGGCGTTCCGTAAGCGTTACGGTTTCGCGCCTTCTTGAGAATTCGGAACGCTACGTGCTCGGGATCTGGCGTTACGGTATCCACGAAGGAGGCGATCGTGTCGGTGCGGATCGAGTTGTTCGGACCACCGCGGGTGCGGCGGGACGATGCCGACGTGCGCTTCGACACGCGCAAGGCGGTCGCACTTCTCGCCCTCCTGGCGGTGACGGGGCGGGAGTTCGGCCGCGAGGCGCTCGCCGGAATGCTGTGGCCCGATCTCGAACGGTCACGCGCCCGCGCCACCCTTCGGCGCACGATCTCGGTCGCGGCCGCGGTCGGCCCGGCGTTGGTCGTGCACGCCGATCGGGTGGGGATGGATGCCGGCGCCGTGGACTGCGATGTCGTCGAGTTCCGCAGGCTCGCCTCCTCGCCCCGCGTTGAAGACTGGCGGCACGCAGCCGCATTCGCGGCCGACCGATTTCTGGAGGGATTCTCGCTGCGGGACAGCCCGCCGTTCGAGGATTGGATGCTGGGGGTCGCCGATGAGCTGCGGGATGAGCTCTCACGCACCCTGGCGCGGCTCGTCGCCGCCGCCGTCGACCGCGGGTCGTGGCCGGAGGCACTCGAGCACGCCCGACGGCGCGTGCAAGTTGAGCCGCTCTCGGAACCCGCGCACGCCGACCTGATCCGTGTGTCGGCGTGGTCGGGCGACAGGCCCGGCGCACTGCAGGCCTACCGCAGCCTCGTGCGGCTGCTGGATCGCGAACTGGGGGTGCCGCCGCTGCCCGAGACGCTCGCGCTGCACGAAGACATCCGCGCCGATCGGCTCGCGCGCCCGACGACGGCAGCCGCAGCTGCGGAGCGGCAGTCCCCCGTCAGCTCGGAAGAGCCGGTCGCGCCCGTACCCACGAGGCTGGTCGGGCGCGACGAGCAGCTGGCGCGCCTGACTGGTGCCTGGCGCGAGGTGCCGGCATCCGGCCGCCTCGTCGGCATCGTGGGCGACCCCGGGCTCGGCAAGACGGTACTCGCGGCAGCGATCGCGGGCCACGCGGATGGCCGGACGATCCGGATCGCCGGACGGTCGTCGGAGACGATGCTCGCCTACGCGGCCGCCAACGATCTGGTGCGCTCGCTGCTGACCCTCCGGCCGGATCTGGTGGCGACACTGGGGCCGTCCGCGGCGCCGCTCGCAGCGCTGGCGACCCAGATAGACGGCGCCGCGCCGCGCACGATCCGCACTCCGGGCGACCTGCAACGAGTGCACGAAGCGGTCCGGACGGCACTCGAACAGCTGGCGGCGGAGTCTCCGATGCTGCTCGTCGTCGATGACGCGGAGCTGCTGGACCGGCCGTCCGCGGCGTTGCTGGGCTATCTCGCCCGGCGGCTTCCGGCGGGACTTCTGCTCGTGGTGGCCTGGGCGCCCGGACTCTCGGACGGGCCCCTGCAGCAGGCGGTCACGGAGCAGGGTGAGACGCTCTTTCTGAAGCCGTTCAACGAGCGCCAGATCGCCGAACTTGCCGGCCAAGATCTCGATGCGGGTGAGATCCTGCGACGCACCCGTGGCATCCCGCTGCTGGTCAGAGAGGTGGTCGCGGCGCCGTCGGATGCCGAAGCCGGCCAGGTGCGCGAAATCGTGGCTGCCCGATTCGCCGGCGCGTCGGAGACCGCCCGGCAGGTGGTGGCGGCATCCGTCGTCATCGGCACCGTCGCCACTCCCGAACTGCTGCGGTCGGTGAGCGGTCGCGATGAGGCCGAGACGGTCGAGGCGATCGAGGAGGCGGTCGCGCGCGGCCTGCTCGTCGAGCACACCGACACGCCCGGGTACGACGCACCGCACGACCTCGTCCGCGGTGCTGCGCTGCACGGACTGTCGCTCGCCCGGCGCCGACTCCTGCACGCGCGGGTCGCTGACGTCTTCGTGCGCCGGCATGCGGCCGATCCGCGCGCGACCCCCGCCGGATCGGTGGCGCAGCACCTGGCGGCCTCGGGGCGCGAGGAAGAGGCGGCATCTTGGTTTCTGACGGCGGCGGCGGAGTCGGCGAGCGTCTCCGCGCACGAGGAGTCGATCCTCCAACTGCGAGCCGCGCTGGCCCTGGGCCGGCGCAACGTCGAGGTGCACGCGGCGATCGGCGCCGCCCTCGTGCGGCTCGGCCGCTATGAAGAGGCGCTCGTGGCGCTCGACCAGGCGTCGGCGCTCGCGGAGGGCGAGCCGGAACGTCGATCCGAAATCGAGCACGCGATCGCCGGGGTGCACGACCGTCTCGGCGATTGGGAGCTGGCGCAGGCGCACCTCGAATCGGCGAGCGATCTGGCCGCCGATGGCCTGCGCGGGCGCCGCGCCCGCGCGCTCGCGGATCTCGCGCTCGTCCTCCACCGAAGAGGTCAGGTCGCGCAAGCGCGACAGACCGCGAGCGCCGCCCGGGAGGCCGCGGCGGCGTCAGACGACGACGCGGCACGGACGCAGGCCGACAACGTGCTCGGCATGATCGCCCTCGCCGACGGTCAGGTCGCGCTCGCCGAGGAGCACCTGCGGGATGCGGTCGTCCGAGCGCGTGCGGACGAGAACATCGATCTTCTGATCGCCGCACTCAACAATCTCTCGCGGGCGCTGTCGGCGGCCGGCTCCGCTCCTCTCGCGCTGGACACCGCCCGCGAAGCCCTCGCGCTCGCCCAGCGCCAGGGCGATCGTCACCGCCTGGCCGCCTTGCACTCCCACGTCGCCGACCTGCTGCACGCCGCCGGGCGTGAGGACGAGGCAATCGCCGAGCTCAAGCTCTCGGCGGCCGCCTTCGCGGACGTGCAGGGCTCGACCGCGCGCCCGGAGGTGTGGACGCTCACCGAGTGGTGAGCACCGAAGCGCCCACAGACGGATCCTTGAGCAAAATCAACAGCTCGAATGCCCGGCGGGAGAAGTGCCTGCGCCACGCTTCCCATAGCGTTCGGTCGTTACCCGACCAGCACGAACACTTGTGGTGAACCGGCGCACATTGACGAAAGGTCACTTGCGCGGAATTCCGGGCGAGGAAACCCGGCAAAGCCCCGAAGTGACACTGGATGTGAGTTCACACCTCACCGTCACCCCCTGACGGAGAACAAGAGTGAGCCGCTTCTGCCCACCGTCTGCCTCAGTGAGCGTGCGACCGAAATCGTGCGGTCTTGGCGAATGGGCCGCCCGAGACGGCGTCACCGTTAGCGGCAGTTGGCGCTCATTCGCCCTCGTTCGTCGACGCCTCGAGCGGCGACATCGAGAAGTGCCGGGGAAGTGAGACCACTCGTGCCGGGAAGCGACAGGCACTTTGCCGGCACGAATGCCTCGGTCAACGCCCTTATGGATGCTTGAACAGCTGAGCAACCAGAAAGCGCCGCTTCCCGCTGCGGCACAAAATCGCCTCTGATCGGGCATGAAGAAACCCCCGTGTGTAGAAGCCACACGAGGGTCCCAGTGGCTCCGACGGGCGTCGATCCCGTGACCTCACGATTTTCAGTTGTATGCGCCGGGTTGACGGGTGCTGACAAGTGCTCGTTTGCTGCGTGATTCCGCGGCTGGTGTGCTCGTTGGTGATGGCTGCTTCTCGATGGGTTCAACCGAGTTCCCGGCCCGGGACCGGCCCAGGATTGCTTGCTCTACGGCTTGCTCGAGATGATCATCGGCAACGATGAGGTCGCAAACACCCAGCTCTTTGCTGCTGGCGAGATCCACGCAGCGAGATCCATAGCGAACTGCAGATCCCTGCTCAGATCCCTTCCATGGATCGGTTCGTGATGGGCCGCGCGGTTTCGGACGAAGTTCAGCTGCTGCATCCGGAACGCGACGTCCTTCTGCCGGCTGCGAAGATCGTCGTCACCGGCAGGGAACGCGCGATGAGTGGCGGGAACCCAGAGTGCCGTCAGGTATCGAGACTCCACGAGAAAGCGCCAGAATCCGAGCGGGAGCTCTGCGATTACTCGGCCATGGACCTCAGGTCGTTGACCTCGTCGAGTTGCCCGGTCACGCGCTTTCTGGATGTCTGCCGCGCCCTGTTGGTCGAGGGGAGCGACGTCAAGCCATGATGCACCAGCACGCCGCCGATATGCCCAGTCGCGAAGCTCCCGATCGAGCGCGTTGCGCGCAAGCACCTCGACCATCGACGTGAGCTCCATGACGCTCGCGGCGGCGCGCATGTTCCACTCGTAGAGAGCGAACGCGTCGGAGACATCACCACCGCTCGCGCGCAGGTACGAACCGAGGCGTTCTGCTGTCACGAGAGGGAGGAGCTCGCTGTACATGTCGGTCTCGAAAGGGCCGGATGCGGTTGACACTCAGCCTCCATGACGTAAGCTCTTTTACGAAGACCCCGGAACGATCACTGGCTCTAGCCATATCGCCGGGGTTTCGTCTTTCCCACCGGCGGCTAGGCTCCCGACCCTTCGGGCGCTTCGCGTGACGGAGTCATCGGGAGCCTAGCCGCCGGTGGACTGCCTCCAGCGAAACGCGCCAATATCCAGACACAGTCTCGGTCATCAAAGCGCCCAAAGGGTGTGAGTCTCGGGCTCAGGTCTGATGTCGGGATGTGGCTTAGTCGGGATAGTTCGGCCAGGGGCCTCGACGACCGCG
>NZ_JAUZVE010000009.1:0-220050 GCF_031844425.1 Microbacterium sp. ARD31
GTGTCTGGTGTGGCCCGGCGCCCGCGGCGCCGGACCACCCGGTGCGTCAGTGCGCGGCGTCGTAGGCCTGCTGCACGTCGGCGGAGATGCGGCCGCGCTCGGAGACCTCCATGCCCTGGGCCTTGGCCCACTCCCGGACGTCCTTGGTGTTCGAACTGCTCGAGGACGACCCCGACGACGCCTTGCGTCCGCGCCGCGACCCTCCGGTCACCTTGCGGGCGTGACCGACGTAGCCGCTCATCGCCTCGCGCAGCGCCGCGGCGTTGGCGTCGTTGAGGTCGATCTCGTAGGCGGTGCCGTCGAGACCGAAGGAGACCGTCTCGGTCGCCTCGGTGCCGTCCAGGTCGTCCACGAGAACGATGTTGACCTTCTGTGCCATTTCGTCGCTCATTTCAATTCAGGGGTGATGAACACCGATGATCATGGTGGAAGAAGTCCGTGGAGACAATTCCGCCCGTTTTGAAATGGCGTCAGGAATTTCATGACAGCCGAATTGTGCGCACCACCTTCTTCGCATTTCCTGCGGAGTCGCGCAGCGTCACGACGAGCTTTGCGGCAGCCTTTGTCCGCGAATTCCCGATCGCCCGCGCCACGGCCCGACGGGCCTTCTGTGGGATGACCAGCCGCAGCACCTCGGCGCGACCGGCGTACGACGTCGCCCGGGCCGTCCTGAGCACCACCGGCTTGCGGACACCGGGCAGCCGGACGCGGCCGCGGGCGGTGGACTCGACCCACTCCCCCGCACCTGCCCGCACCCGGACCGACCAGGCGCCACGACCGACGCGCGCCACCTTCGGAGCGCGGACCCGCGGGCGCGCGATGGCCGTGTCGACCTGGGTCGCCCACAGCTCGCGCCCGGCGGCGCCGTCGTCGAGCCCCATGAACAGCGTCCCGCCCGCGTCCGTCAGGCCGGTCGGGACGGACCCCGCCCGTCCACGGCGGGTGTCGTCGACCGGGTGCGTGCCGCGCGTGGTGCCGTCGGACACCCACAGCTCGGGGCCCCGCCCCTCGTCCGCGACGAACCACAGCCGTCCGTCGCTCGCGGTGAGCTCGGCGGGGCGGGTGCGGAGCAGCCGCGTCGGCAGGTCGGTCAGCCGCCGCGTGCCCGCGATCGTGCCGTCGCTGCGCCACAGCTCGGGACCGTGGTCGGCGTCGACGTGGGTGAAGAAGAGCGTGCGGTCGACCAGGGTGAGGTCCTGCGCGTGGTCCGACGGGTAGTCGCCCGCCTCGGCGGGCAGCACGGCCAGGCGCTGCGACCCGGCAGGCGTGCCGTCCGAGAGCCACAGCTCACTGCGCCGGCTCGCGGCGTTGGTGCTCGAGATGTAGACCCGGTCCCCGTCCGCCCGCAGCTCGTGGACGTAGTCGGCCTCGTCACCGAAGACGAGCTCGGCGGTCGTCCCACCGGCGGCGATGCGGAACACGTCGCGGCCCTCGGACCCTCCTCCGAGCACGAAGTAGACGTGGCCGCCGGCCGGGGTCAGCAGACCGGGGTAGGTGTCGAAGAAGGTGCGGAACTTCGTCAGCGGCGCCGTGCCGGCCGGGGTGCCGTCCGAGCGCCAGACCTCCGAGACGATGTCGGTGCCGTCGCTGCCCGTGAACCAGACGGACGACCCGACCGCGGTGAGGTTGGCGAGCGGCTTCGCGTCGGCGCCCGGCGGGCGGTTCGTCAGCGGGATCGTCCCCGCCACGGTCCCGTCGGAGCGCCACAGCTCCTGCCCGCCGACGCCGTCGTCGCCCAGGAACCAGACGAGGTCGCCGGCGACCGTCAGCTGCGTCAGGGGGACGTCGGTCGTGCCGAGGTCCTTGACCAGCTGCGTCCCCGCCTCGGTGCCGTCCGAACGCCAGAGCTGGTCGCCGGCGGTGAAGAAGAGCGTGGATCCGGCCACCGCGAGCTCCGATGCCGCCGTGACGGCCGCGGCGGCCGACACGAGCGTCGTACCGGCAGCGGTGCCGTCCGAGCGCCACACGCGAGGACCGTGCGCGCCGTCGTCGGCGACGAAGTACACGCCGCCGGCGTGGGCCGTGATCCGGCTGGGGTCGCTGCCCGCCGTGCCGGGGCGGACGTCGGCGACCCGCGCAAGTGGCACGTCGTCGCGACCGGCGGCAGGTGCCGCGGCCCCCGTCGGCGCGGTGAGGGCCGCGACGAGCCCCGCGGCGAGGGAGGCCGCCACGAGCGGCCTCGTCGTGTGCTGGATGACCATGTGTCCCCCTCGGACGGCGGGGCCCCGCGGCCCGGCTCGACCCTGAGACTCACACAGACGGCGATTGGTTGCGCTCGAACACGAGACGCAGGCCCTGCAGGGTCAGCCACGGCGAGTGCACGGTGAAGCAGCCGCAGTCGTCGACGAGGAGCGGGGCCAGGTGGCCGGTGGCGATGACGGTGACGTCCTGGGCCGGCACGCCGAGCTCGGCGATCATGCGCGCGACGAGGCCCTCGACCTGCGCCGCGACGCCGAAGACCATGCCGCTCTGCAGCGCCTCGACCGTGTTCTTGGCGATCACCGAGCGCGGGCGGGCGAGCTCGACCTTGCGCAGCTGCGCGCCCCGGCGACCGAGGGCCTCGAGCGAGATCTCGATGCCGGGCGAGATCGCGCCGCCGACGTACTGGCCCTTGGCGTTGACCACGTCGAACGTCGTCGCGGTGCCGAAGTCGACGACGATGGCGGGCCCGCCGTGCAGGGTGGCGGCCGCGAGCGAGTTCACGATCCGGTCGGACCCGACCTCCCGGGGGTTGTCCATCAGGACGGGGATCCCGGTCCGCACGCCCGGCTCGACGACGATCGCGACGACGTCGCCGAAGTGGCTCTCGAGCATCTCGCGCCACTCGTGCAGCACGGCGGGCACCGTCGCGCAGACCGCGATCCCGTCGACGTCCGCGACCCGCTCGCCGAGGAGGCCGCGGATGAGCACCGACCACTCGTCGGCGGTGCGGCGCTCGTCGGTGTTGACCCGCCAGTGCGCGGTGACCTCGGCGCCGTCGAGCAGGCCGAGGAACGTGTGGCTGTTGCCGATGTCGGCGGCGAGGAGCGTCATCGCGGGTCCTCGACGAGGTCCATGCCGAGGTCGAAGACGGTCACGGAGTGGGTGAGGGCGCCGACCGAGACGAAGTCGACGCCGGTCGCGCCGATCCGCGCGGCCCGCTCCAGCGTGATCCCGCCGCTGGCCTCCAGCGGCACCCGTCCCGCCGTACGCCGCACGGCCTCGGCCATCGTCGCGTCGTCCATGTTGTCGAGCAGCACGCGCTCCGGCGGCTCGGGCAGGGCGAGCAGCTCGTCGAGCTGGTCGAGGGTCGTGACCTCGACCTCCACCGACAGACCGGGGTGCCGGCCGCGGATGGCCTCGAGCGCCGGCAGCACGCCGCCGGCGGCGATGACGTGGTTGTCCTTGACCATCGCCATGTCCTGGAGGCTGGTGCGGTGGTTGACCCCGCCGCCGCAGCGGACGGCGTACTTCTGGAGCGCGCGGAGGCCGGGCAGCGTCTTGCGGGTGTCGAGCACGCGCGTCGGCGAGCCGGCAAGGGCGTCGACCCATTGCGCCGTCGCGGTCGCGATCCCGGAGAGGTGGGACGCCAGATTGAGGGCGGTGCGCTCCGCGACCAGCATCCGCTGGGTCAGGCCGGTCACCCGCATGACGACGTCGCCCGCCGCCACCCGGGTGCCGTCGGGCACGCGGTCGGTGATCGTGGCGTCCGCACCGAGCATGAAGAAGGTGACGGCCGCGGCGCCCAGGCCGGCGACCACGCCCGGCTCGCGCGCGGCGAAGACCGCCTCGCCCCGCGCGTCCGCTGCGATCGTCGAGCTGCTGGTCGGGTCGTCCAGGTCGAGGTCCGGCAGGTCCTCACCGATGGCCTCGGCGAGCTTCGCCCAGAGGGCATCGAGGTCCAGCCCGGCTGCGGTGAGCTCGTCGCGCAGGTCCTGCGGCACGTCACTGAGGCGCGTCACGCGGGTACCTCCTGGATCGACGGGTCGGTCGACGGCGCGTGGGTCCACTCGACGCGGACCGCGCCGTCGTCGAGCCAGGCGTCGACGTGCCCGGCCCTGGTGTCGTCGCGCTCCGGGAAGTCCTCGCGCCAGTGGGAGCCGCGGGTCTCCGTGCGCAGCGCCGCGGCCTCCGCGAGCGCGGTGCTGATCGCCACGAGATTGGTCGTCTCCCACGCAGCCGGCTCGACGACGGGGTCGCCCGGGTCGAGGTCGCCGAGCACGTCGAGCGCCTCGGCGAGCCCCTCGGCGTGCCGGAGCACGCCGACCCTGGCCGTCATCACCTCCTGCACGGCGCGGCGGCGGTCGCCGTCGACGAGGCCCTCCGACCGCTCGTCGACCACCGGCTCGGCCCACGCCCGCAGCTCACCGGGGAGCACCTCGGCGATCCGGCGGGAGAACACCAGCCCCTCGAGCAGCGAGTTGGAGGCCAGCCGGTTGGCGCCGTGGACCCCGGAGCAGGCGACCTCGCCGGTGGCGTAGAGGCCCGGCACGCTCGTACGTCCCCACAGGTCGGTGGCGACGCCGCCCGAGGCGTAGTGCTGGGCGGGGGCGACCGGGATCAGCTCGGTGACCGGGTCGACGCCGTGCTCGCGGCAGACCCGGAGGATGGTCGGGAACCGCTTCTCCCAGAATCTCGACACGGAGGCTCGTTCCTCGCCGCCTGCTCGATCACCGTGGTGGCTCGCTCCGCTCGCGTCCAGCCCGAGGTGGCGGGCGTCGAGCCACATGTGCGGCTCGCCCGTGTCCATCATCCGACGGGTGATCGCCTTGGCGACGACGTCGCGGGGGGCGAGGTCGGCGAGCGGGTGCTCGCCCTGCATGAAGCGGCGGCCGTCGCCGTCCACGAGGAAGGCTCCCTCGCCGCGCACGGCCTCGGAGATCAGCGGCTGCTGGCCCTGGGACTCGGGACCGAGCCACATCACGGTGGGGTGGAACTGCACGAACTCGAGGTCGCGCAGCCGGGCGCCGGCCCGGAGTGCGACGGCCATGCCGTCGCCGGTCGAGACGCTCGGGTTGGTCGACTGGCTGAAGACCTGGCCGAGGCCGCCGGAGGCAAGGACGACGGCGCGGCAGTGCACGGCCCCGACGCCGTCGCGCTGCCCCTCGCCAAGCACGTGCAGCGTGAGCCCGGCGACGCCGCCGTCCACGGCGAGCAGCAGGTCGACCGCGAGCGCGTGCTGGATCACCTCGATCTCCGGCGCCTGCTCGACGGCGGCGATGAGGGCGCGCTGGATCTCGGCGCCGGTCGCGTCGCCGCCTGCGTGCGCGATCCGGTCGCGGTGGTGGCCGCCCTCGCGGGTCAGGGAGAGCTCGCCGTCGGGGTGGTGGTCGAACTGGGTGCCGAGCGCGATCAGCTCGCGCACCGCGTCGGGCCCCTCGGTCACGAGCGCCCGCACGGCGTCGACGTCGCACGCACCGGCACCCGCGACGAGGGTGTCGTGCTCGTGCTGCTCGGGGGTGTCACCCGGCCCGAGCGCGGCGGCGATCCCGCCCTGCGCCCACTGGGTGGAGCCGGCGGCCAGCACGTCCTTGGTGACGACGGTCAGGTGGAGCGTGGGGTCGGCCGCGTGGATCCGCAGCGCCGCGGTGAGCCCGGCGATGCCGGAGCCCACCACGACGACGTCGGCACGGGTGGTCCACCCGGGGGCCGGCGCGCGGAGGCGTCCGGGGACCGGCCGGTGAGCAGTCATCCGGGCAGGCTAGCGATCGATGAGGTCGCCGCGGGTCAGCGCCTTGTCGCCGAACGTCTCGGCGGGGTCGTAGCCGGTGGCCATGATCTTGTTGTCGGCGTCGACGAACACCACGTGCGGCTGGTGCTCCTTGGCCTCTGCCGTGTCCATCTGGCCGTAGCCGATCAGGATGACCGTGTCGCCCGGGTGGACGAGGCGCGCGGCGGCGCCGTTGATGCCGATCACGCCTGAGCCCCGCTCGCCGGCGATGGTGTAGGTCTCGAGGCGGGCGCCGTTGGTCACGTCGACGATGTGGACCAGCTCGCCCGCCAGCAGGTCGGCCGCGTCGAGGAGGTCCTCGTCGACCGTCACCGAACCGACGTAGTGCAGGTCTGCCTGGGTCACGGTGGCCCGGTGGATCTTGGACTTCATCATGGTGCGCAGCATCAGCTGCTCCTTTCCGAGGTGGTCGAGGCCGCGAGCGCGGTCCCCGCCGTGGTCGCATCGGGGGTGATGCGATCGAAGTAGAGGGGCATGTTGTCGATCAGTCGCGTGCTGCCGACCCGCGCGGCCACGAGGATCCGGCCCTCGCCGACCTCGGGGGCCTCGCCGAGGTCGGGCGAGGTGAGCGCGAGGTAGTCCAGCTCGATCCCGGGCTCGCCCTTGAGCACCGCCATGGCCGCCCAGCGCGCGGCAGGGACGCCGTACGCCGCTCGCTCCTGCGCGGCGCGCAGGGCCCGGCTCAACACGACGGCGGCTTGCCGCTGCCCGGGGTCGAGGTAGCGGTTGCGGCTGGAGAGCGCGAGCCCGTCGGCCTCGCGGACGGTCGGCGCGCCGACGACCTCGACGCCGAGGCAGAGGTCACGCACCATCCGGCGGATCAGCGCCAGCTGCTGGTAGTCCTTCTGCCCGAAGACCGCGACGTCGGGGCGCACCAGGCCGAACAGCTTGGCGACGACGGTGAGCACGCCGTCGAAGTGGCCCGGCCTCGAGGCGCCGTCGAGGATCGTGGCGAGCGCACCGGGGGCGACCGTGACGCCGTCGTGGACGGAGTCGTGGCTGAACCCGCCGGGGTACATCTCCTCCACGCTCGGCGCGAAGACCACGTCGACGCCCTCGGCGGCGCAGACCTCGAGGTCGGCGTCGAGGGTGCGCGGGTAGCGGTCGAGGTCCTCGCCCGCGCCGAACTGCATCGGGTTCACGAAGATGCTCACCACGACCGGGCCTGCAGTGGCCTCGCGGGCCACGCGCATCAGGCTGGCGTGGCCGTCGTGGAGCGCACCCATCGTGGGGACGAACGCGACCCGGTCACCAGCGCGACGGGCGTCCGCGAGCAGGGTGGCGAGCTCCTCGCGGGTGCTCGCGAGGACGGGTCTCGAGGTCATCGGGGCTGCCGGTGGAGGGGTGCGGACGCCTCCGCGGCCTCGAGGACCCGGAGCATCTTGGTGGCACGGATGGGCAGCACCCGGCCGTCGGTGACGGCTCGGTCGAGGGTGGCGCGCGCCATGGCGACGTACGACGACAGCGTCTGCGGGGCGTTGGCCACGAGGTCGGCGACGTGGGCCCGCACGGTCTCGACGTCACCGCGGACGATCGGGCCGGTCAGTGCGGCGTCACCGTGCTCGAGGGCGTTGTTGAGGGCCGCGGAGAGCAGCGGTCGCAGCGTGGCGGCGGGGTCCTCGGCGCCGGCTGCGGAGAGGATCTCCATCGCCTCGCTGACGAGGGTGACGAGGTGGTTGGCGCCGTGCGCGAGCCCGGCGTGGTACATCGTGCGGCGGTCCTCGGGCACCCACATCGGGCGCCCGCCGAGGTCCGCGACGAGCGCCTCGGTGAGCTCCCGGTCGCCGGGGGCCGCCGTGATGCCGAAGACGCAGCCGGCCAGGCGCGGGAGGTCGACCTCGGTGCCGGTGAACGTCATCGCCGGGTGCATCGCGATGGTGCGGGCGCCGACGGCGCGGGCCGGCTCGAGGACGGCGAGGCCGTGGCGACCGCTGGTGTGGACGACGACCTGGCCCTCGTGGATGGCGCCGCTGTGGCTCAACACGGTGACGACGTTGGCCAGCATGTCGTCGGGGACGGTGAGGAGCAGCAGCTCGCTGGCCCGCGCCACGTCGGTCGGCTTGGCGATCCGCACCCCCGGCAGCAGGGCCGCGATGCGCCCGCGCGAGGCGTCGGACTCGCCGGCGGTGGCGACGATGTCGTGGCCGGCCCGGCGGAGTGCGGCGGCGAGGACGGCGCCGACACGTCCGGCGCCGATCACGCCCACGCGGAAGGTGGGGTCGTACGTCATGTGGTTGACCTCTTCGTTTCAGTCCCTCGCGGGTACCGATCTACTGCGATCAACATCGAGCCTACGCCCGCGGATTCCGCACCGGGAACCTTCCTGCGACGTGACGAGCACCACCGAAATCGCTACCCACCGGTAACGTCGGTCAGCGGCGGAGCAGCCGTCGTGCAATGGTGTTGCCGGCGAGCTGCCCGACCTGCACGAGCGCGACGATGATGACCACCGCGGTCCAGGTGACGACCGTGTCGAACTGCCGGAAGCCGTACTGGAGCGCGAAGTTGCCCAGCCCGCCACCGCCGATGACGCCCGCGATGGCGGTCATGTCGACGATCGCCACGAACACGAACGTGTAGCCCAGCACCAGCGGTCCGAGGGCCTCGGGGATCACCACGGTCCGCACGATGCGGGCACGGCTGGCCCCGACGGAGCGGGCCGCCTCGATCATGCCGGGGTCGATGGTGACCAGGTTCTGCTCGACGATGCGGCTGATCCCGAACATGGCCGCGACGGTCAGGGCGAACACGATGGCCGGGTTGCCGATCCCGGTGCCGACGACGACCCGGGCCAGCGGCTGGACGGCAGCGATGAAGATGACGAACGGGATCGGCCGGAAGAAGTTGACCAGCACGTTGAGGACGGCGTGGGCGGGCCGGCTGGCGTAGAGGCCGCCGCGGCGCGTGACGTACAGGGCGAGGCCGAGCACCAGCCCCAGCAGGCCGCCGACGGTCAGCGTGATCGCGACCATGTAGAGCGTCTCGTAGCTGGCCTGCCACACCAGGGGCCACAGCTCGTCGATGCGGGTGTCGGTCATCGGCCCGGCTCCGTGGTCGGGACCAGGTCACGTACGGCGGCCACGGCGGCCTCGACCGCGTCGGGCTCGCCGTCGAGGGCCAGCGTCAGGTTGCCGAAGGTCTCGCCCTGGACCTCCTCGATGCCGCCGTGGACCAGCTCGAACCGCACGCCGCGGCGCAGCAGCTCGGCGAACACGTCGCTCTGGCGCACGTCGTCCCCGCGGAAGGCGAGCGTGACGAACCGCCCGTCGTGCCGGGCACGCAGGGCGGCCAGCGCGTCGGCGTCGGGCTCGCCGTCGACGATCGTGGAGACGAAGCGGCGGGTCACCGGCTGCTGGGGGTCGGAGAGGACGTCGAGGACCGGTCCCTCCTCGACGATCCGCCCTGCCTCCATCACCACCACGCGGTGGGCGAGGCTGCGCACGACGTCCATCTCGTGGGTGATCACGATGATCGTGATGCCGAGCTCGCGGTTCACCCGGCGCAACAGACCCAGGACCTCCTGCGTGGTCTCGGGGTCGAGCGCGCTGGTCGCCTCGTCGGCGAGCAGCAGGCTCGGGTTGGTCGCGAGCGCACGCGCGATGCCCACGCGCTGCTTCTGGCCACCGGAGAGCTCCTCGACGTGGCTGTGCGCCTTGTCCGCGAGGCCCACGAAGTGGAGCAGGTCGGAGATCCGCTGGTTCTGCTCGGCCCGCGGCATCCCGGCGACCTCGAGGGGGTAGGCGATGTTGCCCCAGACCGTGCGCGAGCGGAGCAGGTTGAACTGCTGGAAGATCATCCCGATCCCGAGCCGGACCTCCCGCAGCTCACGCTCCTTGAGCGCGGTGACCTCGCGGCCGCCGACCCGCACGCTGCCGGACGTCGTGGTCTCGAGCGCGTTGATCAGCCTCACGAGGGTGGACTTGCCGGCGCCGGAGTAGCCCACGATGCCGACGATCTCGCCCGCCTCGACCGTCAGGTCGACGCCGCGGATCGCCTCGACGGCCCTGCCGCGGCGGGCGGCGGGGAACGTCTTGTGCACGTCGGTCATCTCGACCAGGGGCATCGCGGGGCTCCTCCTGCTGTCGTGCCTGTGGACTACTGCTGCGCCGCGGTGTCGGCCTCGACCTCGTCCAGCGCCGCCTGCAGGTCCTCCTGCGGGACCTTCACCAGCTGCGCGGTGCCGCCGGAGACGTCCTGCACGCCGTCGAGCACCGGCTGGGTGTCCTGGTAGATCTCCACGAGCTTGCGCAGCGTCGGGTCCTCCTGGTCCTCCGCGCGGACCGCGAAGACGTTGACGTACGGCAGCGCCTTCGGGTCCTCGGCGTCGTCGGTCGCGAGGGCGTCCTCGAACTCCAGCCCGGCCTTCTCCACGAAGTCGTTGTTGACCACGGCCGCGGCCACGTCGGGCAGCGAGGTCGGGGTGAGGTCGGCCTTGATCGCCTTGACCTCGACGCGCGACGCGTCCTGGTCGATGTCGGCGAGCGTCGAGTAGATGCTGCCGCCGTCCTCCAGGGTGATCAGCCCGGCCGACTGGAGGATCAGCAGGGCGCGGGCCTGGTTGCTGTCGTCGTCCGGGACCACCACGGTGTCGCCGTCCTCGATGTCCTCGACCGCGTCGACCTTGGTCGAGTAGAGGCCGAGCGGGTAGATCGCGGTCGAGCCCAGCGGCACCACGTCGTCGTCGTTCGCGACGTTGTACTCGGCGAGGTAGACGATGTGCTGGAACTGGTTGATGTCGAGCTCGCCCTCGCTCAGCGCGGGGTTCGGCTGGGTGTAGTCGGCGAAGTCCTTGACCTCGAGGTCGATGCCCTGCTCGGCGGCCTCGTCCACCAGGACCTGCCAGTACGGGTCGCTCGCGCCGACCGTGCCGAGGACGACCTTCTCGTTGGCCTCACCGGCGCTGCCGGTCTCGTCACCACCCCTCATCCACAGGAAGCCGGCCACCAGGACGAGGACGACCAGGGCGGCGATGCCGATCAGCAGGGGTGCGCGCCGCTGCTTCGGCGGGGCGATCTGGGGATGGGTTTCAGACATGGTGGGGCAACCCCCGGACACCACCGGGCTATGCCCCGGACGGGTGTGAACCGCCTCACGACGGGCACGCCGACGTCAGGCGCGCAGGTGCAGCTTGGCGTGGTCGGGGTCGTCGACGACGAACGGGCGCGGGGCGCGCGGCAGCCAGGTGTGGGTCACGTGGTCGATGACGTGGACCCCCTCCGGCGACTCGATCTCGACCACGCCCTCGGGCACCTGCCCCTCCTGCAGGGCGTTCCAGACGAGCCACTCGCGACGCTTGCGCCGGTTGCGGATCGACGTCGCGAACGACTCCGGGTTGGTCCAGTGGGCGAACTCGTCGCCGTCGAGCCACTTGAGCTCGACGCACAGGCCCTGGGGCAGCGCGAACATCTCGATCCGCTCGGGCGTCGTGCGGATCTCCCACTCCGGCGCCTTGGTGTAGACGTAGTCGGGGCTCATCGGGAAGCCCCACTCCTCGATGTTGCGCAGGCCCAGGTCGAGGTACGCCGTGCGGTCCGACTCGATGTAGAGCCCGTGACGCGGGAAGCGGATGACGGCCTCGGCCGTCCCGACCTGCCAGGACAGGTCGGACATGGACACCTCGCCCTCGGTGGTGAGGACCATGTCGCCGTCCCACTTCCACGAGTAGCGGGTGCGGACGTGGGAGAAGCACCAGTTGTAGAAGTAGGCCAGCGAGTGCACCGAGCGCTCGTTGACCGACAGGTGCTCGGCGCCCGCGCGGGCGACCTGGAAGGGGTACTGCTTCAGCGTGAACCGGTGGCCGAGGCCGTGCTCGTCGGCGACGCGCTGCGCCTCCTCGCCGGTGCCGTCGTCGGAGCCGTTGTCGACCAGCAGCACGTGGTCGCACGCCCGCAGCAACGGTGGCAGCACGAAGCGCAGGCCGGGCGCCTCGTTCTTCACGCGGAGCACCGCGGTCGCGCCCCGGCGCAGGCCACCGGGCTGGTTCCACGGCCACACGATGTCGAAGTCGTTGTGGCCCTCGAGGTTGGTCAGGCCGTGACCGGCGCCGATGGGGACGGTCACTGCTCGTCCCGCTCACGGCCGAGCGCCTTGCGCATCCCGCGGCGCACGGACGGCGGGATCGCGGCGCGCACGTCGTGCGGCACCCGGTCGACCAGCGAGCGATGCTCGGCCGACGCCTCCGCGCGGGCCCGGCGGCGCGCCTGGAGGCGCGCGTGCTCGGCCGTCGAGCGGCTGATCGCCTCGGCCTCCTCGTAGAGGTCGACGTACTCCCGGCGGAGCTGGTCGAAGGTGGCGTGGGCGTCGGTGGTGTCGCCGCCCTCGTCGGCGAGCTTGTTCAGCTCCTCCCACGTGTGGCCGGTGAGGTCGTGGAGCCGCTTCGGCAGACCGAGGTCGTCGAGGGTGGCGGTGACGCGGCGCAGGTTGGGGTCGATGAAGCGGTGCACCTCGCGGATCTGGTCGCTGCGGGTGTGGATGATCGTCTGCAGGTCGAGCGCGTGGCCGAGGGCCGTGACGGTCTTGACCCAGTCGGTGAGCAGGTCCTCGTAGCGCACGAAGACCCGGCCGCCGTCGCCCTCGGCGGGACGGGTGGCGCGCTCGGTGTGCAGCAGCATGTTGACCCAGCTGGCCGCGAGGTGCGCCGAGCCGAGCTTGTTGGCGTAGTACTTCTGCTTCGAGCCGACGACCTCGGCCGGCGGCCGCAGCATGGTCGCGAAGACCGGCGTCGCACCGGTGCGGATCGCGGCGACGCGCCACAGCCCGAGGAACCAGCTCAGCCGCGGGTCCTTGACGACCAGCTCGGGGTGCTCGGCGAAGTGCGGCTCGAGCCACTCGCTGACGCGGATGCGGGCGGGCTCGCGGCTGCAGATGCGCCCCGTGTCGAACCACGCATTCGGGCGCGAGTCGCTCACCTGGACCAGCGCCTCGGCCAGCCACTCGTCGTGGACGTCGACCACCCACTGCGGCTCGCTGAAGCCGCGTGGGTTCGAGTCGTCCGGCGGCACCTCCGGCAGGGGGACGTGCATGCCCAGCTTGGACACGATCCCGGCGAGCGTGCTCGTGCCGCTGCGTCCGGCGCCGGCGACGAAGAGGACCTTCCGCGCGACGCCGTCGGGGTTCATCTCGTCGATCGCTCTGGGCTGCTCGGTCACGGCGGGCAGCCTACCGGTGGCTAGAGTCACCGCCCGTGAGGCGTTGGCTGTCCCGGGGACCCCTGATCGGCGTGGTCGTGCCCGTCTACGGCGTGGAGCGCTATCTCGACGAGTGCCTGCGCTCCCTCGTCGCCCAGCAGCACCGCCGATGGGAGGCGGTGCTCGTCGACGACGGCTCCACCGACCGCAGCGGCGAGATCGCGGAGGCGTGGGCACGCCGCGACCACCGCATCTCGGTGGTCCACCAGGCCAACGCCGGCCTGGGCGCCGCCCGCAACGCCGGCCTGGCGCACGTCCGGGGCGACTACCTCGCCTTCCTCGACTCCGACGACCTGCTCCAGCCCTCGGCGTTCAGCACCCTCGTCGCGTCGCTGGAGGAGTCGGGGTCGGACTTCGCGACCGGCTCGATCCTCCAGTGGCGGTCCGAGGACGACAGCGCCGTCGACGACCCCTTCCGCGAGCCGCCGTGGATGAGGCGCCTGCACCACCCGCCCGCGCAGGGGCTGCGGGTCGAGGACCGCCCCGAGATCCTGGGCGACGTCTTCGCGTGGAACAAGCTCTTCCGCCGGTCGTGGTGGGACGCCGCCGGGTTGGCCTGGCCCGAGGGCGTGCGCTACGAGGACCAGCCGACCACCACGCGAGCCTTCCTGGACGGGAGGTTCGACGTGCTGGCCGAGACGACGTACGTGTGGCGCATCCGCGAGGGCTCGATCACCCAGACCCGCGCCACGGTGCAGGACCTCGCGGACCGCTGGGAGACGAAGAGGATGGCGCTTGCGGCGGTGCGCGCGCACGGCGACGCCGAGGTCGAGCGCGTCTTCGTCGACCGGGTGCTGGCCGGCGACCTGTGGCGCTACTTCCTGCTCGTGCCCGGGTGTACGCCGGAGTGGTGGCGGCTGCTGCGCTCGGGCGTGCTCGAGATCTGGGGCACCCGCCTCGTGGAGAGCGGGCTGCCTCCGGTGCACCGGCTCGCCGGCTGGCTCGTCGCTGAGGACCGGCGCGCCGACGTCACCGCGCTGATGGAGTGGGTCGGCGGTCTCGACGGTCCGGCACCGCGGGCCCAGGACATCGGCACGGGCGCCTGGCGCCTGTCGATCCCGCCGTCGGTGCTCGACGAGACGACCGTGGCCCCGGAGGCGTTGCGCCTCCGGGACCACGAGGTCTGAGCCGCTCCGGTGGTTGAGGTGCGAGCGCAGCGAGCCTCGAAACCACACCCTTGATCGAGTGGTTTCGAGGCTCGTCGCTGGCGCTCCTCGCACCTCAACCAGCGATGGTTGAGGCGGTCATCAGCCGAGGAGGCCCTCGGACTCCAGGAACTCCCTGGCGACGTCCTCCGGCTTGGCGCGGTCGACCGCCATCTGGCCGTTCATCTCGGTGAGGTTCTCCGTGGTCAGGGCCGCCATGAGCGGGTTGAGCACGTCGGCGACGTCCTCGTGCTCGGCGAGGAACTCGGTGGACACCGCGGGCACGAGGTTCTGGGCCGGCTGGATGGCCTTGTCGTCCTCGAGCACGACGAGGCCCTGCGACTCCAGGGTGCCGTCGGTGGTCGAGGTCTCGCCGAGCTGGGACTCGCCGCTGAGCACCGACTGGTAGGTCTGGTCCGAGGCGTAGCCGAGCTCGAGCACCTTGGTGACGTCGATGCCGTACTCGTCGGACAGGCCGCCCTCGCAGTCGAGGCGACCCTCGCAGTCGGGCGCCGCCGCGAGCACGACGCTCTTGCCCTCGAGGTCGGAGAGCTTGATGACGCCCTCGGACTCGCTGTAGTCCTGGGTGACGAAGAACGCGTTCGTGTCGGTCGCCGGGGAGATGTCGAGCAGCGTGATCCCGGCGTCGTCGAGCAGGCTCTTGCCGTCGTCGGCCAGCTGCTGGCCGTCACCCGCCTCGAACGGCTCGGCCTTGTCGCCGTTGGCCTGGGTGTTGAGGAAGTTCACGATGCCGCCGACGTACTCCGGGACGATGTCGACGTCGCCGGGGAAGGTGGGCATGTAGGCGTCGCGGGAGTCGACGAGCTTGGTGTCCACCGTGTATCCGGCGTCCTCCAGGAGCTGCTCGTACATCGAGGCGACGAGGGTGGCCTCGGGGAAGTTCTGGCCGGCGATGGTGAGGGACCCGTTGTCCCCGCCGCCCGAGGAGCCCGAGTCGTCGGAGGCGTTGTCGCTGGAGAGGTCGTCACCGGCACAGCCGGTGAGCGCGAGGGCGCCGGCGGCGAGGACCGCGGCCAGCGAGCGTGCGATGTGCATGGTGTTCCTTCTGTGTCCCGCAGCAGCGGCTGCGCGTGTCCGGATGTGCATCGTCAGCCGACGGATTCGGCGGGCGGTTCCACCGTAGCGCCGGTCACCGACAACGCATCGGTGTGACCACCCGCAGGAGTGCCCCGGCGGGTGGTGTCGACCGCCCGCTGCGCCATCGCGGCCAGCAGCTCGAGCACCAGCGCGACCGCCGCCACGACGAGCGCCCCGGCGATGCCCTTGCCGTAGTTCGAGCGGAAGAACCCGTCGGTGATGATCTGGCCGAGCCCCGGCCCGGCGACGAGCGCCGCGATCGTCGCGGTCGCCCACACCTGCACCAGCGCCAGCCGCAGCCCGGAGACGACCAGGGGCAGGCCCAGCGGCAGCTCGACCCTCCAGAACCGCTGCACCCCGGTCATGCCCATGCCGCGGGCCGCCTCGCGCACCTCGGCGGGGACCTCACGCATGGCGACGTACGAGTTCGTGATGATCGGGGGCAGCGCGAAGAGCGTCAGCGCGATCAGGGTGGCGAGGCCGGCGCGCCCGTAGGGGCCCAGCTCGCCGGTGCCGGGCCACGGCGCGACCACGAGCAGCGCGAGGAGCGCGAACGTCGGGATGGCGCGGCCGACGTTGGAGATGTTGATGGCCAGGAACCCGCCGCGGCCCAGGTGCCCGAGCCAGAGCGCGACCGGCAGCCCCACGGCCATCGCCATCACCAGCGCGGTGACGGTGAGCAGGAGCTGCTGACCGAGCAGGGCGGCGATGCCGTCGCTGCCCGACCAGTTGGACGCATCGGTGAGGTAGCGCCACATGTCGCCGAAGACCGTCATGCCCGCACTCCCCTCGTCCAGGGGGTCAGGGAGCGTTGCACCAGCACCAGCACGACGTCGAGGAGCACGGCGAGCACCACGCAGAGGACCGACGCGGTGAAGAGCTCGGCGCGGAAGTTCGTGAGCACGCCGTCCTTGATGAGGTTGCCCAGGCCGCCGTAGGCGACCAGCGAGCCGACCGTCGTCAGCGCCACGGTCGACACGGTGGCGACCCGGAGGCCGGCCATGATCACGGGGAGCGCGAGCGGCAGCTCGACCTTGAGCAGCAGCTGGCCGCGCCCGTAGCCCAGCCCGGTGGCCGACTCGCGTACGTCGTCGGGCACCGACCGCAGCCCCTCGAGGATGCTGCGGACCAGGATCGTCAGGGCGTACAGCGCGAGGCCGATCACGACCGTCGTCGCGGTCAGGCCGGTGAACGGCACCAGCAGCGGGAACAGCGCGAGCGACGGGACGGTGTAGATGCCGGTCGTGATCGCGAGGATCGCCGACTCGAGCCGCGGCAGCCGGCGCGCGAGGAGCGCCAGCGGGAAGGCGATCAGGAGGCCGACGACGACGGACAGCACGGTGATCTGGAGGTGCTCGATCGTCGCGTCGACGATCTCCTGCCGGCGGTCGGACACGTAGTCCAGGCAGACCCAGTCGTTGACGAGCCGGCTGTAGCAGCTCGGGTCGTCGGCCGCCCCCAGTATGGTCACCGCATGGACGCTACACGGAGCGCGGATCGGGGCGGCGAGTCGATGATCCGGCTCGAGGGCGTGGGGAAGACCTACCCGGACGGCACCGTGGCCGTCCACGAGCTCGACCTCGACGTCGCCCGTGGCGAGATGGTCTGCCTGGTCGGGCCGTCGGGGTGCGGCAAGTCCACGACGCTGAAGATGATCAACCGGCTGATCGAGCCGACCACGGGGCGGATCTGGCTCGACGGCCAGGACGTCACCGACGCCGACCCGGTGGAGCTGCGCCGCGGCATCGGCTACGTCATCCAGCAGATCGGGCTCTTCCCGCACCAGCGCATCGAGCAGAACGTGATGACCGTGCCGCTGCTCTACGGCGAGTCCAGGGCCACCGCGCGCGAGCGCGCCCACGAGCTGCTGGCCACGGTCGGGCTCGAGCCGGCCCAGTACGCCCGGAAGTACCCCCACGAGCTCTCGGGAGGCCAGCGGCAGCGGGTCGGCGTCGCCCGCGCGCTCGCGGCCAACCCGCCCGTGCTGCTGATGGACGAGCCGTTCGGCGCCGTCGACCCGATCGTGCGGGGTCGGCTGCAGGACGAGTTCCGCCGCCTGCAGGGCGAGCTGGGCAAGACCGTGGTCCTGGTGACCCACGACATCGACGAGGCGATCCGGATGGGCGACCGCGTGGCGGTGTTCGCCACCGGCGGGCGCCTCGCCCAGTACGCCACCCCCGGTGAGCTGCTCGCCCACCCGGCCGACGAGCAGGTGGCCGACTTCGTCGGGGCGGGCGGCCTGCGCACCCTGACCGTGACGCGGCTGCGTGAGGAGGACCTCGAGCCCCTCGACGGCGTCGCCACCGGTGACCTCGGAGCGGCGATCGACATCGACTCCTCGCTCGAGGACGCCCTCGCCACGATGTTGCGCGAGGACAAGCCGATGATCGGCGTACGACGCGGCGCCCAGTTCGTCGGCGTGCTCACGCCGGCCGGCGTGCACCGTGCGCTGCGCCAGTCCCTGCGCTGACACCCCCCAGCTGGTCCCGGTCAGCGGACGGGGACGTCCTTGTGCCAGGACTCGGTGACGTACTTGGTGCCCCAGCCCATCGAGACGTAGAGCCCGTCGGCGCCGGTGGGTGAGTCGGCGTCGACCTCGAGGCCGACGCGGTCACGACCGCGGGCGGCGGCGTCGGCGACGATCGTGCGGAGCAGGCCGGTGGCCACGCCGCGGCCGCGGGCGGACTCGAGGACGCCGAGGTAGGAGACGTAGGACCCGTCGGGGCCGTTCGCGGACTCGCTGACCGTGCCGACCAGGGCGCCGGCCGGCTCGGGCGCGTCAGCCTCGCCGTCGACGATCTCGGCGAGCCACCAGTGGTCCCAGCGGTGGCCCGGGTCCTCGCGGAGCCGGTGGATGAACTCCTGGAAGGTCTCCTCGGCGGAGTTGAAGTGGTCGGTGAACGCACCCTCGAGCACGTCGTGCACCGCCCGCAGGTCGGCCTCGTCGGGCATCCCGTCACCCGACCGCTCGACCAGCCGGAACACCACGCCCTGGCGCTCCCAGCGGGCCGGGTCGGGCACCAGCTCGGCCTCGTCCGCCTCGACCGAGCGGCTCATCTGCCACCATGTGCGCACCCGCTCGAACCCGGCGTCGGCGAGCCAGCCGTGCTGGCGCTCGTCCTCCGCGAACGACCCGGTGTCGATCTGCTGCACGGTCAGGCCGCGGGCGGTCCCGACGGCGCGGGCCTGGGCCTCGGCCCACTCGAAGAGGACGTCGCTGCACCGGTCGGCGAGCCGCTCGTCGATGGCGCGGTCGACGATGTGGACGAACAGCATCCGCCCCTCGGCGCGGTCGTGCACGCTCCCCCACGCCTGGATCGTGCCCTCCGGGTCGCGGACGACAAGGTTCTCCCGCATCGCCAGGCCCCGCTCCGACACCTCGACGAGGACCTCGTCCTCACCCGACCCGGCCCAGCCGCGGCCGGCCCTTTCGTGCGCGCGCAGCAGCTCGGTGAGCCGCGCGACGGTGGCGGGGTCGGCGCCGTCGGGCGTGTCCGCTCTCCACCCCTCGGGCAGCCCCGGGTCGTCGGGCAGCGCGTCGCTGGGGTCGCTCTCGAACCTGTTGTCCTCGGGGATCACGAGCCGTCATTGTTCCGTACACGCGCGACACCCGCCCGGACGGCGGTCCGGACGGGTGACGTACGTCGCTCGCGCGACGTGGGGACGGCTCAGGCGCTCCGGTGCTCCCGGCGCGCGGCAGCGGCACGCAGCGAGTCGAGCTCGGCGCGCAGCACGTCGATCTCGGCCTCGAGCTCGGCGACCTGGAAGATCGCCTCGGCCGCGCGGCCCTCGGCGTCGTCGCGGCCGCGCTCGGCGGCGTCGGCCCGACGGGCCTCCTGGCCACGCTTGAGGGTCTGCGCGGCAGCGTTCTTCTGGGCGGTCGACAGCGCGCGCTCGAGGACGTCGATGGCGTGCTCGCGCTCCTCGATCTTGCGACGCATGTCGGCGGCGAAGGCAGCCGACTCGGCGGTGCGCTGCTCGGTGAGGACGCGGTACTCCTGCGCCTGGAGGGCGCGGTCGCGGGCGGCCTCGCGCCGGGTCTGCATCAGCTCGGAGTGGGTGATCCGGGTGGCGGCCGCGCCGGCGAGCACGGCCAGGACCGCGGCGACAGCGGTCAGGCCGGCCGACGACGAGGCCAGGGCGCCCATCACGACCGCAGCGGCGGCGGCGAGGAGCACGACGGCGACGACCAGGCGCGTGCTGCGCTGGCGCCGGCGGGCGGGCGTCCGGGACGCCTGTGACTGCTGGGGCTGCTGGGAAGGCATGGGGTCAGACTAGGGCCGACCCTCGCCCCCGTCCGTGCGACACGCACGCTCCAGCGCCAGCGAGGCCAGCGTCACCACCGCGGCGGCCGCCGTCGCGACGAGCGACCGGAGGATCCAGCGGTCGGCGTACTGGCTCGCGTCGCCCAGCCAGCTGATCGCGTAACCGAGGTAGCCGGCGGCCACCAGCGCGCCGCACAGGGCGCACGCGCGGGCCAGCACCAGCCGGTTCACCGACTGGTGCACCTCCAGCCGTTCGCCCCGCACCTGGACGGTCTGCCAGGTGTGCCAGGCGAGGAAGACCATGATCGCGGCCACCAGCACGAGGGCCAGGGCCTGCGCCCACGACACCAGCGGCGGGGACCCGGTGAGCGCGGTCATCAGCGGGTGGACGCCCCACCCGCCGACGAGGCCCAGCACCACGCACGTGGTCAGGGCGCGTGCCGACGTGGGGCGCAGCGTCCCGCGCGGCTCCGGAGGCTCGTCGGGGTCGGGCTCGCTCACTCGCGGATGATCATTCGACCTCGAGGACGAGGTCCTCGCGCTTGCGGACACCCGAGGCGTCCGTCTCCCCGAGCAGGTCGGCGATCGGGCCGCGCTCGGGGAAGACCGCGTCGGGCTCGAGGTCGTGCCAGGGCTGCAGGACGAAGGCGCGCTCGTGGGCGCGCGGGTGCGGCAGCCGCAGGAAGTCCTCGTTGGAGCGGCGGTCGCCGACCACGATGAGGTCGACGTCGAGGGTGCGGGGCGCGTTGCGGACGTCGCTGCGCTCGCGCTCGAAGGCGTCCTCGATGGCCAGCGCGCGTTCCATCAGGCGGGCCGCGGGGAGGGTGGTGTCGGCGAGGACGACGGCGTTGAGGAACGGGCCGGCGCCGTCGGGCGAGTCGACCGGCTCGGTCTCGTAGACCGGGGAGACGCCGGTGACGAAGAAGTCCGGGGTGTCGCGCAGCGCGTCGACCGCACCCTGGAGCGAGGCGAGCCGTTCGCCGAGGTTCGAGCCCAGTGCGACCACGACGCGGCGGATCGGGTGCATCTCGCCGGTGAGGGAGTCGGTGTCCACGATGTTCGGGTTCGGGGTCTCAGTCATCAGCGTTGCCTCGCGTTCTGGTGATCGTCAGCGCGACGTCCGAGTACGTCGCGTCGATGGGCGCATCAGGTTTGTGCAGCGTGACTCGCGCCCATTCAACACGACTGTCCAACAGGCACACATCGGCGATGCGTTGAGCGACGGTTTCTATCAGGTCGACCGGATCACGCTCGACGGCGGCCTTCACGTCGGCGGTCAGGGAGCCGTAGTTGACGGTGTCCTGGAGGTCGTCGGAGGCAGCGGCGGCGCGGGTGTCGAGGCCGAGCACCAGGTCGACCACGAACGTCTGGCCCTCGCGCTTCTCGAAGTCGAAGACGCCGTGGTGCGCGAAGCACTCGATCCCGGTCACGGCGAGCTCGTCGCTCATGGATCTCCCTTCATCGCGGCGGCGACGGCCAGCGCGTCGCGGGTGGCACGTACGTCGTGCACGCGCAGGACGTCGACACCCCGGTCGGCGAGCAGCGCGACCAGCGCGGCGTGCGCGTGCTCGCGCTCACCGACCGGCCGGGTCTCGCCGTCGCGACGCAGGAGGGTGCCGAGGAACGACTTGCGGCTCGCCCCGACGAGCAGCGGGCGGCCCAGGCCGGCCAGCACGTCGAGCCGCGCGAGGAGCTCCCAGTTGTGGCGCGGCTCCTTGGCGAACCCCAGCCCGGGGTCCAGCACGACCCGCTCGACCGGGATCCCGGCGGCCACGGCAGCGTCGAGCCGCTCGCCGAGCTCGCGACGCACGGTCTCCACGACGCCGTCCGGCGAGTAGTCGGTGAAGTCGCGCATCCGGTCGGCGTGCGCGCGCCAGTGCATCGCGACGTAGTCGACGTCGCCGGCGGCCACCACCTCGAGGATCCGCGGGTCGGCGAGCCCGCCCGAGACGTCGTTGACGATCGTCGCCCCGGCCGCCACGGCCGCCTCGGCGACCTCGGCGCGCATCGTGTCGACGGAGACGACGGCACCCTCCCCGGCGAGCTCCCGGATGACCGGCACGACCCGGTCGAGCTCCTCGGCGACCAGGGGTCGGGTGGCGCCGGGGCGGGTGGACTCCCCACCGATGTCGAGGATGTCGGCGCCCTCGGCCAGGAGCTCGCGGCCGTGCGCGACGGCGGTCTCGGTGGTGTCGAACCGACCGCCGTCGGAGAAGCTGTCGGGGGTGACGTTGACGATCCCCATCACCCGGGGCAGTCGAGCGGCGGCCGTCGCGGTCACCTGGTGCCTGAGCGGATGAGCGCCATCGCCTCGGCGCGGGTGGCCTGGTTGGTGAGCATCGAGCCGCGGACCGCGGAGGTGATGGTGCGCGCACCCGCCTTGCGGACGCCGCGCATCGTCATGCAGAGGTGCTCGGCCTCGATGACCACGATGACGCCGCGGGCCTCGAGGATCTCCATCAGGGAGTCGGCGACCTGGGTGGTGAGCCGCTCCTGGACCTGCGGACGCTTGGCGTAGACGTCGACCAGGCGGGCCAGCTTGGACAGGCCGGTGATCTTGCCGGTGTCGGCCGGGATGTAGCCGACGTGCGCGACGCCCGTGAACGGCACGAGGTGGTGCTCGCACATCGACCACAGCTCGATGTCGCGGACCAGGACCAGCTCGTCGTGGCCGAGGTCGAAGGTCGTGGTGAGGACGTCCTCGGCCCGCATCCGCAGGCCCTGCGTGAGCTCGGCGTACGCCCGGGCGACCCGCGCCGGCGTCTCGAGCAGGCCCTCGCGTTCGGGATCCTCCCCGATGGCGGCGAGCAGCTCGCGCACCGCCGCCTCGGCCCGCTCATGGTCGAAGGCGGGCACGTCCTCGGGCGCCACCTCCGGCACCGTCACCGGGTCGGTCACGGTGCGCCCGGGGATGGCGGGGTCGGCGTGTCGGGACCGGGGGCGGGCGTGCCGTGGATGTCGCCGCCCGCACCCGGGGGCGTCAACACGGCGCCGGCGTCCGGCTCCTCCGGCACCGAGTTGGCGTGCGCCCGGTCGCGGATCTCCTGCGGGATGTCGACCGGCGGGATCGTCGACGGCACGCGCTGCGGGGAGCCCGTCCAGGCCGGCCGTGCCGGGCGCTTGAGCAGCGGCTCGAAGATCTCGGCGATCTCGCCCTTGTCGAGCGTCTCCTTGTCGAGGAGCGCCAGCACGAGGGCGTCGAGGACGTCGCGGTTGGTCTCCAGGATCTCGAAGGCCTCCTGGTGGGCGTGGCCGAGCAGCGCCTTGACCTCCTCGTCGACCGCGGCCGCGGTCTCCTCGGAGTAGTTGCGGGTGTGGCCCATGTCGCGGCCCAGGAACGGCTCGGAGTTGCTGTCGCCGAGCTTGACCGCGCCGAGGCGCTCGGTCATGCCGTACTGGGTCACCATCGCCCGGGCGAGGGCCGTGGCCTTCTCGATGTCGTTGCCCGCACCGGACGTGACGTCGTGGAAGATCAGCGCCTCCGCGGCCATGCCGCCCAGCATGTAGGCGAGGGAGTCGAGCATCTCGCTGCGCGTCTGGGAGTACTTGTCGCGGTCGGGCAGCACCATCGTGTAGCCGAGCGCACGCCCGCGCGGGAGGATCGTCACCTTGTGCACCGGGTCGGTGCCGGGCAGCGCCGCGGCGACCAGGGCGTGGCCGCCCTCGTGGTAGGCGGTGATGAGCTTCTCGCGCTCGCTCATCAGGCGGGTACGCCGCTGCGGACCGGCGATGACGCGGTCGATCGCCTCGTCGAGCGACTCGTTGTTGATCAGCTTGGCGTTGCTGCGCGCGGTGAGCAGGGCGGCCTCGTTGAGCACGTTGGCCAGGTCGGCGCCGGTGAAGCCCGGCGTGCGGCGGGCGATGCTCAGCAGGTCGATGTCGGGCGCGATCGGCTTGCCGCGCGAGTGGACCTTGAGGATCTGGTGGCGACCGTTGAGGTCGGGGGCGTCGACCTGCACCTGCCGGTCGAACCGGCCCGGGCGCAGGAGCGCGGGGTCGAGCACGTCGGGCCGGTTGGTGGCGGCGATGAGGATCACGCCGCCCCGCACGTCGAAGCCGTCCATCTCGACGAGCAGCTGGTTGAGGGTCTGCTCGCGCTCGTCGTGGCCGCCGCCCATGCCGGCGCCGCGGTGACGGCCGACGGCGTCGATCTCGTCGATGAAGACGATGGCCGGCGGGTTCTCCTTGGCCTGCTCGAACAGGTCGCGGACGCGGCTCGCGCCGACGCCGACGAACATCTCGACGAAGTCGGACCCGGAGATGGAGTAGAACGGCACGCCGGCCTCACCCGCGACAGCGCGGGCGAGGAGCGTCTTGCCGGTGCCGGGCGGGCCGTAGAGGAGCACGCCCTTGGGGATCTTGGCGCCGACGGCCTGGAACTTGGCCGGGTCGGTGAGGAACTCCTTGATCTCGCCGAGCTCCTCGATCGCCTCCTCGCAGCCGGCGACGTCGCTGAACGTCGTCTTCGGCATGTCCTTGGTGATCAGCTTGGCCTTGGACTTGGCGAACTGCATGACGCCGCGACCGCCGCCGCCCTGGGCCTGGTTCATCAAGAAGATGAACAGCAAGATGATCAGCGCGAACGGCAGGAGCGTGGCCAGCAGCGAGCCGAGGAAGCTGGGCTGCGGGAAGTCGGAGTCCGACCACTTCGTCTCGCCGGCCGCGATCTGCTCGTCGACCGCCGCGAGCAGGGTCTCCTGCTGGCCGTCGATGTAGTGGGTGACGACCTTGTCGCCCTCGTCACGGGTGCCCTTGTCCAGGGTGGCCCGGATCTCGTGGTCGACCCCGTTGAACTCGATCTCCTCGACCTGCCCGGCCGAGATGTACTTCGAGAGGGTCGAGGTCCGGACCTCGTCGTAGCCGTCGTTGGGCACGAGGAACTGGATGGCCAGCATCACCGCGAGGGCGGACAGGGCGATCCAGAGCCAGGGACCCTTGAATATGCGCTTCACAGGCAACTTTCACCGGTTCGGAGGTGGGATCGCGACGGTACACGTCGCTCGGGCGTCCATTCTTTCAGGCGGGGTGAAGCGTGGCGAGGCGAACGACCCTCACCAGGCCCCGATCAGGAGTAGACGTGGGGGGCGAGGGTGCCGATGTCGCGCAGGTTGCGGTACTTCTCGCGGTAGTCGAGGCCGTACCCGACGACGAACTCGTTGGGGATGTCCCAGCCGACGTACTTCGGCTCCACGGGCATCGACAGCGCCTCCGGCTTGCGCAGCAGGGTGGCGATCTCGACGCTCGCCGGGCTGCGGCTGGAGAGGTTGTTGACCAGCCAGCTGAGCGTCAGGCCGGTGTCGATGATCTCGTCGACGATCAGCACGTGGCGCCCGCTGATGTCGGTGTCGAGGTCCTTGAGGATCCGGACCACGCCGCTGGACTTGGTGCCCGAGCCGTAGGAGCTGACGGCCATCCAGTCCATCTCCAGGTGGCGCGGCATCGAGCGGGCCAGGTCGGCCATCACCATCACCGCCCCGCGGAGGACCCCCACCACGAGGAGGTCGCGACCCTCGTAGTCGGCAGTGATCTCGGCCGCCATCTCGGCCAGCCGCTGCTGGATCTGCTCCTCCGTGAAGAGGACGTTGACGAGGTCGTGCTCCACGTGGGACGAGTCCATGGGCTGCAGCCTAGGGCGCGGGGTCGCCGGTGGTCAGCCCGAGGTCGCCGCGCCGTCGCGCACGTCCTCGCGGACGACGCCGGCCGGCGCCTCCACCTGCTCCGCGGCGGCGGGCAGCGGGAGGCGTACGACGAAGACGCTGCCCTCGCCGACGGTGCTGGTGACCTCGAGGGTCCCGCCCATCAGGGCGGTCAGCTGCCGGGAGATCGCCAGGCCGAGGCCGGCGCCGCCGTAGCGTCGCGTCGTCGAGCCGTCGACCTGGGTGAACGACTCGAACACCGTGCCGAGGTCGACCGCGGCGATGCCGATGCCGGTGTCCGTGACGGCGAGCTCGACCTCGTCGCCGGTGCCGGGGCTGCGGCGTACGTCGAGCCGGACATGACCCTCGTGGGTGAACTTCACCGCGTTGTCGAGGAGGTTGCCCAGCACCTGGCGCAGGCGTTCGCGGTCGCCCACCACGCGTGCGGGCACCCCCGGTGCCACGACCGACTCGTAGGCGATGCCGACGGCCTCGGCGCGCGGCGCGCACCGGTCGTCGAGGTCCCGCACGAGCCCGGCGAGGTCGAACGGGGTGTGCGCCACCTCGAGCTGGCCGGCCTCGATCCGCGAGAAGTCGAGGACGTCGTCGACCAGGGACCGCAGCGCCTGGCCCGACCGTCGCATCCGGGTCACCATCTCGTGCTGCAGGTCGTCGAGGGGCGTGTCCTCGAGGATCTCCCCCGCGCCGAGCACCATCGTCAGCGGCGTACGGATCTCGTGGCTCATCGTCGCCAGGAACATCGACTTCGCCCGCGAGGCGTCCAGCGCGGCGTCGCGGGCCACCTCGAGCTCACGGACCGCACGCTCCTCCGAGCGCAGGAGTCGCGCCATCCGGATGAAGGCCAGCACGGCGAGGCTCGTGGTGCCGAGCAGCAGCATCAGCGGGCGCTCGTCCTCGTCGCGCAGGTCGCGGAGCAGCTCGATGGCCGGCGGCACCAGTAGGGGGCCGATGGCGATGCCGAGCTGGAAGACCGGGTGAGCGCGGCGCGCATCGTCCACAACTGGCGGCGGGGTGCCCTCGAGGCGCCAGACGCTGAGCGCCATCAGCACCGGAGCGACCATCCAGCAGACGTCCATCAGCAGGTCGAGGCCCGCCCCGCCAGGCTGGAGGTAGGCGACGTCGGCGGCCAACCACAGGAGGGCGCCTGCGGCGAACGACAGGTGCAGCCACCGACGCGCCGGACGGCTGGTGAGGACCCGGACGACCAGCGCGAGCAGGACCGCGTCGGCCACCGGGTACATCGACCACGCCACGCGCGTCGAGACCGCGAGGGACGCGTCGGTGACGATCGTGTCGATCGCGGTGCCCCACAGCACCAGCACGCTGACGATGACGATGGTGACCGCGTCGATGGTGAAGTCGAGGTCGTGCCGGCCTGCCCCGCTGCGTCGGAGCACGACCGAGAGGGCGATGCAGAGCAGGACGTAGGAGGCGACCCAGGGCGGGTCGGCCAGGGAGACCTCGGTGCCGAGGCCCATCGCGTCGAGCACCTCCCAGGTCGCGTCCCCGACGGCGGTGAGCGTGATGCCCCCGGCGATGAGCCCACCCACCAGGCGGTGCTCGGCCGGAGCACGCGCGGCACCCACCCACGCCGTCGCGGCGGAGAGCACGAAGACACCGAGGTAGAGGGTGTGGTCGAGCCAGGGCACGTCCAGGACGACGTAGAGCAGCACTGCGACCGCCGTGAGGGTCACCACGGCGAGGTCGATCGCCCGGCGCTGCCCCATGGAGGGGACTTTACTTTCGATCAGCGCCCGCGGCAGCCGAATCGGTCAGGAGGTCGGCCCCAGCAGTGTGGCGACGATCCCACGCAGGTCCTTGAGCGTGAACGGCTTGGACATGAAGTCCGTCGCGCCGGCCTCGAAGGCGCGCTCGCGGGTCGCGGCGTCGGCGTAAGCGGTGAGGATGAGGATCGGCAGGTCGCGCAGCTCGGGCACCTCCCGCAGGCGCGCGCACAGCTCCCCGCCGTCCATCTGCGGCATGCTCCAGTCGAGCACGGCCAGGTCGAAGTGCGTCGTGCCGACGAGGTCGAGGGCCGCGAGGGGGCTGCCGACCGCGACCACGTCGAGCTCGCTGCGGCGCAGCACGAGCTCGATGAGGTCCCTCATGTCCTGGTCGTCGTCGACGACGAGCACGTTCGCCATGTCTGTCCTTGTCCCCGAGCGCCCGAGTCGCCGAGCTGCGAGGACGCGACCCTACCCGCCCGGCACCGGTCCGAGCAGCAGGAGTCCACCGCGGCGCAACGCCCGTCGGGGGCCGGGCAGGTCGATCCAGCGCTGGCCGCGCCAGTCGACGAGGAGCCGGTCGACCTCCAGCACGTGCGCCCGCGTGAGCTCGGCGGCCGGCACGCCGGCCTCCAGGGCGGCCCGGTGGAGCGCCCGGTGGCGCAGCGAGGGGGGCTGGGTCCGCAGGGCCTCGACGTCCAGCCCGCCCTCGCAGCGGGCGGCCTCGAGCACCCGGTCGGCGAGCTCGTCGAGCAGCGCGGTGTCGTCGCGCAGCTGCTCGGCGGTGCGCGCGAGGGTCGCGGCGACGCCGGGGCCGAGCTCGTCCTCCAGCACGGGCAGCACCCGTTCGCGCACCCGGACGCGGGTGTAGCCGGGGTCGTGGTTGTGCGGGTCGTCCCACACCTCGAGCCCCTCCACCTGGCAGGCGGTGACGGTGTCGTCGCGTCGTACGCCGAGCAGCGGGCGCGCGAAGACCCCGAAGCCGGGCCGCATCCCCTGCAGCGAACGGCCGCCCGACCCGCGGGCCAGGCCGAGGAGGACGGTCTCCGCCTGGTCGTCCAGCGTGTGGCCGAGCAGGACCTTGGCGGCACCGAGGTGCTCGGCGACCTGCTCCAGGACGGCGTACCGGGCCTCGCGGGCAGCCGCCTCGGGCCCGAGGCCCGCGCCGGCGTCGACCGAGACCGTCGCGGTCAGCGTCTCGTCGACGCCGAGGGCGGCGAGCTGGGCCACCACCCGGGCCGCCTGGTCGGCCGACCCGGGCTGGAGACCGTGGTCGACGGTGACGCCGACGACCCGCAGGCCGAGCTTGTGGCCCTCGAACACCGCGGCCGAGGCCAGCGCCAGCGAGTCGGCACCTCCACTGCACGCGACGGCCACCACGTCGCCGGGCTCGAGCTCCGTCAGCAGCACGCGGACCGGCAGCCGGACCGCGGCGACCGAAGGGTGCAGCGTCACAGCACCCGGGCGACCCAGGCGTCGGGGTCCTCGATCTCCGCCTTCGACGGCAGGGTCTCGGGCCCGGTCCAGACGGCGTTGAACTCGTCCATCCCGACCTTGTCGACGACGTGGCGCACGAAGACGGCCCCGTCGCGGTACTGGGCCATCTTGGCGTCCAGGCCGAGCAGCCGCCGCAGCAGCTTGTCGAGGGTGCCGACGCCCTGGCGGCGCTGGTTGAACTTCTTGCGGATCGTGGCGACCGAGGGGATGACGCTCGGGCCGACGCCGTCCATCACCACGTCGGCGTGGCCTTCCAGCAGCGACATCACGCCCGTCACCCGGTCGAGGATCTCCTTCTGCTCCGGCGAGGAGACCAGGTCGAGCACGCTCCCGCCGCCGCTGCGGATCGACTCCGCGCCCCGGCGCAGGCCCTCGAGGACCGCGGTCGGCTCGATCGTGTCGGCGAGCGAGCCCATCTGCGCGAGGAGGTGCTCACCGAGCCAGGGGTTGGCGGTGAACTGCACCCGGTGCGTCTCCTCGTGGAGGCACACCCACAGGCGGAAGTCGTGGGGGTCGGCGTCGATCTCGCGCTCGACGTGGACGATGTTGGGTGCCACCAGCAGCAGCCGCCCGCGCGGGGCGTGGAACGGGTCGAACTGGCCGAGGACCTTGGACCCGAGGAAGCCGAGCATCAGCCCCACCTCGGCCCCGGTGACCCGAGACCCGACGGCGGCGGAGATCCCCGTGGGCGGGCCCTTCTTCTCGGTGATCTTGTCGACGATCGGCGTGAGGAGCTTGGCGAAGCCGTCGGCGTTGGCCTGGATCCACCCCGAGCGGTCGACCACCAGCACCGGAGCCGTGCCGGCGGTGGTGCGGAGCCCGGTGAAGTCGCTGACCAGCGGCGTGGACCGCTCCGCGCCCTCCCGCAGCTCGACGACCGCGGCGGCGGCCTCGTCGGGGCTGACGTCCGGCCCCGGGCCGGACACCCGGGATCCCAGGGTGACGGCGAGGTCCCAGTCGACGAGGCTCATGTCCCGACCCTAGCCGGGCCCTCCGAAGGAACACCCCGCGCCGACCGGGCAGCGCGAGCTCCTCAACCGGCGGTCGGTGCCCCACACCTGCACGCGGCCAACGCGGCGGCGGCGCGGTCGAGGGCGTCCTGGGCGTCGTAGCGGTCGGCGTCCGCGACCCGGTCGGCGGCGACGACGAAGGCCAGCGGGGTGCCGTCACGGTCCACGGCGATGCCGGCGAGGGCGTGCACGCCGGTGAGGGTGCCGGTCTTGGCGCGCACCAGGCCCCGGGCGAGCGCGGGGCCGTCGTCGAAGCGCCAGGTCAGCGATCCGGTGAAGCCGGCGACGGGCAGGCCGGTGACGAGGCTGCGCAGGTCCGGGTCGGGCCCGGAGGCCGCCTGCAGGAGGGCGAGCACCGTGCCGGTGCTGATCCGGTTGCGTCGCGACAGGCCGGAGCCGTCGTACAGCTGGTCACCGCTCGTGTCGATGCCGAGCCCCTGCAACGTGCTGGCGACACCGGCCGCGCCGGCCTCGAAGGAGCCGGTGCCGGACACCGCTAGCCCGACGTGGTGGCCGAGGACCTCCGTGCCCTCGTTGTCGCTGACGTCGAGGACGCGCTCGGCGACCTGCGACAGCGGTGCGCTCTCGACGGAGGCCAGCTCCTCCGTCGCGGTGGGTACGACGACCCGCTCCGGCGCGCCGGTCACCCGCAGGCCGGCGGCGGTGAGCCCCGCGGCGAAGGCCCGGGCGGCGGCCAGCGAGGGGTCGTCGGAGCGCTCCTGGCCGTCGGGCGCGATGCCGCTGTCGACCATGAGTGCGGTGATGGGGCTGACGATGTCGTCGGGGACGTAGTCGCGCCGCCAGGCGGGGTTGTCGGTCGGGCCGCTGAACAGGCTGTCGTCGAAGCGCACGACGACCCGGCCGCGTCCGCCGAGCGCCTCGGCGACGTCCACGGCGAGGGTCGCGACGTCGGCGCGCTCGGGGTAGGTCGCGCCCCGTTCGGCGACGGTGAGCGGCTTGCTGGCGAGCAGCGGGTCTCCCCCGCCGACGAGCACGACCTCGCGGGGTCCGTCGCCACGGACCACCCGGGTGGTGAAGGTGTGGTCGGGGCCGAGGGCGGCGAGGGCCGCGCCGACGGTGAGGAGCTTGGTGGTCGAGGCCGGCAGGTAGGTCCCGTCACCGGACGTCCACACCTCCCCGCCGGGCTCCAGCGGGGTGACCGCGGCGACCACGTGGCGGCCGAGGTCGGGGTCTGCGAGGGGCTTGCGGAGGGCGCGGGCGACCGCGTCGGGCGCGAAGGCGGCCGCGGACCCGGCGGGGAGCGCGGCGGGGGTCGGCGTGCTCCACGCGGGGAGGTCGAGCCCCGCCGGGGGCAGGACCTCCTCGGGCTCGGTCACCGGGTCCGCCGCCAGCCCGGGCAGGTAGCGCTGTCCCCACTCGAAGCGGTAGGCGCCGACCCCGGCGGCGAGGAGCGCGACGACCAGCACCACGGGCAGCCACACGCCGGCGACCCGGCGTGCGGAGTGGCGTACCTCACGTCCCCGTCGTTTCGACCCTCTCGCTTCGCGCATCGGGGCCATTGTGCGCGACACTGCCCCCAGTACTTCGCGCCGGGCTCTCGGTCGGGCGCAGCGGAGCTGGACCGATGACGGCCCGAAGGCGTGCCGGAGAGTGGAGGAAGACGTGCTGACGTTCGACGTGCTGGTGGAGATCCCCAAGGGCGAGCGCAACAAGTACGAGGTCGACCACGAGACCGGGCGGATCCGCCTGGACCGGATGCTCTTCACCTCGACGGCCTACCCCGCCGACTACGGCTACATCGAGAACACCCTCGGCCAGGACGGCGACCCGCTCGACGCGCTGGTGATCCTCCAGCAGCCGACCTTCCCCGGCTGCATCATCGAGTGCCGCGCGATCGGCATGTTCCGCATGACCGACGAGGCCGGCGGCGACGACAAGGTCCTGTGCGTCCCCTCGCACGACCCGCGCCTGGAGCACCTGCGCGACATCAACCACGTCTCCAAGTACGACCGCCTGGAGATCCAGCACTTCTTCGAGGTCTACAAGGACCTCGAGCCCGGCAAGTCCGTCGAGGGCGCCGACTGGGTCGGCCGCGCGGAGGCGGAGGCCGAGGTGCACGCCTCCTTCGAGCGCTTCAAGACCGAGGGCCACGGCGACGACGTCGCGAACCTCGCCGACGACAGCCTGGGCGAGGACGCCTGACCCGCTGACGGGTCAGGCGGCGCTCACCTCCGCCGCCGCAGCCGGCTCGAGGGCCTCGGCGAGGATCTCGGTCACCCGTCCGACCGGTCGCACGTCGAGGTCGCTGAGCAGCTCGGCCGGTACGTCGTCGAGGTCGGGGCGGTTGCGCTCGGGGACGAAGACCGTGGACAGCCCGGCGCGCTGGGCCGCCAGCAGCTTCTGCTTGAGGCCGCCGATCGGCAGCACCCGCCCGGCCAGCGACACCTCGCCGGTCATCCCGACATCGGAGCGCACGGGCCGGCCGGTCAGCAGCGAGACCAGCGCGGTCACCATCGTGACGCCCGCCGACGGGCCGTCCTTGGGCACCGCGCCGGCCGGGAAGTGGACGTGGATCGACCGCTCGAACGCGGACGGGTCGATGCCGAGCTCCCCCGCGTGGGCCCGCACCCACGACAGCGCGATGGATGCGGACTCCTTCATCACGTCGCCGAGCTGGCCGGTGACGGTGAGCCCGGCGGTGCCTTCGGCCACCGACGTCTCGACGTAGAGCACGTCACCACCGAGGCCCGTCACCGCCAGGCCGGTCGCGACGCCGGGGACGTCCGTGCGCTCGTGGCTGTCCGGCGTGAAGCGCGCCCGCCCGACCAGGTCGACGAGGCCGTCCCGGTCGATGTCGACGCGCTCGACCTCGCCGGTCGCGAGCAGCGTGGCCGCCTTGCGGAACGCCTTGGCCAGCAGCCGCTCGAGCTGGCGCACGCCGGCCTCGCGGGTGTAGTTCGCGGCGAGCTCGTCGAGGGCGTCATCGGAGATCGTGACCTCCTCGGGCGTGAGCGCGGCCCGCTCGAGCTGGCGCGGCACCAGGAAGTCGCGCGCGATGGCGACCTTGTCGTCCTCGGTGTAGCCGTCGATCGAGACGAGCTCCATGCGGTCGAGCAGCGCGGAGGGGATCTGCTCGACCACGTTGGCGGTGGCGATGAACAGCACGTCGGAGAGGTCGAGGTCGAGCTCGAGGTAGTGGTCGCGGAAGGTGTGGTTCTGCGCGGGGTCGAGGACCTCGAGCAGGGCCGCGGCCGGGTCGCCCCGGTAGTCGGCGCCGACCTTGTCGACCTCGTCGAGCAGCACGACCGGGTTCATCGAGCCGGCCTCCTTGATCGCCCGCACGATGCGGCCGGGGAGGGCACCGACGTACGTCCGCCGGTGGCCGCGGATCTCGGCCTCGTCGCGCACGCCGCCGAGGGCGACGCGGACGAACTTCCGCCCGAGCGTCCGGGCGACGGACTCGCCGAGCGACGTCTTGCCGACGCCGGGAGGACCGGCGAGCAGGACCACCGCGCCCGAGCCACGACCACCGATGACCTCCAGGCCGCGCTCGGCCCGGCGGGCGCGCACGGCGAGGTACTCGGTGATGCGGTCCTTGACCTCGTCGAGGCCGTGGTGGTCGGCGTCGAGCACCGCGCGGGCGGCGGCGACGTCGTGGGAGTCCTCGGTCCGCTCGTTCCAGGGCAGCTCGAGGACGGTGTCGAGCCAGGTCCGGATCCACCCGGCCTCGGGGTTCTGGTCGCTCGAGCGCTCGAGCTTGTCGACCTCGCGCAGCGCAGCCTCGCGGACGGAGTCGGGCAGGTCGGCGGCCTCGACCCGGGCCCGGTAGTCGTCGGAGCCGTCGGGCTCGCCCTCCCCGAGCTCCTTGCGGATCGCGGCGAGCTGCTGGCGGAGGAGGAACTCCCGCTGGTTCTTCTCCAGGCCCTCGCGGACGTCCTGGCTGATCTTGTCGTTGACCTCGTCCTCGGCGTCGTAGGCCCGTGTCCACTCCACGAGCAGGCGCAGCCGCTCGCCGAGGTCGGGTGTCTCCAGGACCTGCCGCTTCTGGTCCTCGGAGAGGTACGGCGCGTAGCCGGAGGCGTCGGCGAGCGCGTCGGGGTCGCCGAGGCGGCGCACGTTCTCGATGACCTGCCACGCCTCGCGGCGCTCCAGGATCGAGATCACGTGGGTGCGGTACTCCTCCGCGAGCGTGCGGACCTCGTCGGTCACGACCGCCTCGGGGACGGACTCGGCCTCGACCCAGAGCGCGGCGCCGGGACCGGCGACGCCCGATCCGATGGCGACGCGGCGCTCGGCGCGCAGCACGGCGGCCGGCCGGCCGCCGGCGAACCGGCCGACGCGGTCGACCACGGCGACCACGCCGTGGGTGGCGTACCGGTCCTCGAGCCGCGGGGCGACGAGGACCCGGGTGGGCTCGTCGTCCTGCGCGCCGTCGTGCGCGAGGCGGGCGGCGTCGATCGCCGCACGGGCCTGGTCGTCGAGCTCGATGGGCACGACCATGCCGGGGAGCACGACCGTGTCGTGGAGGAACACCACGGGGAGCTTGAGGGAGTTCTGCGTCATGCCCCCTCAACGCACCAGAACCGGAGGCATGTTCCGGTTGTGGGTTCGCCCAGCGCGAACGCGGGACCTGTCGACCGGCATGGACGCTTGCCGCCCGGTATGCCGGGCGTCGAGCGGACCGTGGTCCGCTCGACCCGCCCCGTGGCAGGGCCCTCAGAGGCGGGACAGGTCGACGGGAGAGCCGAGCAAGCCCAGCTTGTCGGGGTTGCGGACCAGGAACAGCCGGGTCACCACGCCGTCCTCGACCAGCATCGTGCCGACGCCGTCGCGCCGGCCGGCGATGACGAACTGGATCGCCGGCGATCCGTTGAGCCACACCGGCTCGAGCTCGAGCGCGTCGGGCGTGACGGCGGTGAGGAACCGGAACACCTTGTCGCGGCCGTAGATCGGGTTGAGCGCGGCCTGGACCTTGCCGCCGCCGTCGGTCATCAGGACCACGTCGGGCGCCAGCACGTCCATCAGTGACTGGAGGTCGCCGCCGGCGGTGGCGGCGCGGAACCTCTCGATCACCGCGTCCCGCTCGGCGGCACTCACCGAGGTCCGTGGACGCCGCTCGGCCACGTGGCCGCGGGCGCGGCTGGCGATCTGCCGGACCGCCGCCTCGGACTTCTCCACCGCCTCCGCGATCTCGTCGTACGGCAGGTCGAAGACCTCGCGCAGCACGAAGACGGCCCGCTCGGTCGGCGGCAGCGTCTCCAGCACGAGCAGCATCGCGGTCGAGACGCTGTCGGCGAGCTCGACGTCCTCGGCGACGTCGGGTGCGGTGAGGACCGGCTCGGGGAGCCAGGTGCCGACGTAGTCCTCGCGACGCCGCGCCAGGGTGCGCAGCCGGTTGAGCGACAGGCGGGTGGTCATCCGGACGAGGTAGGCGCGCGGGTCGCGCACCTCCTCCACCACCACGTCCGACCACCGCAGCCAGACCTCCTGGAGGACGTCCTCGGCGTCGGCGGCCGAGCCGAGCATCTCGTAGGAGACGGTGAAGAGCAGGTTGCGGTGGGCGGCGAAGTGCTGCACGAGGGGCGTCTCCGTGTGGTTCACGTCGTGATCGTCCCAGCCTGCGCGAGCGGGAGCTCGCAGACGTCGCTGAACCCCTGCGAGGCCAGGCCCATCGCGGAGTTGAAGCGGGACCGCTCGTTCTCGACGGCGACCATCATGGTGAGCTCGACGACCGCTGCGTGGCCGAGCTGCCGGTCGAGGCCGGCGACCATATCGTCGGTCACCTCCGGCGGGGTCACGGTCATCGCCTCGGCATAGGCCATCACCTCGCGCTCGAGGTCGGTGAAGACGTCCGACTCGCGCCAGCGCGGCACCTCGCGGACCTTCGCCTCGTCGAGCCCCTTGGTGTGAGCGAGGAAGTAGCCGAAGTCCAGGCACCACGAGCAGCCGATGACGCCGGCGCTGGCCATCTCGGCGTACGCCTTGAGGTGCGGGTCGAGCGACGACCACTTCGCGACCTTCTGCTCGAAGCCGAAGACCGCCTTCATCACCGGCTTGTTGTGCCACAGGACGTGGGCGTTGTCGGGGACCTTGCCCCACATGCGCTTCGCGACGCGGGTCATGATCGCGCCGTAGGCGCCGTCGATGGTGGCCTTCGGGATGCGGAACTGGCTGGGCATGTCGCCTCCTGTGGTGGGTGTCTGCCATGGAGACACCGCCCGCGCAGGTTCTGTGACAACCCCTCTCAGTCGAGCCGCTTCGTGCCTCGGAACCAGCCGATCCCGCCGCTCATCTCGAGTCGTACGTCGACCGCACCCGCCTCGCCCAGCCACCGCACCGCGTCGGCCGAGGAGCACATCGGGCCGAGCACGCGGGCGAGGCGGCCGGCGGCGTGGACGAGCCCGTAGCGCCGCTCGACCCCGCGGAAGTCGTCGGTGAACAGCGCGCTGCCGACGATCGCGGCGCCCGGCCGCAGCACGCGCACCATCTCGTGGACGGCCCGGTGTGGGTCGGGGAAGACGTGCAGGCCGGTGAAGGACACGACCAGGTCGAAGGTGCCGTCGCCGAACGGCAGCGCGCCGACGTCCGCCAGCGCGGTGGTGACCTGGTCGGCGACGCCGTGGCGGCGCGCGGCCGCGTAGGTGCGCTCGAGCATCCGGGGCGAGATGTCGGCGGCGACGACCTCGACGTGCCGGCCCGGGAGCAGCCCGCGCAGGGCGACGCCGCTGCCCGTCGGCACGTCGAGCACTCGTGCGCCGTCGGGGAGCGCGCCGATCTCGCGGGCAGCGTCGTGGAGCAGGGAGATGTCCGTCCCGAGCCCGAGGCGCCACAGCGGCGCACCGAGGGCGGGGTGGTCGACCAGGTGCGGGTAGATCCGCGCCCAGAGCGGGTCCTCGCTCCAGGCCCCGACCAACCGACGCGGCCCGGTCATCTCAGAGCCCGGCGAGGAAGGAGTCGACGGCGCGGGCGACCTCGAGGTGGATCTCGGTGGTGCGCACGGCGTCGTCGGTGGCCATGACGTGGTCGGCGTCCGCGACCTCCAGCACCTCGCACCCGCTGTCCGCCAGCTCGCGCGCGACCTCGGTGTCCCACAGCTCGTCGGCCAGGCCGCCCACCAGGAGCTGGCGCCCGGCGTTCGCGGCGATGCCCTCGGCCACCTCCGGCACGACCAGCAGCGGGGTGAGCCAGATCGCGTCGAGCCCCCGATCGGCGGCGTACGACGCGGCGCGGGTGCCGAGCGACTTGCCCACCACGACGACGTGGTCGGCGTCCTCCCGCTCGAGCGCCTCGGCCGCCTGGCGGCGTACCCACGCCTCCGCGTCCTCCTCGCCGCGGGACTCGGCGTCCCACCAGACCTGCTGGACGGTGAAGTGGTGCTGGAGCAGGGCACGGAGGGCGAGGTCGAGCAGCGGTGCGCTCGGCGAGTAGGCGCGACCCGGCAGGACGAGCGCGAGGCCGCGGCTGTCGCCGTCGGGCTCCCACCGCGTCGGCAGCCCCCCGAACGTCATGTCACTCGCCCGATCCGATGGGCCAGCTCAGGAGCTCGGGACTGCGCAGCATCTCGTCGGGCACGCCGAAGGCGTCGACGAGGTCGACGGCGAGCGGGCGCAGCTTGCGGCACAGCGCGTTGATCTCGCGGCTGATCGCCTTGGAGCGGGCGCTGGAGAGTCGGCCGTGCTCCATGAACCAGGCCCGGTCGGCCTCGATCGTGGACAGCGCGTGCAGGTCGCAGAGCAGGTTCAGCGAGACCTTGAGGTCGCCGTCGGGCAGCTCGGCCGTCTTCGCGACGAACGCCTCGAGAACGAGCCGCTCGGTGTGGGCGCGGGCCGCGGCGATGACGTGGTCCTGGACGCGCGAGAAGACGGCACCCGGGTTCTCGCCCTGGTCGATGCCGCGCTTGAGCCGTCGGGCGACGCCGCCGATCATGTGCTCCTCGCGGAAGCGCAGCATGGCCAGCTGGTAGTTCGGGTCGAGCAGGCCCGCCTCCTGATCCCACCGGTCGCCGCCCGGCAGCAGGTCGCGGACCGACTGGACGAGCTTGTGGACCGAGGTGCGTTCGACCACGGTCTCGACGGCGAGGCCGGCGACGAAGCGGGCCATCCCGAGCTGGTCCATGTCCTCGAACTCACCGGCGTAGTCCGTGAGCAGGCCCTTGGCGACCAGCTGCAGCAGGACGTGGTTGTCGCCCTCGAAGGTGGTGAAGACGTCCGTGTCGGCCTTCAGCGCGGCGAAGCGGTTCTCGCTGAGGTAGCCGGCGCCGCCGCACGCCTCGCGGCACTCCTGGATGGTGCGGGTGGCGTGCCAGGTGCCGAGCGCCTTGGTGCCGGCGGCCCGGGACTCCAGCATGCGGCGCGCGTGCTCGTCGCTGCCCGGCTCGGTCGGGCCGGGCCCGGAGAAGACGTCGTGCAGCTGTCCGGCCACGACCTCCTGCGCGAAGTGCAGGGCGTAGGTGCGGGCGAGCAGCGGGAGCAGGCGGCGCTGGTGCATGCCGTAGTCGAGGAGCACCTGCTCCTCGTCGGGGGAGGTCGCCTCGAACTGCCGGCGCCGGTCGGCGTAGCGCACGGCGATCGCGAGCGCGACCTTGGCGGCGTTGATCCCCGCGCCGCCGACGCAGACGCGCCCCTGCACCAGGGTGCCGAGCATGGTGAAGAAGCGCTTGTTGGGGTTGTCGATCGGCGAGAGGTAGCGGCCCTCGGGCGTCACCTCGGCGAACTGGTTGAGCAGCGCGGTGCGCGGCACCCGGACGCCGTCGAACCAGATGCGCCCGTTGTCGACCCCGTTGAGCCCCATCTTCGGCCCGCAGTCCTCGATGCGGACGCCGTCGAGCACCTCGCCGCCCTCGCGGATCGGGACGACGAAGGCGTGCACGCCGTGCCGCTCCCCTGCCACGTCGAGCTGGGCGAACACGACGGCGAGCTCGGCATGGGCCGCGGCGTTGCCGATGTAGTCCTTGCGGCTCGCGTCGTCGGGGGTGGTGATCACGAACTCCTGCGCCTCGACGTCGTACGTCGCGACGGTGCCGAGGGCCTGCACGTTGGAGCCGTGGCCGGTCTCGGTCATCGCGAAGCAGCCCATCGTGCGGCCGCTGACGAGGTCGGCGAGGTGCGCGTCGTGGTGGGTCTTCGTGCCGAGCTGCAGGATCGCGCCGCCGAAGAGGCCGAACTGGACGCCGACCTTCACCAGGACCGAGAGGTCACCGAGGGCGAGGGTCTCGAAGGCCGCGATCGAGGCGCCGATGTCGCCGCCACCGCCGTACTCGACCGGGAAGCCCATCCCCGTCTGCCCGGTCTCGGCCATCATCACCACGACGTCCTTGACCCGCTCGCGGAACTCGGCGCGGCTCATCTCCTCCTCGTCGCGCAGGACCTGCGCGTGCTCGGCGAGGTTGGTGCGGACCAGGTCGCGGACCTCGCGGTAGCGGCCGTCGAGCAGCGTGCGCATGGCCGCGACGTCGACGACCGGCTGCCGGTAGCCCGAGTCGTCGGCGTGGACCGCGTCGTCCTCGACCCTCTCGACGACCGGTGCCTCGGGCTCGGGCGTGGGCATCTCGTCGGCGATCGGGGGGACCTGCTCGGTGGCCATGGCACCCAAAGTAGTCCGGCGGGTAGGTTCACCGCGATGAACGTGTCAGATGCCACGCCCGTGGGGGTGATGCCCTACAACTACGCCGTCGTCGGCGTGCAGAAGGGCGGTACGTCGACCCTCGCGGTGACGCTGAACCAGCACCGGCTGGTCTGCCAGCCGCCCGACAAGGAGCGGCACTACTTCGACGACGAGACCGTGGACTGGACCGCCCCGGACTACGCCCGCGACTACACCGCGCCCCGCCGGGCAGCCGTGCACCAGCTGGTCGGCGACGCGTCACCCACGTATCTCTACTGGCCGCACGCCCTCGAGCGGATGCGCGCCTACAAGCCGGACATGCCGTTGATCGCGGTGTTCCGCGACCCGTTGGAGCGGCTGTTCTCGCACTGGGTGATGCTCCGCTCGCGCAACCTGGCGTGGCCCGACTGGCCCGACTTCCTCACCGAGTGGCCGCACACCTCGCTGCCCGACGAGGTGCCCGACCCGGGCGAGGTGCGCACGATGCGGTGGCGGCACATGACCGGCCTGGCGCGCGGGTTCTACGGCGAGCAGCTGCAGCGCGGCTTCGAGCTCTTCCCCCGCCAGCAGTGGCTCCTGCTGGAGCTGCGCTCGATGCTGGCCGACTTCGCGCCGACGATCGACCGCACCACCGACTTCCTCGGCCTGCCGCGCTTCGAGCAGGTGCCGCCGCTGCGCAACTGGCACGCCGGCGCGGACGTCGTACCGGGAACGGCGCCGACGGCCGACGACGTGTCCCGCCTGGCGGAGCTGTACGCCAAGGACCTCGCGCTCTTCGAGGAGCTCTCGGGCATCGTCACCTCCGCCTGGCCCACCCGCCTCGTCCTCGACGGCCGGATGGACCCCGGCGAGCTCGCCACCCGCTTCGCGCGCAAGGTGCGCTGAGGGACGTCAGGGCCGCGCGAAGAAGTTCGGGGCCCGCCAGTAGTACATCGACTCCTGCGTGACGTCCCGGCCCGTGCGGGGGGCATGGACGATCTGGCCGCCGCCGACGTAGATCGCGACGTGGTAGATCGAGCTCGGGCTGCTCGAGGAGCCCCAGAAGACGAGGTCGCCGGGCACGAGCTGGGCGGCGGTGATCCGCGTCGACTGGGAGTACTGCGCGACCGAGTAGTGCGGCAGTGACTTCCCGCCGCGGGCCCAGGCTGCCGCGGTGAGTCCCGAGCAGTCCCAGGCGTCCGGGCCGGAGGCGCCGTAGCGGTAGGGCTTGCCGAGCTGGGACTGGGCGAACGCGATCGCGGCGGTCGCGTCCCCGCTCGGCGCCGGCGGCGGGGTGGGAGTGGGGGTCGGCGTTGGGGTCGGGGTCGGCGTCGGAGTCGGCGTCGGAGTCGGCATGGGGGTCGGCGTCGGGGTCGGCGTCGGAGTCGGCGTCGGAGTCGGCGACTGGGTGGGCGTCGCGGTCGGCGTAGCGCTCGGGGTGGGCGTCGGCGCGGGCGTCGGCGCGGGCGTCGGCTTGCTGGTCGGGGTGGGCGCGCTGGTGGGGGTCGCCTCGGCCTCGGCCTCCGCCTCGGCCTGGGCCTCCGCCTGGGCCTGGGCCTCCGCCTGGGCCTGGGCCTCCGCCTCGGCCTGCGCGGCAGCGGCCGCCGCCTCGGCGGCCGCCTGCTCGAGGGCCCGCTGCCTCTTCTCGGCGAGGCGGACGCTGATCCCCTGCAGGTCGGCGAGCTCGGCGATCAGCTCGGACTTGGTGGCCGCGACGGCCTCGGCCTGTGCGCCTGCGTCGGCCTGCGCCGCAGCCGCAGCGTCGCGGGCCTGCTCCGCATCGGCCTCCGCGGCGTCCGCGCGCTCCGCAGCGTCCGCGGCCGTGGCGGCGGTGACCTCGGCGACGGCGGACGCGGCGATGAAGGCGTCGTACTGGTGGTCGAGCGCGTCGGAGGTGTTGCCCATGGTGACGCTGCGGTCGATCATCGACTCGATGCCGTCGGACTCGACGACGGCGCTGAGGCCCTGGACCTGGGAGGCCTCCTCGTAGGACCGGACGACGGTGTCGGCGTAGAGCTCGCGCTGCGCCTCGACGTCCTGCCGGGCCGCCGTCGCCGCCTCCTGCGCGTCCGTCGCCTCGAGACGCGCTTGCTCGGCACGCCAGCGGGCCCCGTTGTAGGCCTCGGCCGCCTGCGCCGCGGTGTCGCCCGCCCCCTCCAGGGCCAGGTTCGCCCGGATCAGGTCGGCCTGCACCGCCGCGACGTCACGTCCCTTGGCCGCCGCCCGCTGCTGCGCGGCCGCCACGTCGGCCTCCGACGGCACGGTCGATCGATCGGAGCTCCCCTCGTCCGCGAACGCCGCCCCGTGCGCACCACCGAGCCCCAGCGCCACGACGAGCACGAGGGCACTCGCTCGGCGCGACGTCGTACGACGCGGCGCCGCGGCCGGGTCCTGCGGTGGAGCGAAGGGCACGGGGGTTCCCCTTGTGGTCTCGGGCCCGTGCGACTTCCCCTTCGCACGGGCAACGCGAGGCACGCTAATCAACTTTCGTCACACAAGGAACACTTTCCCCAACTTTTTCACCTTACCCCGGCGTGTCGCCTTGCAAACTACACCGCTGTCATTCCCTACCGGGCAGTTCCTCGCGGTTCGCGACACCCACCGGGCAGTTCCTCCCGATCGCACTCGCCCCGTCCAGAACGAAGTGCCCGGTCACCGCCCCGGAGGGGAACGAAGTGCCCGGTCGGCGGGACGCCGTCAGTCGGCGTCGACGGGCACCTGGGCGGTGGTGGAGGTGGGATGGGACGCGAGCCCGTGTCTGTCGAACTTCTGCCCACTGGCGAGTCCGCCGAGCCAGAAGGAGAAGAGGGCGATGACCACGCCGGCGAGGTCGTCGGCGATGTAGTGCCAGCCGAAGTAGAGGGTGGCGACCACGGTGATCGCGAAGTTCGCCCAGAAGACGATCTGGATGATCTTGTTGCGCAGCGTGTACTGCACCATCAGCGCGACCAGCAGGGTGATCGCGACGTGCAGCGACGCGAACCCCGCGACCGACTGCACGGCACCCTCCGCGCCGTCGCGGATGACCCCCTTGCGGCCGTAGTACAAGGCGCGCATCAGCGCCTTCGACCCGGTGTCCGGGAGATCGGTGTAGAGGTAGGAGTACTGGAAGCCGGGACCGAGGGTCGGCAGTGCGTAGTACGACGCCGTGCCGAGCGACCAGGCCAGGCACTGCGAGGTGGCGAACCAGTAGCCGAAGGTGATGTTGCGCGACCACACGAGCCAGGCCGCGAGGGCCAGCGGCACGAGCGGCAGGAACCAGAGGTAGATCGTCGACAGGAAGTGGGCCATGAACCCGGTGCCGAAGACCGTGTGCAGGATCGTCGCCGGTTCGTGGCCGAACATCAGCGCCCGGTCGATCAGGTGCAGCTCACGGTCGTACTTGTCCTCGCCCATGATGAAGGGCAGGAAGGACTTGAGGTTCCGGTAGCAGACGTAGGTGATGTAGAAGCAGACCAGGCCCAGGACCACGAGCACGATGCGGTCGCGGTCCCAGTGGGTGCGGATCCGCTCGCGCACGAGCTCCGGCATCAGCGCGGGCTTCATCCGCGAGGCCCACAGCGTGCGCGGCAGGACGTCGAGCAGGAACGCGCCGAAGACCAGCAGCGGCAGCCTCAGCCACGACGGGCCGAGGAAGCCCTCGGGGTCGACCAGGGGACGGTCGAGGCTGATCGCGGCTGCCACGGCGAGTGCGCCCATGACAGCGGCGACCCCGATGAGGAGGGCGTAGGCCGGTCGATACACGCAGGTCAGTGTAGGGACGGGTCAAGGGGCGACTGAGATCGGCAGGACCGCGAGACGTGTCACATCGACCCGGAGCGCCACCGCGTCGCCCGGGGCGACCCGGCTGCCGAGCGGCGCCACGGCGTCCAGCGACCCGACGCCCTCGACCGTGACCCCGAGGCGCACCTGCTCCGGCGTCACCCGGGACGACTCGACCCGGGCATCCAGCGCACCGGCGGGGTCCACGACCAGTGCGGAACGGCGCAGTGCGACGGCGTACGCCGGCTCCAGGCCCGCTGCGGCCGCCACCCGCGCCGCCGCCGGGCCGCGCACCACGCGGGCGTAGCCGAGGAAGAGCGCGGTCGCCTCGTCGACGGGCTCGCGCCACACCTCGTCGATTGCGCCCTCCTGCACGACGCGCCCCTCGCGCATCACCGCGAGCCGGTCGGCCAGCGCGAACGCCTCCTCGTGGTCGTGGGTGACCAGCAGCGCCGTCGTGCCCGCCGCGTGCAGGATCGACCGGAGGTCGCTCGCCAGTCGCTCGCGCAGCGTCGCGTCGAGGGCGGACAGCGGCTCGTCGAGCAGGATCAGCCGGGGCTCGACGGCCAGCGCGCGGGCGAGGGCGACGCGCTGCCGCTCGCCGCCCGACAGCGTCCCCGGCAACCGGTCGCCGTACCCGGACAGGCCGACGAGGTCGAGCAGCTCCCCCACCCGGCTGGCGACCTGCGCGGAGGGCAGTCGCCGCAGGCGCAGGGCGTACGCCACGTTGCGCGCGACGCTGAGGTGGGCGAAGAGCTGGCCGTCCTGGAACATCAGGGCGAAGCCCCGCTTGTGGGTCGGTGTGCCGGACAGGTCGGCGCCGTCCCACGAGACCGTCCCGGCCGCCAGCGGCTCCAGCCCGGCGACCGCGCGCAGCAGGGTCGACTTCCCGCACCCCGAGGGGCCGAGCACGGCGAGCACCTGGCCCGAGGCGAGCTCCAGCGACACGTCGTCGACCGCGAGCGCGTCGCCGTAGCGCACGGAGACGTCCGTCAGGGAGAGCACCGTCAGAACGCTCCCACACCCGGCACCCGGAGGCGCTCGACGGCCAGCATCACAACAGCGGTCGCGACGGCGAGGACGACGGAGGCGGCCAGTGCCATGCCGTAGTTCATCTCGCCCGGGTGGCCGATCAGCCGGAAGATGACGACCGGCAGGGTCGGGCTCTCGTCGCGCGCGAGGAACGAGGTCGCGCCGAACTCCCCCAGCGAGGCGGCGAAGGCGAACCCGCTCGCCGCGAGCACCGGCTTCCAGGCCGCCGGCAGGTCGACGGTCAGCAGGGTGCGCAGCGGCGAGGCGCCGAGCGACGCCGCCGCCTGCCGCTGACGGTCGTCGATGCCGCCGAGGACCGGCGTCAGCGTGCGCACCACCAGGGGGAGCGCGACGAGCGCCTGCGCCATCGGCACGAGCAGTGGCGAGTCGCGCAGGTCGAGCGGCGGCCGGTCGAGGGTGATGAGGAAGCCGAAGCCGAGCGTCACCGCGCTCACGCCGAGCGGGAGCATGAAGAACCCGTCGAGGGTCGAGCGCACCCGCCGCTCGACGACGGAGTGCGAGCGCCGGGTGACGATGGTGGCGACGGTGACTCCGAGCAGCAGCGCCATCCACGTCGCGTCGACGGCCGTGCGCAGGCTCGTGACCAGCGCGCTCGTCACCGGCACCACCAGCGCCCGGTCGTCGCCGGCCGTGGTCAGGGCACGGTAGTTGGCCAGGCCCCAGCCGTCGCCCACGCTCAGCGAGCCCACCACCAGGGTGAGGATCGGCAGCAGCACCGCCGCCAGCACCGCGACGGTCGCGGCGACGACCGGCAGGTCCCCCGGGCGCACGGCCCGGGGCGGGGTGACGGTGCGGGGCGCGGTGGGGTCGGGGACGGCGCGCAGCCGCGCCGCGAGGGCCAGCAGGCCGACGACCACGACGATCTGCAGGACCGACAGGGCGGCGGCCGCCTGCAGGTCGAAGACCGTCGTGGTCAGCAGGTAGATCTCGGTCTCGACTGTCGCGTGGCGCACCCCGCCCAGGGTCAGCACGATGCCGAACGCGGTCGCGCAGAAGAGGAACACGACGCTGGCCGCACCGACGATCGCAGGGCGCAGCGCCGGCAGGGTCACCGTCCGCAGCACCTGCCACGGCGTGGCGCCCAGGGCGGCCGCCGCCTGCCCCGGCCGCGGGTCCAGCGACTCCCACGCGACGCCGACCGTCCGGATCACGACGGCGACGTTGAAGAAGACCAGGCCGCACACGATCGCGACCGGCGTGCCGTCGAGGCCGAGGAAGCCGAGCGGCCCGCCCTCCCCCAGGAGCTGGCGGAACGCCACGCCCACCACGACGGTCGGCAGGACGAACGGCACGAGCAGCGCCGCCCGCACCGCCGCGCGACCGGGCAGCGCGAGCCGGTGCAGGGCGTACGCCGCCGGCAGGCCCAGCACGACGGCGACGAGCGTCGCGACCGCCGAGGACCACACGGTGAACCAGGCGACCCGGTGCACCCGCGGCCGGGTCAGCACCTCGAGGACCTCGCCCGGCGCGAAGCGGCCGTCGACCACGAAGCCCTCGGAGACCATCCCGGTCACCGGCAGCACGAACAGCACGCCCAGCACCAGCACCGGGCCGGCGGCCAGGAGAAGGAGGCCGGCGACCCGCCTCATGGGAGTGGGGTTTCGAGGCTCGTCGCTGGCGCTCCTCGCACCTCAACCACCGAGCGCCCCGGTGGTCGAGGTGCGAGCGGAGCGAGCCTCGAGACCTCTCATCGCGAGATGACGTCCGTCCACTCCGTCAGCCACTGCTCGCGGTTGGCCGCGATCTCGGCGGGGTCGACCTCGTAGGGGTCCTCGGGCTGCTCGGCGAAGGCGGCCCAGTCCTCGGGGATCGTCGCGCCGGGCATGACCGGGAAGACGTACATCGACTCCGGCAGCGCGCTCTGCACCTCGTCGCTGAGCAGCCAGTCGACCAGGGCGGCCGCACCTTCCGGGTTGTCGGCACCCTCGAGCACGCCGGCGTACTCGACCTGGCGGAAGCAGGTGTCGAGCAGCGCCGCCGTCGTGCTCCGCCCCCCGGAGACCGTGAAGGCGGGCGAGGAGTCGTAGGACACCACGATCGGACGCGTGCCGTTGTCGGAGCCGGCGGTGAAGTCGCCGTAGTAGGCGTCCTCCCAGCCGTCGACGACCTTGGTGCCGTTGTCGAGCAGGTCGGTCCAGTAGGACTGCCAATCGTCGCCGAAGGCAGCGACGGTCGCGAGGAAGAACGCCATCCCGGGGCTGCTCGTCGAGGCGCCGGGGGTGACGAACAGGTCCTGGTACGCCGGGTCGGCGAGGTCCTCGAGCGTCCGGGGCGGCTCGAGCCCCTCCCGGTCGAACCAGGCGGTGTCGACGTTCACGCACACGCTCGCCGAGTCGACCGGGACGAGCCGGTCGGAGCCGTCGGGCAGGGCGTACTCGACGGGCGGCTGCGTCGTCGGCGAGACCTCGGCGAAGGCGCCCTCCCCCAGCGGTCGCGAGGCGAAGGTGTTGTCGACGCCGAAGGCGGCGTCGGCGATCGGGTTGTCGGCGGTCAGGCTGAGCTTGGTGGCGAGGGTGCCGGCGTCACCGGCGGCGCGCACCTCGAGGGTGTAACCGCTCTCGTCCTCGAACGCCCTGACCAGCCGCTTCGGCAGGTGGAAGGACTCGTGCGTGGCCAGGACGACCGTCCCGCCGGCGCCTCCGGTGGAGCCGCTGGGGCTCGCGGTGGTCTCGCTCGCGGACTCGTCCGAGCCGCCTCCGGCGAGGCTGCACCCCGCGAGCGTGACGGCGGCGGCCGCGGTGGTGAGTGCAGCGCGGACACGTTGGTGCATGGTGACTCCCTATCGCCGGTGCTAACCGGATCAGGTTCGGAGGGTCTGCGGCTGGTCCGCACTCTCAGCACGCCTGCACGTGCTCCCCTGTCTTCTGGCGCCAGCGTACTAGGACACCTCTGTGGCCGCCCGACGTAGGGCATGGCGCGCGTCGAGCGGCCAAGTGTCCGCTCGAGCACCTCTAGGGTCGGGGGCATGCCGAGCCGCCGCCACGACCTGCTGGCCACCCTCGTCCCGAAGATCCGCAGGTCCCGCGAGCTCGACAGCGAGCCCGCGGAGCGAGCCCGGGTCGAGGCCTGGCACCGCACCCTCGACCGCGCGCTCCCGACCCGCGTCACGCCCGGCTTCGCGAAGCGGTGGGACGCCACGGTCACCGACATCGGCTTCCCGTGCCACGTCCTGACACCACGCACGCGACGGCCGGTGCGGACCCTGTACTACGTCCACGGCGGGGCGTTCATGGCGCCCATCGACGCCTTCCACGTCCGGTACGCCACCCGGCTCGCCGACGCGATCGGGGCGCGGGTCGTCATGCCGGACTACCCGCTCGCGCCCGAGCACACCTGGCGCGACTCCCACGACGCGCTCGTCGACGACGTCGCCCGCTGGGCGGGGCGCGAGGGCGGGGTCGTCCTCGCCGGCGACTCCGCCGGCGGCGGCCTGGCACTGGCAGTGGCCCAGTCCGTCCGCGACCGCGGGCTCACCCCGGCCAGCCACCTCGTGATGCACGCGCCGTGGGTCGACCTCACCACCTCGACCCCCGAGACGCACGACGTCGATGCGATCGACCCGTGGCTGTTCATCGGCAAGCTGCAGGCGTACGCCGGGTGGTGGGCCGGCACGTCGCAGGACCTGGGGCGGCCTGAGGTCTCCCCCGCCCTCGGCGAGCTGGCCGGCCTGCCGCGGGCGCTGGTGCTCTACGGCACGCGCGACCTGCTCTTCCCGGGCTGCCGGCTGCTCAGGCAGCGCGCCGGCGAGGCCGGCTGGGACCTGACGGCGATCGAGGAGCCGGACCTGATCCACGTCTACGGGCTGCTGCCCTTCGCACCCGAGGCCCGGCGCGCGTTCGCCCAGGTCGTGGAGTTCCTGCGATGAGCCTGCAGGTGCGGTGCGTCCGGTTCGACGAGCTGCCGACGCGGCTGGCGTACGACGTGTGGCGGCTGCGCCAGCAGGTGTTCGTCGTCGAGCAGCACTGCGCCTACCCCGACCTCGACGGCCGCGACCTCGAGGCCGCGACCCGCCACGTGCTGCTGCTCGAGGACGACCGGCTCGTCGGCTGCCTGCGCGTCCTCGACGACGGGGACCGGGCGCGCATCGGCCGGGTCGTCGTCGCGCCGGACGCCCGGGGCCGCGGTCTGGCCCACCGCCTGATGGAGCGCGCCCTCGAGGAGTGCGGCGACCGCGACGTCCACCTCGACGCCCAGACCGGGATGACCGGGCTCTACCGCGGCTACGGCTTCGAGGTCAACGGACCCGAGTTCGACGACGACGGAGTCATGCACGTGCCGATGGCGAGGTCCGGGACTCCGTCACGACCATGAGCACCGGCCCGAGCAGCTCCTCGGTGACCAGCCGGGAGTCGCGGGCCACGCCGCCGATGACGGTCGGCGGGACCCACCAGCCGGGACGGTCCAGCGCCCGGCCACCGCGGGCGACGTCGGCGCCCTCCGACTCCGCCAGCGCGACGTAGCGCAGCACCCGGTCGCGGGCCACGGGCGAGCGCAGCGGCCCGCAGAGCGTCGCGGGGTCGAGCGGGTCGCCCACCACGACGGAGTCCATCGCCCGGATCGCCGCCGTGCGGGCGTCCATGTAGCGGAGCGCGGGCACGACGACGCTGGTCGGGATACGGCACGCCTGGCCGGCGTTGGTGGCGACGGCCACCGCCGCCCGGGCCACGACCGCCTCGAGGTCCGCGTCGTCCTTCGCGCGGATGCTGACGGGGTGGCCGGTGTCGGTGCGGACCTGCTTGCGTGCCCGGGTGGCCGCGTCGCGGACGCGCTCGGCGACGACCTCGGAGCCGGTGAAGGCCACCTCGTCGACACGGCGGTCGACGGTGAGCCCGATGGCCACGTCGACGTCGCGGGTGACCACCACGTTGAGCACCCCGCGGGGCAGGAAGTCCAGCGCGATGCGGCCGACCTCGATGGCGGCGCGCGCCGCCTCGGGAGCCGGCTTGAGCACGACTGCGCCCCCGGCGACGACCGCGCGGCGCACCTCGGCGAGCGCTGCCGCGAGCGGCGAGGTGGCCGGCGTGATGACGGTGGTGACCTTCGGGTCCGCTCGGCCCGGGCCGCTGTGCAGCGCGGCCACCGGCTCGTCGACGTGCACGGAACGCAGCGCGACCGGGACGCCGGTCTCGGTGGCCAGCAGCTCGACCAGCCGGTCGGACTCGGCGAGCAGCGCCTCCTGGAAGCCGAGCAGCGCCTTGAGCCGCATCGGCCCGTCGGTGCTCCAGCCGGTGGCGTGGACGGCGCGCCAGGCCGCCTCGACGGCGTCCTGCGCGTCCTCGGGGCCGGCGTCGGGGAGGTCCCAGAGCTTCTCCCCGGTCGAGGGGTTGCGGGCCGGGAAGCTCCAGCCCGCGCGCGTCGCCCGCTCCCTGCCGTCGATCGGCAGGCCCACGGGACCGGCGTGTGCGCTCATGGGGCCAACTCCACCACGACGCCCCGGCCGTCCACCAAACCCCTAGGGTCACTGGCATGGCGGACGACGACCTGGGAGCCGAGGTGCCCCTGCGGGGAGCGGCCCGGCGGGTGGTGTCGCTCGTGCCGTCGCTGACCGAGGCGATCGCGGCGACGGCACCGGACCTCCTCGTCGGGGCCACCGACTGGTGCACCCACCCGGCCGACCTCGACGTGACCCGGGTGCGCGGCACCAAGAACCCCGACCTGGCCGCGGTCCGCGCGCTCGCGCCGGACCTCGTCGTGGCCAACATGGAGGAGAATCGCGAGCTCGACGTGCGCCGCCTCCGCGACGCCGGCGTCGTGGTGTGGGTCACCCGGATCGAGACCGTCGAGCAGGCGCTCGCCTCGATGTCGCGCCTGTTCGCCGTCGCCCTCGACCTCGACGACCCGCCCTGGCTGGCGTCGGCCCGCGCGCTGTGGTCGGAGCCGGTCGCCCCGCGGCTCGCCGTCGCCGTGCCGATCTGGCGCGACCCCTGGATGGTGGTCGGCTCGGGGACCTACACCGACGACCTGCTCGCCCGGGCCGGGCTGGCCAACGTGCTCGCCGACCGCGACGGGCGCTACCCCGGCGTCACCCCGGACGAGGTCGACCGCGCCGGCGCGGACGTCGTGCTGCTGCCGGACGAGCCCTACGTCTTCACCGCCGACGACGGCCCGGAGGCGTTCACCACCCCGACCCGGCTGGTGTCGGGGCGGCTGCTGACGTGGTACGGCCCGGCGATGGTCGAGGCGCACGCCGAGCTGGCGGCGCTGACTGGCTAACCTCCAGCCATGACCCGCGACCCCATCGGCGAGGCCCACCGGCAGTGGGTCGCCCACGGCTGGGCCGACGCCGCCGACGGCATGGCGATGGTGACGTCGGTGGTGCGAGCCCAGCAGCTGCTGATGGAGCGGATCGACGCCGTGCTGCGACCTCGCGGGCTGACCTTCGCCCGCTACGAGGTGCTGCGGCTGTTGTCCTTCGCGCGCGAGGCGGCGATGCCGATGTCGCGCCTCGGGTCGCTGCTGCAGGTGCACCCGACGAGCGTGACCAGCGCGGTCGACCGGCTGGTCGCCCAGGGGTACGTCGAGCGCCAGCGCGGCGACGAGGACCGGCGGGTCGTCCTCGCCGTGCTGACCGAGGCGGGGCGCGAGGCCGTCGAGGAGGCCACGTCGGCGCTCAACCGGGACGTCTTCGAGGAGCCCGGCCTCCCGGAGGACGACGTACGAGCCCTCACCGACCGGCTCACCGCGCTGCGGACGGGGCTCGGCGACGCCCTCTGACGCAAGCACCAAGAAGGGTCTGCGCAATCCCTACGCTTGTGTGCATGAGTGAGAGGACCTGCGCGGCGTGCCGCCAATCACTTGGTCAGGATGAATACGCAGCGCCTGGTCGAACGAAGTGCAAGGGGTGCGAGCTCTTCGACGCCACCCTTTCCAACACTCGTGGACGCGGAGCACCCCTGCAGATGACACGTGCCCAAGTGCTCGACCTCTTCGGTCGCATGAGTGACCGACATTGCTTCTACTGCGGTATCTCAGAGCCCGCCTATGTGTCGCTGCAAGCCCAACTCCCAGCGGTAAGCCGGGACTTCGTCTTGGGCTAGATCGATTGGACTCGTCAGCTCCATACGTCGAGGGCAATGTCGTCATTTGCTGCCTGGTCTGCAACCGCCTGAAGTCGTCTACCTTCTTGCACTCAGAGATGGTTCTGCTCGGAGCCGTGGTCAATTCGATATGGCGCTCTCGGCGTCTCGATGCCGAGCTGCCCGAAGCAGTCGAGAACACCTAGCGGCAACACACGCACGCCCTAAGTACGGCTACTCGCGGGTACTTAGTTGGATGTCCTACTATCGCGACATGGCCGACCTCCACGTCCCGCAGCACCCGATCCGCCTCGTCACCGCCTCGAGCCTGTTCGACGGCCACGACGCCTCGATCAACATCATGCGGCGGATCTTCATGAGCCAGGGCTGCGAGGTGATCCACCTCGGCCACAACCGGTCCGTGCAGGAGGTCGTCGACGCCGCGCTGGAGGAGGACGTCCAGGGCGTCGCGGTGTCGTCCTACCAGGGCGGGCACGTCGAGTACTTCGAATACCTCGTGGAGTCGCTGCGCGCGGCCGGCGCGGGCCACGTGCGGGTCGTCGGCGGTGGCGGCGGTGTGATCGTGCCGTCCGAGATCGCCCGTCTGCGCGAGTCCGGGGTCACCATCTTCTCCCCCGAGGACGGCCAGAAGATGGGCCTCGTCGGGATGATCAACTCCGTCGTGGAGGCCTGCGACATCGACCTCTGGGCCGACAGGTCCGTCACGGTCGAGCAGGTGCTGACCGGTGACCGGTTCGCCGTCGCCCGCGCGATCACCGGAGCCGAGGAGGGCCGCCTCGACGCGTCGGTGCTCGAGGAGATCCGTACGGCGGCCGCGCGCCGCGTCGTGCCCGTGCTGGGCATCACCGGCACCGGCGGCTCGGGCAAGTCCTCGCTCACCGACGAGATCGTGCGCCGCTTCCGCACCGACCAGCAGGACAAGCTGCGCATCGCCGTCATCGCCGTCGACCCGACCCGCCGCAAGGGCGGCGGCGCGCTGCTCGGCGACCGCATCCGCGCCAACTCCCTCGACGGCGACCGGGTCTTCTTCCGCTCGCTGGCCACCCGCGGCGCGCACGAGGTGCCCGCGCACCTCGCCGACGTGATCGAGGTGATGAAGGCCGCCGGCCACGACCTCGTGATCGTCGAGACGCCGGGCATCGGCCAGGGCGACGCCGGCATCGTGCCGCTGGTCGACCACTCGCTCTACGTGATGACGCCGGAGTTCGGCGCCGCCTCGCAGCTGGAGAAGATCGACATGCTCGACTTCGCCGACACGGTCGCCATCAACAAGTTCGAGCGCCGCGGCGCCAAGGACGCGCTGCGCGACGTCGGCCGCCAGCTGGTCCGCAACCGCGAGGCGTTCGGCAAGGGCCCCGACGACATGCCGGTCTTCGGCACCAGCGCCGCGACCTTCAACGACGACGGCGTCACCGCGCTCTACCAGCACCTCCGCGGCGCGCTCGCCGACGCCGGGCTCGAGGTCCACGACGGCACCCTGCCCCACGTCGACGTCCGCCACTCCTCCGGCATCCGCCAGGTCGTGCCCGCCGACCGGGTGCGCTACCTCAGCGAGATCACCGAGACCGTCCGCGGCTACCACGCCGAGACCGAGCGGCTCGTCGAGGCGGCCCGCCGGCTCCAGCGCATCGAGGCGGTGGCGGCCGAGCTCGAGGGTTTCGAGGCTCGCTCCGCTCGCACCTCAACCAACGACGAGGGAGCTCACACCTCAACCAACGACGAGGGAGCTCGCACCTCAACCAACGATGAGGGAGCTCGCACCTCGACCAGCGACCTGACGGAGCTGCTGGAGTCCGCGCGCAAGGACGTCCCCCACGACGTCGCCGACCAGATCACGCGCTGGCCGGCGGTCGTGGAGTCCTACTCCGGCGACGAGCAGGTCGTCGTGGTCCGCGACAAGGAGATCCACACCAAGCTGACCCGGGAGTCCCTGAGCGGCAACAAGATCCCGCGCGTCTCGCTGCCCCGCTTCACCGACCACGGCGAGCTGGTGCGCTTCTGGCGCAACGAGAACCTCCCGGGCTACTTCCCCTTCACCGCCGGGGTCTTCCCGTTCAAGCGCGACAACGAGGACCCCGCGCGGATGTTCGCCGGCGAGGGCGACCCGGCGCGCACCAACCGGCGCTTCAAGATCCTCTCCGAGGGCAACGACGCGACCCGCCTCTCGACGGCGTTCGACTCGGTGACGCTCTACGGCCGCGACCCCGACCCGCGCCCCGACGTCTACGGCAAGGTCGGCACGTCCGGTGTCTCGGTGGCGACCCTCGACGACATGAAGGCGCTCTACGACGGCTTCGACCTCGTCGCGCCGACCACCAGCGTCTCGATGACGATCAACGGCCCGGCGCCGACCGTGCTGGCCTTCTTCCTCAACACCGCCATCGACCAGCAGGTCGACGCCTTCCGCGCGAGGGAGGGCCGCGAGCCGAGCGAGGAGGAGCGCGCCACCCTGGCGGCGTACGCCCTCGCGAACGTCCGCGGCACGGTGCAGGCCGACATCCTCAAGGAGGACCAGGGCCAGAACACCTGCCTGTTCTCCACCGAGTTCAGCCTGCGGATGATGGCCGACATCCAGGAGTGGTTCATCGAGCACCAGGTGCGCAACTTCTACTCGGTGTCGATCTCGGGCTACCACATCGCCGAGGCCGGGGCGAACCCCATCAGCCAGCTCGCGTTCACCCTCGCCAACGGCTTCACCTACGTCGAGGCCTACCTCGCCCGCGGGATGGAGATCGACGACTTCGCGCCCAACCTGTCGTTCTTCTTCTCCAACGGCATGGACCCCGAGTACTCCGTGCTCGGCCGGGTCGCGCGCCGCATCTGGGCGATCACGATGAAGGAGAAGTACGGCGCCTCGGAGCGCTCGCAGAAGCTGAAGTACCACGTCCAGACGAGTGGTCGCTCGCTGCACGCGCAGGAGATGGACTTCAACGACATCCGCACCACGCTGCAGGCGCTGATCGCGATCTACGACAACGCCAACAGCCTCCACACCAACGCCTACGACGAGGCGGTCACGACCCCCACCGAGGAGTCCGTCCGCCGTGCGCTGGCGATCCAGCTGATCATCAACCGCGAGTGGGGCCTGGCGATGAACGAGAACCCGCTCCAGGGGTCCTTCGTCATCGACGACCTGACCGACCTGGTGGAGGCGGCCGTCCTCGCCGAGTTCGACCGCATCAACGAGCGCGGCGGCGTGCTGGGCGCGATGGAGACCGGCTACCAGCGCGGCCGGATCCAGGACGAGTCGATGCTCTACGAGCACCGCAAGCACGACGGCTCGCTGCCGATCATCGGCGTCAACACCTTCGTCAAGGAGTCGGCCGCCGACGCGCAGCCCCAGGAGATCGAGCTCGCCCGCGCCACCGAGGCCGAGAAGGAGTCGCAGCTCGCGCGCGTGCGTGCCTTCCAGGCCGAGCACGGCGCCGAGGCGCAGGAGGCCCTGGCCCGGCTCAAGGACGCCGCCGTCTCGGGCGAGAACGTGTTCGCCGTGCTGATGGACGCCGCCCGCGTCTGCTCGCTCCAGCAGGTCACCGAGGCCTTCTTCGAGGTCGGCGGCCAGTACCGGCGGAACGTCTGAGCCCGGACGTGAGCCCAGACCTGGGCTCGGTCTAGGCCGAGGCCCGCGCCGCGCGCTGCGGGTCCGGCAGCGGGAGGACGTCGCCCAGGTCGCCCTCGGCGGCGGGCAGGTCGAAGCGGAACACCGCGCCGGGGCCGGGCTCGGCACCGAGGCACTCGATCGTGCCGCCGTGGCGGTGCACGATCGTCTGGCAGATCGACAGTCCCATGCCCGTGCCGCGGAAGCCGGAGCGGACGGTGTCGCTGCGGTGGAAGCGCTGGAAGATCAGCGTGCGCTCGTGCTCGTCGACCCCGACGCCGTTGTCCCGGATCTCGACGACGACCCGTGATCCCCGGCGCTGCGCGGTGACCTCGATGTGCGCGGGCACGCCCGGTCGGGCGTACTTCACCGCGTTGTCCACGAGGTTCGCGAAGAGCTGGCGCACCGCGAGCCGGTCGGCACGCACGGCCGGCAGGGGGCCCGGCACCTCGAGGACGTCGTCGGGGCCGAGGAGGTCACCGGCGAGGGTGAGCACCCCGTCGGCGCCGGTCAGCGCGATGTCCTCCGGCACCAGATCGCCCGCCTCGGCGAGCGCGTGGGCGAGCAGGTCGTCGATCAGCTGGGCCATCTGGCCCGAGGCCCGCTCGGCGCGCTGGAGCGCGAGGAGGGTGTCGCTGTCCGCGTCGAGGTCCTCGGCGGCCAGGCCGACCCACGAGCGGATGGCCGTCAGGGGGCCACGGAGGTCGTGCGCGGCCGTGGACGCGAAGCTGACCAGGGGACGCAGCCCCTGGCGGTGCTCGGTGACCTCGCGCAGCACGAGCAGCACGGACGGGCGGTCCGCCTCGCCCGGTCGCGGGGGCAGCACCGCACGCGACACCGCGAGGACGATCTCCTCCCCCGAGTCGAGGGGCACCTGGACGTCGCCGACGCCGAGCTCCGCGCGTACGGCCCCGGTGTTCTCGACGCTCGGCGAGACGATGAGCTCGACGAGGGCGGCGAGGGCGGCGGCGTCCGCAGCGCCGGGCAGCACCCGGTGGGCGAGCCGACGGCTGGCGCCGTTGCTGCGCTCGATGCCGCCGTCGGGACCCACCACGATGAGCCCTTCGTCCATGCTCTCGGTCATCTCGGCGAGGAGCGCGGCCTGCTCGGCGGCGCGCTCCTGGGCTCGCGCGGTCCGCGCCACCAGCTTGTCGATCCGGTCGCTCAGCGTGCCGACGCCGAGCCCGGTCAGCAGGACCGCGACGAGGAACACCTGCGGGAGGAGGGCCTGCTCGAGGGGGTCACCGAGGTCGGCGTACGGACCGACCCCGACCAGGGTCAGCACCAGGCCGAGCATGCCGAGCGAGAGGGCGTGCAGGGCGGCGAGGTACGTCGGGAAGCGGGCGGCCGACCAGACGCAGAGCGAGACCACGAGGAACACGAGCGGCAGGGGCTGGAGGAAGATCGCGACCAGGGACGCCAGCGAGACCACCCACAGCAGCGCCAGCTCCAGCCGGGAGCCGCCGCGCGCGCGCGGCGGCAGGTGCTGGGTGTGCCACTCCCACGCCAGGTGACCGACGCAGCCGACGACGAGCATGCCGGTGAAGTGCCGAGCGAACCACGCCTCGGGCACCCAGGCGTTCCACCCGGTGCCGGACGCCAGCACGCCTGCGGCACCGATGAGCGCCCCGGCCACGCTCCCGAGCGCCACGGCGGCGCACGTCCTGCCCAGGGTCCTGGGCGAGCGGAAGCTCTCCGTGCCTCCGGCTCCCAGCAGCGTGGGGCACCAGCGCCGCAGCAGCACGACGGTGAGCCAGGTCTGGACCGAGACCGAGACGGCGCCCAGGGCCACTATCGTCGCGGGGGCGTTGGTGAGGATCGAGACGCTGCCGTGGATCACGGTCAGCGGCAGCAGCACGCGCAGCTGGTGGCGGGGTGACTCCGCGAGCAGCCACAGCATCGCGACGCCGGCGGCGGGCCAGATCAGGCTGACGGTCTGCCCCTCGACGACGGTCAGGCGGGCGGCGACGGCGAGGACGGCGTACGCGACGGCGAACCCGATCGCCCAGGGGAACGCCAGCGTCCGCGGCCTCACGGGCGCGCCCCGGCCTGTGCCGGTCGCCGGAGGACCGCGCCCTCGGCGACACGGATCTGACACACGCCGTGAACTTTAGTGCCTCGTCCGGTCACGCGAGAGGAACAAGTGCACAAACGCCGGGGGGACGAGCGTCACAGGTTGATCGTGATGTCGGCGTCCTTGCGCAGGTCCTCGAGCATCGAGCCGGCGACCTCGCCGACCTGCTGGGTCCGGGCCTGCTCCTCGAGCTGGTCGCGGACCTGGGCGAACGGCGGCACGGACTGGCCCTGCTGCCCCGACTGCGCCTGCTGCTCCTTGACCTGAGCGTAGAGCGCGCGGAGCTCCTTCTCGGACGGCTCGATCGGGCCGTCCTCGTCGGCGACGAGCTGCTCGACCATGACCTGGGTCTCCACCTGCGCACGTGCCTGCTCCTGGCTCAGGCCCTGCTTCTCGACCGCCTCGAGCAGCTCCTCGGCCGAGCCCATCTGGTTCTGCTCGGCCAGCGTCTCCAGCTCCGCGTCGACGGCGTCGTCGCTGACCGTGATGCCGCGCGACTCGGCCTCCTGGGCGAGCAGCTCGGTGTCGACCAGGTCGTCGACGGCCTGCTTGCGCAGCGCCTCCTCGTCGGGGGCCTGGCCACCCATCTGTGCCTGCGCCGAGGCCTGCTGGAAGGTCGCCTCGTAGATCGGGACGAACTCGTCCTTGGTGACCTCCTCGCCGTTGACCTCGGCGACCACGTCGGGGATGCCGGAGAGGTCCGGCCCCGAGTCGGACCCGCCTTCGGACCCGGCGTCAGCGTCGGAGCCCGGTGACGGGTCGGCCGACGACGAGGAGCCGGACGCCGGGGCGTCGTCGTCGCCGCTGCAGGCGGTGAGGGAGAGGAGCGCGGCGGCCGCGAGGGCGCCGGCGGCGGTCCGGACAGTCCGGTGGGTGCGCATCGTGTGAGTCATCGCGACCGACCGTACGCACCGAACCTGAGCGCCATCCTCAGGTTCGGTGCGTCAGAGGTGCGTCACAGGTGGTCGGGCACGACGAGCGCGTCCGGGTCCTGGCGCACAGGCAGCTGCGCGAGCGCCGTGCGCACGAGGGTGACGCGGGCGGCCACCGCCACCTTCTGGCGCAGCCGGCCGACGCCGCTGTCGCCGAGCGTCTGCTCGACCGCGGCGGCGACCTGCTCGTCGGTGAACGTCGGCCGGGTGCCGGCCGGCACCTCGACGTCGGGCAGCGCGAGCAGGACCGGCAGCACCTGGCCGCCGACCCCCTCCAGCAGGTGGTAGCGGTCGATCTTGCTCATCGCCTCCCAGGCGTCGTCGTCCTTGGCCCGCCGGCGCACCCTGCCGGCCGCCACGGTCCTGGCGGCGGCCGTGACGGCGACGGTCAGCTCGTGCTCGGTGAAGCGCATGCGGCCAGCATGCCCGATCGTCCGCCCGTCGGCTCAGGCGGGCGAGGGCTCGCCGAGCCGCTCGCGGAGGTCGGCCAGGATGCGCGTCAGCACCCGGGACACCTGCGCCTGGGTCAGCCCGATGTCCTCGGCGATCTCCTGCTGCGTGCACTCGTCGAAGAAGCGCAGCCGCACGATGCGCCGGTCGCGCTCGGACAGCGTCCGGACGACGGGGTCGAGCACGACGCGGGCCTCGGCGGACTCCATGGCGCGGTCGTCGGCACCGAGCAGGTCGCCCAGCGTCGACGTACCGTCGCCGACCGTGCCGTCGAGCGACGTGGGCGTGAAGCAGCCGTCAGCGGACAGCGCCTCGACCACGTCGTCGATGCCCTCGTCGAGCTGGCGGGCCACCTCGCTCGGCCGCGGCGAGCGGCCGAGCTCGGCCTCGAGCTCGCGCTGTGCAGTGGCGATGCGCGCCTGGAGGTCCTGCACCCGCCGGGGCGGGCGGACCATCCAGCCGGCGTCACGGAAGTGCCGGCGCAGCTCCCCGCGGATGGTGGGGACGGCGTACGACAGGAAGTCGTGGCCGGCGTCGGGGTCGAAGCGTTGCGCGGCCTTGGTCAGGCCCAGCAGGGCGACCTGCTCGAGGTCGTCGAGGTCGATGCCGCGGTTGCGGTAGCGCGCGGCCATGGACCGGGCCAGCGCGAGGTTGTCCTCGATGAGGACCTCGACCGGCGCGTGCCGCTCGGCCTCCACCGAGGACGGGGCGGAGGACGGGGCGGAGGACTGGGCTGCGGGAAGGACAGGGTGCTGATCGCGGGTCATGGTGTGGACCACGGCTGGCTCCCTTCACGTACGGGTGACGCTTGCCGTGGTCTCCAGCAAGGCGATGTCTCGACTGTGGCATGGTCTGGACCACCGGGACAGCCGCTTTGCGAAGCGTGCGGTGAACGGCGGGCGAACCCCCGGAGCGCTCAGGAGCCGGAGCGACCGAGCGTGTCGCTCGGGTTCTCGTCGAACGCCTCCCGGTAGCCGGCGGCGAACCGGCCCGGGTTGAAGAAGCCGTACCGGGCCGCCGCGTCGCCCACGGTGGACGCGGCGCCGTCGCGCAGCTCCTGGCGGGCGAGGTCGAGCCGGAGGCGGCGGAGGTAGGCCATCGGGGTGCAGCCGAGGTGGCGGCGGAAGGCGTACTGGAGCGCCCGGGGCGTCACCCGGCACGCACGGGCCAGCTGGCCCACCGACAGGTCCTCCTGCGCGCGCTCCTCCATGAGACGCACCGCGCGTCGGAGCGTCTCTGAGGTGACGGCGAGCGGGCTCGGGCGGGGCACGTTCGCCTCCCTTCGGAGAGCAGGGCGACCACCGGGCTCGAGTCCCTTCGACCATACCCCCGATCCCGCGCGACCGCGCGTTGTCAGTGCGCCCTTGTAGACTCCTCAGGTTCGCATTGTTCGAGCTTCCGCCCTGTGTCCGCGGACCGACGTCATGGAAAGGTGACGATGTCTGGGACACCTCTATCCCCGGGCGGGCCGGCCGAGCCCGCCGAGACGCCCGACCCCGCCCTGCGCGACGAGATCGCGCAGCTGCAGGCGGCCGTGCAGTCGCAGCGCGCCATCGGCATGGCCATCGGGCTGCTCTCCGCACGCTACGAGTGCAGCACCGAGCAGGCCTGGCGCACCCTCCTGCGCATCTCGCAGGACAGCAACACCAAGGTCCGGACCGTCGCCCGGGTCCTGGTCGCCACCCACGACGGGTCCGCCGACGGGGCCGAGCGGGCGATCCTCGACGCGTTCGTCGCCCACCTCCCCGCGTCCCGCTGGCCTCCGACGCCCACGACGGGGAATGATCTGGCACCGTGAACATCGACGACGCCGCACTCGCCGAGAGCATCCGCCGGCTCACCCAGTCCGGCACCGACGACGGCAGCGTGCTCACCGCCCTGGAGCAGGTCGTGGCGGCCTGCGTCGACCTGTTCGGGGTGGGCGGCGCCGGCCTGCTGATCGCCGACGAGCAGGACGTGCTCGCCTACGTCGCCGCCAGCGACGGTCCGGGCCGCGTCCTGGAGACGACGGAGGCCGAGACCGGCGAGGGGCCCTGCACGGAGGCGTTCGTCAAGGACCTGGTCGTGGTCAGCCGCGACATCACGGCCGAGTCGGAGCGGTGGCCGATCCTCGCGAGCCGCCTGGCCGACCAACCGGTGCGCGCCGTGCTCGGCGTCCCGGTCCGCATGGGCGGCGTCCCGGTCGGGACGCTCGACGTCTACCAGGAGCACCCGCACGACTGGGACGCGAGCGAGGTCGCCGCCCTCGGTCGCTACGCGGAGGTCATCGCGACCACGCTCGCCGCGGCGCTCCAGGCCCACACCGCCGGCGAGCTCGCCCGCCAGCTGCAGTACGCCCTCGACTACCGCGTGGTGATCGAGCGCGGCGTCGGCTACCTCATGGCCAAGGAGTCCGTCGACGCCGTGATGGCCTTCAACATGCTGCGCGGCGCGGCCCGCCACCGGCGCGCCAAGATCGGTCGGGTCGCCGAGCACGTGCTCGAGCACGGCAGCCTGCCCGCCTGAGCCGCCCGACCCGGTCGCGACCGTCAGTCGTCGACGGCGGTCCCCGCCCGCTCCTGGGGGATCGTGCGGGTCTCGACGATCTGGGCGGCGACGTCGCGGAGCTTGACGTTGGTCGTCGACGACAGCCGGCGCAGCAGCTCGAAGCTCTGGTGCTGGTCGATCCCGTAGCGCTCCATCGCGATGCCTTGCGCCATCCCGATCACGTGGCGCGAGCTGACCGCGGTCTGCAGGGTGCTGGCCCGGCGCGCGGACGAGAGCGCGGTCGTGGCGTGCACGGCGTACACGAGCGCGAGGTCGACCACGTCGCGGTCGGCGAAGCTGCTCGGCTCCGCGCTGTAGAGGTTGAGCGCGCCGAGGGGCTCCTCCCGGTCCGTCACGGCCACCGACAGCAGGGACCGCACACCGAGCCCGTCGGCCCGCGGGCCCCACTGGGGCCACCGCGGGTCGGTCCCGACCGACCCGCTGCGCAGCCAGCCGCCGGTGTCGGCGATCTCCAGGCACGGACCCTCGCCCAGCTCGTACTGGAGCGCGTCGGCCTCGGCCGCGACCGCCGCACTGCTGGCCAGGGTCTTGTGGCCGTCGCGCGAGGTCCGGATGGTGAGGCTGACGTGGTCGGCCTCGGGGACCAGCTCGCGCATCCGGGTGACGATGGCGCGTGACGTCAGCGCCTCGTCGGGCTCCAGCTGGAGCTCAGCGGCGAGCGCCGCGAACACCGCCGAGGAGTCGTGGGTCGACAATGGAGATCCTTGCAGACATCGCGCCTACGACCCGTGTTCTGGAGTCGGGGCAAAAGTTAGCGAACCCACGCACCCGGGTTCAACGCGACACATCCCTTGGAGTGGAACGGCCCCGGCCGGCATCGTGGGAGCGTGACGCATGGCGGGCCCCCGAGCGGGTACGACGCCACGGTGACGACGTGTACGGGGACGAGCATGGGAGGGACCGACGCATGAGCACCCGAAGCAGGCCGGTCAAGGCGAGCGCCGAGCAGGTCTGGTCCGTGCTCGCGGACGGCTGGCTCTACCCGCTGTTCGTGGTGGGGGCCTCGCGGATGCGGGACGTCGACGACGGCTGGCCGGCCGTCGGCACCCGCCTGCACCACAGCGTGGGCACCTGGCCGCTCCTCATCAACGACTTCACCGAGGTGCTGGAGGTCGAGCCGAACCGCCGGCTGCTGCTGCGCGCGCGTGGCTGGCCGGCCGGTGAGGCGCGCGTCGAGTTCACCCTCGAGGAGAGCGGCGACGCCACGGTGGTCACCATCCACGAGGACGCGACCGCCGGACCCGGCCTGCTGATGCCCAAGCCGTTGCGCGACGTCCAGCTCAACGTCCGCAACGACGAGGCGCTGCAGCGCCTCGCCTACGTCGTGGAGGGTCGGACGAGGTGAGCCCGGCGGCGGGCCGCAGCTTCGACGCCGTCGTGGTCGGGGCCGGCCCCAACGGACTGGTCGCGGCCAACGTGCTCCTCGACGCCGGCTGGGACGTGCTGGTGCTCGAGGCCCAGCCCACCGTGGGGGGCGCGGTCCGCAGCGACCGCGAGCTGCACCCGGACTTCGTGCACGACACCTTCAGCGCGTTCTACCCCCTCGCCCTCGCCTCGCGCGCGATCACCTCGCTCCGCCTCGAGGACCACGGCCTGGCGTGGGAGCACGCCCCAGCGGTGCTGGGGAACCCGTTCGGCGACGGCCAGTGGGCCGTGCTCCACCGCGACCGCGAGGACACCGCGGCCGGCCTCGAGGCGCAGCACGCCGGTGACGGCGAGGCGTGGCTCGACCTGTGCCGCACCTGGGACCGCATCGGCGACGCCCTGGTCGACGGACTCACCTCACCGTTCCCACCGGTCCGCGCCGGCGCCCGACTGCTCCCGGCCCTGGCCCGCAGCGGGGGCCTCGACACCGTCCGGCGCCTGGCGACACCGGTGGCCTCCCTGGGCCGCGAGCTGTTCCGCGGTCCCGCCGGCGGCCTGCTGCTCGCCGGCAACGCCGGGCACGCCGACTTCCCGCTCTCCTCCCCGGGGTCGGGGGTCTTCGGCGTGCTGATGACGATGCTCGCGCAGACCGTCGGCTTCCCCGTGCCCCGCGGCGGCGCCCAGGCGCTCACCGACGCGCTCGTCACCCGCCTCACCTCGCTCGGCGGCCAGGTCGCCACGGGCCAGGAGGTCACCCGCGTCGTCGTCCGTGACGGGCGAGCCGTGGGGGTGCGGACGCGGGACGGCGAGTCGTACGACGCCCGCGCGGTCCTGGCCGACGTCGTGGCCCCGCGGCTGTTCGGTGGGCTGGTCCCGGTCGAGGACCTGCCCGCGCGCCTGGTGCGCGGCATGCGCGACTTCGAGCTCGACCCGGGCACGGTGAAGGTGGACTGGGCGCTGACCGGCCCGATCCCCTGGACCGGACGCCCCGAGGCGGCGCCGGGCACGGTGCACGTCGCGGACTCCGTGGAGGAGATGACCGAGACGCTCGCCAAGGTGTCGTCCGGCGTGGTCCCCGACCGGCCCTTCCTGCTCACCGGGCAGATGACGACCAGCGACGCGACGCGCTCCCCTGCCGGGACCGAGTCGTTCTGGGCCTACACCCACGTCCCCCAGCCCGGGATGACCCGGCACGACGCCGGCGAGGGGATCACCGGCCGCTGGGACCACGACGACTGCGAGCGCTTCGCGGACCGCATGCAGGCGCGCATCGAGGCCCGCGCACCGGGCTTCGGCGACCTGGTCGCCGCGCGCCGGGTGATGGGGCCGCAGGAGCTCGAGGCCCGCAACGCCAACCTGGTGGGAGGTGCGATCAACGGCGGGACCTCGCAGCTCCACCAGGAGCTGGTCTTCCGCCCGGTGCCGGCGATGCGCGGTCGCGCCGCGACCGGCGTACCCGGGCTGTTCCTGGCCTCCGCCTCGGCCCACCCCGGCGGGGGCGTGCACGGCGCCGCGGGCAACAACGCCGCCCGGGCCGCGCTGTGGGAGCACCGCACCCGTCGGATCAGGGGGCGGCGATGACGGAGCACCTCGCCTTCGGCCCGCTGACCATCGTCTTCGACGAGCGCGTGCTGCGCCCGCGCGAGTGGACCGCCGCCCAGTCCGCCTGGGCCGCGGAGCTGATGGCCACGGCGCCGCCGGGCCCGGTTCTCGAGCTGTGCTCCGGTGCCGGCCACATCGGCCTGCTCGCCGTGCTGGTGTCCTCACGCCCGCTGGTGTGCGTCGACGCGAGCGCCGCGGCGTGCGACTACGCCCGCGCCAACGCGGTGGCGGCGGGGATCGCCGACCGTGTGGAGGTCCGGGAGGGCCGGCTCGAGACCGCCGTCCGCGACGACGAGCTGTTCCCCGTCGTCATCGCCGACCCGCCGTGGGTGCCGGCGGCGGACACCGGTCGCTTCCCGGAGGACCCGCTGACCGCCATCGACGGCGGCGCGGACGGCCTCGACGTGGCGCGCGCCTGCCTCGCCGTCGTCGACCGGCACCTGGCTCCCGGGGGCTCGGCCGTGCTCCAGGTGGGCACCACCGCGCAGGTGGACGTGCTGGCGTCCGAGCCGTCGTTCGCCGAGGGGCGCCTCGCCGTCGTCGAGGTGCGTCAGGAGGAGCGCGGGGTCCTCGTGCGCATCGACCGGGGCTGACCGCCCTAGCGGGGGATCACCTTGTGGGTGCCGTCGCACCAGGGCAGCCGGCTGGACTTGTCGCACCGGCACAGCGCGACGACCGGGCGCTCCACGCGGTGCACGGTGCCCGACTCGTCACGGACCGCCTCGGCCCCCCGCACCAGCATCGGGCCGTGCGGCTGGATGACGATGTCCGGGTGGGCGAACTCGCGCTCCGCGTCCTGCTCGGCGCTCATGCTCCCGCGTCCCACTGCTCGAGCAGCGCCGTGGCGAACCGCGCCTCGAGGTCGAGGCACGTCCACGCACCGAACAGGATGTCCGCCGCCTGGTCGGGCTCGTCCTCGGCCAGCGTGCCGCAGATGTCCTGCGCGGCGAGGTGCTCGTGGATGGCGTCGGCCTCCACGTGCTCGTCGTAGTAGGCGGACATGGCTCCGGCGAGACCCAGCCGATCGAGCCCCTGCACCATCTTCCGTGAGGGCAGCGAGCTGGTCATCTCGAACGCCGCGAGGTGGCCCATCGCCGCACCGCGCAGGCGGCGGTGCAGGCCGAACAGGGAGACGGCGTTGTTGAGCTCGAGGGTCTCGGGCAACGCGTCGTCGACGTAGGCGCCGTACTCGGAGCGGAGGCCGACGGCGTCCATCCCGCGGGCGAAGAGGTGGTGGTGCAGCCGGTTGGGGTCGCCGTCGCCGTACTCGTCGTACTGGAGCTCCATGAGGGCGGCCTTGGCCCGCACGGGCAGGCGCGGCACGACCCACGCGACCGGGTCGGACTCCTTGAGGTGGTAGATCGAGCGCTGCCGCAGCAGCTCGAGGACCTCGTCGGCGGTGGCGCGACGGCGCACGTGGTCGGCGAGCGAGGGGCCGTCGTCCTCCGACACGACCGTCTCCAGCGCCGCGGGCACGTCGGCGGGGTCGGGGTCCGCGCCCGGCCAGCGCGCCCGCAGGCGCTCCTCGAGGGCGGACTCGAGGCGGTGCCGGACGACCAGCACCTCGGGGTCCCACTCGCCGTCGTCGGTGGCGTCCTCGAAGCCGCGGTAGGACAGCTCGTGGAGCGTCCACAGCGCGACGGCCTCGTCCTCCCGGGAGTCCGCGGCGGGCGCGGGTCCCAGGCTGTGCTCCGACGCCGAGGCGCCCAGCCGGGCGACCGTCCACTCGCTCAGGCCGCCACGCGGCTTGGGCATCCTCACGGCGTGAACACCACCTTCACCATGCCGTCCTCCTTGTCGCGGAACTTCCGGTAGGCCTCGGGGGCGTCGTCGAGCGGCAGGTGGTGGGTGGCGAAGGACTCGACGCCGAGGACGTCCTCCTCCTGGTCGAGGAGCGCGAGGATGTCGTCGCTCCACCGGTGCACGTTGGCCTGACCCATCCGGATCTGCACCTGCTTGTCGAACAGCTGGAACATCGGGAGCGGGTCGGTCGGGGCGCCGTACACGCCGGAGATGCTGATCGTGCCACCGCGGCGGACCGCGTCGATGCCGCTCATCAGGGCGGCCAGCCGGTCCGAGCCGACGTTGAGCATCATCTTCTCCTGCACCTTCTTGGGCAGCAGCGCGAGCGCCTTCTGGGCGGCCTCGGCCACCGGGGAGCCGTGGGCCTCCATGCCGACGGCGTCGATGACCGCGTCGGCGCCGCGGCCGTCGGTCAGCTCGCGGACCCGGTCGCCGATGCCGTCGACCTCCGTGTGGTCGATCGTCTCGGCGCCCCGGCCGTGGACCCGGGCCAGGCGCTCGCGGACGGAGTCGACGGTGATCACCTTCAGGCCGCGGTGCAGCCCGATCCGGGTGGCCATGTCGCCGATGGGCCCGGCGCCGATGACCAGCAGGGTGCCGCCGTCCTCGACGTCGGCGTACTCCACCGCCTGCCACGCGGTCGGCAGCACGTCGGAGAGGAAGAGGAATCGGTCGTCGGGCGCACCGTGCGGAACCTTGATCGGGAGGGCGTCACCGAACGGGACGCGGAGCAGCTCGGCCTGCCCGCCCGGCACCTGGCCGTAGAGCTTGCTGTAGCCGAACAGGCTGGCGCCGGTGCCGCTGTCCCGGTTCTGCGTGGTCTCGCACTGGCTGAACAGGCCGCGGTCGCACATCCAGCACGAGCCGCAGCTGATGTTGAACGGCACCACCACGCGGTCGCCGGCCTGCAAGGTCTGCACGGCGGAGCCGACCTCGCGCACGATGCCCATCGGCTCGTGGCCGACCACGTCCCCGGCCGTCATGAACGGCGTCAGCGGGTCGTACAGGTGCAGGTCCGAGCCGCACAGTCCCGTGGACGTGATCTCGACGACGACGTCCGTCGGCTCCTCGATGACGGGGTCGGGGACCTCCACCACCTGCATGTCCTGCCTGCCCTGCCACGTCACTGCCTTCACCCGGAGACCTCCTTGGTCGCGTACATGCCGACAAAGTGCCCCGCTGCGCCCCGAGCATGCGTGCGCGACACCGACGCATGCGGCGGCGGCGAAGAGGGGACGTGGCAGCGCACGGAGGAGGTGCCATGACCACACGACCGTCGACCGGGACGGAGGACCTGCAGTCCGAGGAGGAGCTCGCCGAGCTGGTGGCGAAGCTGGCCAAGGAGGGAGGACACCGCGTCGCCGTCGCGGAGTCCCTGACCGCAGGACGCGTGTCGTCCATGCTGGGCCGGGGCGAGCAGGCCTCGCAGTGGTACCGCGGCGCGGTCGTGGCGTACGACGAGGACGTGAAGTTCCGCGTCCTCGGCGTCACCCCCGGGCCCGTGGTCACCGACCTGTGCGCCCGCGAGATGGCCGAGGGCGTACGACGGCTCCTCCGCGCTGACGTGGCGCTGGGCATCACCGGGGTGGGCGGGCCCGGCCCCGACGAGGACTGCCCCGCCGGCACGGTGCACCTCGCCGTCGCCACCGCGGCAGCCACCCGATCCCTGCACGCCTGCCTGCCCGGGGACCCCTCCGAGGTCGTCGCCGAGGCGACCCGGCTCTGCCTCGGCGAGCTGGTGCGCGAGCTCGTGGACGGCGATGACGCATAGGTTGCCCTCTGAGTGCGGGCGTGGGACGGTGACGGGTAGAGGCACCACCCATGCGGCCCGCACCGCCGACCCCCGAGTCTCGGCTCTTCGCTCCGTGACGGACGAAGGAGGCTGGGCCGATGACGACCGAGGGGTTCGAGCGCCAGCTCGCCGATGCCGTGCGCGAGCTCAACGCGCAGGAGGACCCGCCGCACACGCTCGAGACGATCGTGGCGATCACGCCGGAGTTCTTCGGGTCCTGCGACTTCGTCGGTGTCTCGCTGGTCGACCGACAGGGCATCCACACCCCGGCGGCCTCCAACGAGAAGCTCCGCGAGCTCGACGAGTCGCAGTACCGCGCGGGACAGGGTCCCTGCTACGACGCGATCCGGCACCACGCGACGGTGCTGGTCGACGACCTCGCCACCGACACCCGGTGGCCGGACTGGGGCCGTGCGATGGTCTCCGAGCTCGGGATCCGGTCGAGCCTGAGCTTCCGCCTGTTCACCCGTCCCGACGATTCACGGGGCGCTCTCAACGTCTACTCGACCGAGCCCGCCGCCTTCGACGACGAGGACCTGCTGCACGGCCAGACCATCGCCGCGATGTGTGCCGTCGCCCTCGCCCGTTCCCTCCACGACGAGCAGCTCGCCGCGGCGCTGGAGTCACGGACCGTCATCGGCCAGGCGCTCGGGATGGTGATGGAGCGGTACGGCATCGACGAGGACACCGCGTTCAACGTGCTGCGTCGCATCGCGTCGCACGACAACCGCAGGATCCGCGACCTGGCGGCCCAGATCGTCCGGGACCGCCGGCTGCCCTCGACCCAGCCGTAGCCCGCCCGTTGGAGCGTGGTGGCACCCGCCCGCGGCTTGTCAGGGTGGGCCCATGGACGACCACCCCACGCAGCAGCACACCCGCCCCGACGGCGTCACCGACGAGACGGTCGAGGCCGTCGGCAAGCTCTCCGCCGCGCTCGACCACATCGAGGACGCACGCGGTCACCTCTATGCCTTCCACCGGCTCATGGGCAGCGCCGAGAACACCCTGGAGGAGGCGACCTCGATGGTGCGCGAGGCCGGCCACGACGACCTCGCCGACGCGCTCGACCGCGACGCCCTGGGAGCCAACCCGCTCCCGGGCATGTGGTCGTTCCAGATGGTCGACGAGTTCGACGACGGGTTCTACGCCCGCGCCAAGGGCCTGCACCAGCGGGCGCTGGACGAGCTGATGGGCGGGCGCCGGCACGTCTTCGAGGCCGAGATGAAGGAGCTGCGGCGCACCCGCGACGGGCGCGAGGGCCACGAGGCGCGCCCGGCGGACGTGCAGGGTGACCCTGAGTACGACGAGGACGCGGAGGGCTAGGTCGACCGCTGGGTCCGACGCCGCAGCTCAGGCAGCACGTCGGACCCGTAGATGGCCAGCATGTCGGCGTAGTGCGGCCCCATGTTGGCGACGTACACCTCGGTGAAGCCGGCCTCGACGAACGGCGCGTAGGCCTCGACGTGCTCGGCGACGTCCGGTCCGAAGGCGCCGTTCTCGGCGAACGCCTCCCGGGTGACGAGCTCGGCGGCCTGCTCGAAGTGCTGCGGGTTCGGCAGCACCTGGCTGAGCTCCCCGGGGACCCCCGCGTTGGGCCACAGCTCGTACGCCGCGTCGATGGCCTCGTCGCGGGTGGGCCCCCAGGCGACCTTGAAGCCGGCCTGGGCCGGGGCGTCGGCGCCCTTCGCCTCGCGGAAGGTCGTCACCGAGTCGGCGTCCGGCTGGGTGGTGATGAAGCCGTCGGCGATGCGGCACGCCACGTCGAGGGCCTTGGGGCCGAACGCGCTCATGTAGATCGGGGGCGGGGTCTCCGGGCGCGTGTAGATCCGTGCGGTGTCGACCTGGTAGTGCCGGCCCTCGTGCGACACCACGTCGCCCTCCCAGAGCCGGCGGATGACCTCCACGGCCTCCTCGAGCATCTCCAGGCGCTTCTCGGTGCGCGGCCAGGCGTCACCGAGGACGTGCTCGTTGAGCGCCTCGCCGGTGCCGACGCCGAGCGTGAACCGGCCCTCGCCGAGCAGCACCGCGGACGTGGCGGCGGCCTGGGCCACGATCGCCGGGTGGGTGCGGACGGTCGGGCAGGTGACGGCCGTCGTGACGGGCAGGTCGCACACCTGCGCGATCGCGCCGATCATCGACCAGACGAAGGGCGACTGACCCTGCGCGTCGGTCCACGGGTGGAAGTGGTCGCTGATCCACAGCGCGTCGAACCCCGCCTCCTCGGCGCGGCGGGCCTGGTCCAGCAGCTGGTCGGGGGCGTACTCCTCGCAGGAGAGGAAGTAGCCGAAGCGGGTCACGACGCGGTCTCCGGGCGCAGGTCCATGACCGGCCACGTACCCCCGGCTGCAGCCACCATGCGCGGCGTCAGGCGAGCAGCGCCTGCGCCACCGTGGCCGCCTGCACCGCGCTCACGCCCGCGCGCTCGGCCGCCCGGGTCAGCAGCTCGTCAGCGTCGCTCGTGGTGAGCCCCAGCCGGGCCGCGACGACGCCGATGGCGACGTCGAGCACCCGCTGTTCCCGCAGCCGCTCAGGTGCCGCCTCCGCGCGTCGCAGGGTCTCGAAGCCCAGGTCCGCGTTGGTCACCGCTCCCGCCTGCCACCCGCCGAGGGCGTCGACGAGGCCCTCGATGCGGTCGTGGAAGGCGTGCGGCGTGGACGCGTAGAGGTCGATCGTGAGCACCGCCCGGCCGTGCTCGACCACCGGGAGCGACACGGTGCTGAGGATCCCCGCGAACGCGCGCTCGCGGGCCATCTCCGCCCACTCGCCCTCGTCCAGCGCATGGGCGTCGCCGGTCGCGTCCGCCGACGCCTGCCCGCCCTCGTCGGCGGGACGCGTCGTCGCCGTGTCGTCGACGAGGGTGAAGGTGAGGTCGTCGTCGAGCAGCGTCACGCTGAGCGCGACGCACTCGGGCACCGTGCGCACGGCCCAGCCCTCGATCACCCTCAGCAGCACCTCGACGTCGTCGACCGCCGTCGTGACGTACTCGTCCAGCGCCTCCCTGCTCTGCGGCAGAAGCTCCATGGCGTCCTTCGAGTCGGTGCGGGCGAAGCCTCGATGGTGCGCCTCCCTCGCCGTACCTGCCACACCCGGCGGGGCGTGGGTGCCGCGGTCAGCCGGGCGGGTACGGCGACCCGGCGAGGAGGCCGGCGAGGTGCGCTGCGTTGCGCGCGAGCACCTCGGTGGTGCCGGCGGTCTTCTCCGGGGTGGTGTCGAGGTCCCGGTAGTCGACGGCCTGCATGGCCTCGCCCACCCAGTACGTCGCTGCCTGCGCCGGGAGCGTGAAGCCCACGTCGGACAGGGCCTGGGCGAGCTCGGCGGTCACGTGGTGAGCGCCGTCCTCGTTGCCGACGACACCGATCGCGGCGACCTTGCCGAACACCAGCGGGCGTCCCTCGTCGTCGGTCTCGGAGAGCTCGGCGTCGAGCCGCTCCAGCACCATCTTGCAGACCGAGGACGGCTGGCCCATCCAGATCGGCGTGACCAGCACCAGGACGTCTGCGGCGAGCATCTTCTCGCGGATCGACGGCCAGGCGTCCCCGTCGCCCTCGTCCGTGCTCACGCCGAAGCGGACGTCGTGGTCGACGACGCGCTGCATCACCCCGGGGACTCCGCGTTCCTCGAGGGCGGCAAGGACCTGCGAGCCGAGCAGGTCGGAGCTGGACTCGGCGGGCGAGGGCTTGAGCGTGCACGAGAGCACGAGGCAGGAGAGATCGGGCATCCGCACCGGTACCCCGCTGGCGGACCGCGATGCGCCGAGCGCCGGGGACGTCCTCGCACGGCGTACGGGAGGACGTCCCCGGCGGACCCCTGCTGCGAGGTCGTGGTACCCCAGGAGGGTGTGGCGCATGCGCGACGCTGCGACGCGGCTCATGGACGGGGAGGGGATGGGTACGAGGACGCCGACCCCGAGGAGGACCCCATGAGCTCGTCCGGCGACAACGCCCCCGACACCCAGGCCCCCGACACCCAGGCCCCCGACACCCAGGCCGACCCGCAGACCCATCTCGACACGGACCCGGTCAACGCACCGAACCCGGAGACCGACCTGGCGGGCGACCCCGTCGAGGACCAGGACGACGAGGCGACCGACGCGTGACCTCGCTCTGGCTCGACGGCGCCCCCGCCGTCGCGGACGACGCGCTCCCCGACCGGACGCCCGACGTCCTCGTCGTCGGCGCCGGGCTGACCGGGCTCACCACCGCCCTGCTCCTGGCCCGGGCCGGGCAGGACGTGGCGGTCGTCGAGGCCCGCACGGTCGGCGCCGTGACCACCGGCAACACCACCGGCAAGGTGTCGTTGCTGCAGGGCACCCACCTCTCCCGGATCCTGCGCCACCAGACCGCCGAGGTGGGACGCGCCTACGTCGAGGCCAACCGCGAGGGCATGGAGTGGCTGCTCCGCTTCTGCGACGAGCACGACGTCGCCTACCAGCGCCGACGCGCCGTGACGTACGCCGCGGACGACCCCGAGCGCTCCAGCGTGCAGGAGGAGCACCGCGCCGCCGCGTCCCTCGGGCTCGAGGTCCGGTGGCTCGACCGGCTCGACGTGCCGTTCCCCCACGTCGGGGCGACCGTGCTGGAGGAGCAGGCACAGATCGACTCGATGGAGGTGCTCGCCGCGCTCGTCGCGGAGGTGCGCCGCCACGGCGGCACCCTCACCCAGGGCGCCCGGGTCCGGTCGGTGTCGAAGTCCGGCGAGCCGGTCGTGACCCTGGAGGACGGGCACGAGCTGCGCGCGCGCCACGTCGTGGTGGCGACCGGCGCATCGATCCTCGACCGCGGGCTCCACTTCGCCAAGGTCGAGCCCCAGCGGTCCTACGCCCTGGCGTACCAGTGGTCCGGGGCGCTCGACGGCATGTACCTCTCCGCCGGCTCCGACTCCCGGTCGGTGCGTGACGCACCCGGTGGTCACCTCGTCATCGGCGGCAGCGGCCACGTGGTCGGCCGCACCCGCTCCGAGAGCGCCCACGTCGAGGAGTTGCGCGCGTGGACCGCACGGTGGTTCCCCGGTGCCGCCGAGACCCACCGCTGGTCGGCGCAGGACTACAGCAGCTACGACGGGGTGCCCTTCGTCGGGCGCCTGCCCGGTGGCGAGGGCCGCGTGCACGTCGCGACCGGCTACGAGAAGTGGGGCATGGCCAACGCGGTCGCCGCGGCCCGCACCATCTCCTCCGACCTCCTCGGCGACGTGCCGTCCTGGGCGGCGGTGCTGGCCGGGCGCACCCCGCGGGCCATGGGTGCCGCCGAGCTCGCCCGCGTCAACCTCGGGGTCGGCGTGGCAGCCGCGGCGCGCGCGGCGAAGGCCGCGGTCGACCGGCTCCCGGGCGCCGGCACGACCCCGACCGGGTACGACTGCGGCGTGGTGGGCGTGTGCACCCACCTCGGCGGACTGCTCTCCTGGAACGACGCCGAGCAGACGTGGGACTGCCCGCTCCACGGCTCGCGGTTCGCCCCCGGCGGCGAGGTGCTCGAGGGGCCCGCGACGCGCCCGCTGAGGAAGCGTGGTCGGACCGAGCCGCAGTAGAGGGAGCTGGAGTCAGCGGTTGGCGCAGACGATCTCGGCCTTGAGGGCGTCCTCGGAGGAGAGGTCGGCGCCCGGGCCGCAGACGAGGTCCAGCGGGTCGGCCGCACCCTCGACGGCGGTGACGCCCTTGTCGAAGGCGGGCACCACGTCGCTGCACGCGTGCTCCAGGCCGATGCGGGTCAGCGCCGAGGTGGCGGTGTCGCCGCTGAGCGCGAGGTGCACGCCCCACGCGGCCGCGTCGGTGCGCTGGCAGTCCACGGCCGCGTTGGCCTGCAGCGCGGCGAAGTCGAAGGCGTCGGTGCCGAGCTCGTCCGCCACGGCGGCCCGCCAGGCAGCGGTCGCCTCGTCCTCCTGCTGGGCCACCTCCCGGACGGCGCCGTCCTGCTCGGACGCCGACGCGTCGCCACCGGAGCAGGCGGACAGGGCGGGGACGAGCAGGGCCAGGGCGAGGACGAGTGCACGCATGCGAGCAGGCTAGGAGCGCGCCGCGACTCCCGTCCGGAGATTGTTACCCGCGGGTACGTGATGCTCGCAACATGATCTCCGCTGGTTGAGCAGGGCGCCCTGCGCCCGTGTCGAAACCGAGGACTCGCGAGAACCTTGGTTTCGACACGCTCGCTGCGCTCGCTGCTCAACCGGCGGCCAGCCCGAACCGGACGTCATCGACCGGTGACACGCGCCGGAGCGAAGCGGAGGCGCCAAACAGCACAGGACCAGTGTGCTCGACCGCGCCCATCTGGGACATCGTGGTTTCGAGGCTCGCTGCGCTCGCACCTCAACCGACGAGGAAGATCTGCGCTACCCCTTGGTGGAGCCCAGCGTCAGGCCAGCGACGAACTGCTTCTGGAGGGCGAAGAAGACCACGAGCACCGGCAGCGCGACGATGATCGAGCCGGCCGCGACGAGGTTGGTGTCGGTGAAGAACTGTCCGCGCAGGTTGTTCAGCGCGGACGTCACCGGCAGCTTGTCGCCCTGCTGGATGAGCACGGTCGCCCAGAAGAACTCGTTGTACACCCAGGTGACCTGGAGCGTGGCGAGCGCCGCGAGGGCCGGGCGGACCAGCGGCATGGTGAGCTGCCAGTACTGCCGCCACACGCTGGCGCCGTCGAGCTCGGCCGACTCGTAGATCTCGTAGGGCAGCGTCTTCATGTAGTTGCTGAGCACGAAGGTGCAGAAGCCCATCTGGAAGGCCGTGTTGACCAGGATGAGCGCCCAGAAGCTGTTGAGCATGGACCCGGAGTCGCTCAGGAAGTACGGCAGCGGGATCTCGCGGAACATCCGGAAGACCGGGATGAGGAGCGCCTGGGGCGGCAGCAGGTTGGCGGCGAGGAAGACCCCGAGCAGCGTCAGGTTGAAGCGGTAGCTGAACCGGGCCAGCACGAACGCGACCATCGAGGAGAGCCACAGCGTCAGCAGGACGGCGGGGATGGTGACGAGCAGCGAGTTCTTCATGTGCAGCCCGAAGTTCGCCCGCGTCCACGCCTCCTCGTAGTTGTCGAGCGTCCACCCGCCGAAGGAGAGGTAGCCGTTGGCCTGGGTGTAGTCGTACTCCCGGAAGGAGTTGACGAGCGCCCAGAGCAGCGGGAACAGCCAGACCAGCGCGAGCAGCGCCATCACCACCGTGGCGATGGTCCCGCGCCGGCGGCCGAGCGCCACGCCACCGCCCTCCTGGCGCGGGGCGGTCCGCTCGGTCCGGACGCTCGGCGCGGCGACAGGGGTCTCGTACGTCATCCTCGACGCTCCTCACGGAACACGGTGCGCAGGTAGATGGTGATGAACACCGACGAGATGACCATCATGATCACCGCGAGCGCGGAGCCGAAGCCGTAGCGCGTCGCCTCGCCGATGACGTTCTGCGCGACCAGCGCGCCGATCACCTCGAGGCCGTTGCGGCCCTTGTTGATCACCCAGACCAGGTCGAACGCGCGCAGCGACTCGATGACGACGATGACGACCACGATCATGTTGATGGGCCGCATCACCGGGAAGATCACGTTGAAGAAGGTCCGCACCTCGCCGGCGCCGTCGACGGCCGCGGCCTCCCGCAGGCTCGCGTCGACACCCTTCAGCCCGGCCAGGTAGATGAGCATGATGTAGCCGGTGTGGCGCCACGACGTCGCGACCAGGACCGCCCACAGGTTGATGTCGGGATCGCCGTACCAGTCCACCTGGGTGCCGAAGAGGTCGTTCACCAGGCCCTGGTCGCGGGAGTAGAAGAGCTGCCAGATGAACCCGATGAGGGCCAGCGACAGCACGACCGGCATGTAGAACGCGGTCTGGTAGAACCGGCTGCCGCGCATCTCGCGGTCGAGCACCACCGCGAAGAGGATCCCGAGCGGGGTCGGGACCAGGAACAGGAACGCCAGCCAGATCAGGTTGTGCTGGATCGCCGGCCAGAACGGCGGGTAGATCGTGGCGATGTCGCGGTAGTTCTGGAGGCCGACCCACTCGATCGTGTCGAGGTCGCCGAAGCCGTTCCACCGGCCGAAGGACAGCGCCACGGACCCCAGGGCCGGCAACCACACGAGGGCCAGCACGAGCACGAGCGGCACCGTGACCATGAGGACCACCGTGAGGCGGTCGCGGGCCGACCGGCGCTTCTCCCGGCCCTGCTTCGGCGCCGCGGCAGCAACCTGCCGCGGCGCCTCGTCGATGTGTGCCATGGCTCAGCCGAAGATGGAGGCGGCCTGCTCCTGGATGCTGGCCGTGACCCCGTCGATGTCGTCGGGGTTCTTCAGGAACTCCTGGATCGAGGGGATCATCACCGTGCTGGCGAAGTCGGCGTTGGTGTCGCGGTCCATGAACTGCGCGATGTTCGACGCGGCGCCGACGACCTCCGCGGACTTCTTCTGCAGGTCGCTGTACGTCGACGTGCTGGCGCCCTCGTTGGCCGCGATGAACGGCGCGTCGGCCGCCTCGTTGCCCGCGTCGGCGGCGGCCGCGCTGCCGAGCCACTTCGCCATCGCCTTGCCACCCTCCTGGTTCTTGCCCGCGGCCGCGACGCAGAAGCCGTCGATGGGGGCGTCCAGGGCGTCGGAGCCGATGGAGGAGTCGAGCTCAGGGAAGGTGAAGAAGTCGAGGTCCTCGCCGTTCTCGCCGAGCGCGTCCACCACGAAGGTGCCGAGGAGGTACATCCCGCACTCGCCCTTGCCCATGGATGTCGCTGCCTCCTGCCAGGTGCGCCCCAGCGGGTCCTCCTGGTGGTACGGCAGCAGCTGGCGCCAGGTGTCGAAGACGAGCTTGACCTCGTCGCCGTCCCACGCCTCCTCGCCCTTCATCAGGCTCATGTGGAAGTCGAACCCGTTGAGGCGCATGTTGAGGATGTCGAAGGTGCCCATGGCGGGCCAGCCGTCCTTGTCGCCGAAGGCGAACGGCGTGATCCCCTTGCCCTGCATGTCGTCCATCAGCGCCATGAAGTCGTCGTTGGTGGTGGGGGCCTCCCAGCCGTTCTTCTCGAAGACCGACTTCCGGTAGAAGACCGCCCACGGGTAGTAGCTGATCGGCACGAAGTACTGCTTGCCGTCGGCGGCGGTCGAGGCCTCCTTGAACGAGTCGTTCAGGCCGTCGATGGGCCACTGGTCGCTCAGGTCGGAGATCAGGCCGTTCTCGGCGAACTGCGCCATCCGGAAGCCGGCGAACCAGGTGAACACGTCGTCCGGCGTGCCCTGGAGGTAGGTGTTGATGCTCTCCTGGAAGGTGTTGTGGTCCACCGCGTTGAGCGCGACGGTGTTGCCCGACTCCTTCTCGTACGCCTTGGCGATGGCCGCGAGGCGGTCGTGCGCCGCGCCGACGCCCTCGGCCTCGTTGATGCCGAACTTCACCGTGCCCGAGCCGGACCCCGAGCCCCCGCCGGAGTCGCCGCCACAGGCGGCGAGCAGGCTGGCCCCGCCCACGGCGAGGCCGGAGAGGGCGGCGCCGCGCAGGATCGTGCGGCGCGTGGCGGCCATGGTCACGAGAGCGGACCGGGGCACGGAGGTGCCGCCCAGGGCACCGGTGGGACGGGGTCGGGACACGGGAGCCTCCAAGACACAGAATCAAACAGGGAACGACAGCATGTGACGGCCGACACAGCCCCGTCAACCCTCAGGATGTCGATATCTCGATCGAAAGTCCACAGAAAACAAACAAAGTCACCGTCGTTCCGTTGACTTGTGGTGCGATGCTCGTCACAGTTCTGGCATGCCGACTCCTCTGCCCGCGCTCGCCTTCGGCGGCGACTACAACCCTGAGCAGTGGCCCCGCGAGGTCCAGGAGGAGGACCGCCGGGCGATGGGCGAGGCCGGGGTCGACCTGGTCACCCTGGGGGTGTTCTCGTGGGCTTTCCTGCAGCCCGCTCCCGACCAGTGGGAGTTCGGGTGGCTCGACGAGCAGATGGACGAGCTGCACGCGGCCGGCGTCCGTGTCGACCTCGCGACCGCCACCGCGTCCCCGCCGCCGTGGCTGACCCACCGGCACCCCGAGATGCTCCCCGTCACCCAGGACGGTCGCACGCTGTGGCCGGGTGCACGGCAGGGTTTCTGCCCGAGCTCGCCGGTCTACCGCGAGCACGCGCTGGCCCTGTGCCGCGCACTCGGTGAGCGCTACGCAGACCACCCCGCCCTGGCCCTGTGGCACGTCTCCAACGAGCTCGGGTGCCACAACGCGCGGTGCTACTGCGACGTCAGCGCGGCGGCGTTCCGTGACTGGCTCCGGCGGCGCTACGACGACGACGTCGACCGCCTCAACCACGCCTGGGGCACCGCGTTCTGGTCCCAGCGCTACGGCGACTTCGACCAGGTCCTGCCGCCGCGCGTCGCCCCGGCGTGGGCCAACCCCACGCAGCAGCTGGACTTCCTGCGATTCTCCTCCGACCAGCTCCTCGACAACTTCGTCGCCGAGCGCGACGTGCTGCACGAGGTCTCCCCCGGCGTCCCGGTGACCACCAACTTCATGGTCATGCGGCACACCTTCGAGATGGACTACCTCCGGTGGGGCCGCGAGCTCGACGTGGTGTCGAACGACCACTACCTCATGGCCGAGGACCCCCACTCGCACCACGAGCTCGCGTTCAGCGCCGACCTGACGCGCGGCACCGCCGGCGGCCGGCCGTGGCTGCTGATGGAGCACTCCACGAGCGCGGTGAACTGGCAGCCGCGCAACATCGCCAAGCGACCGGGCGAGATGGCCCGCTCGAGCCTGGCCCACGTCGCCCGCGGCGCCGACGCGGTGCTGTTCTTCCAGTGGCGCGCGTCGCGCGCCGGTGCGGAGAAGTTCCACTCCGGGCTGATGCCGCACGCCGGCACCGACACCCGGCTCTGGCGCGAGGTGTGCGAGCTCTCCGGCGTCCTGGACGCGATCGAGGAGGTCGCCGGGAGCGCACCGCGGAACCAGACGGCGATCCTCTTCGACTGGGAGGCGTGGTGGGGCTGCGAGCTCGACTCGCACCCGAGCATCGACGTGCGCTACCGCGACCGGGCCGAGGACTTCCACCGCGCGCTGACCGCGCTCGGCGTCGGCGTCGACGTGGTGCACCCGAGCGCCGACCTGTCGGCGTACGACCTCGTCGTCGTGCCGACGCTCTACCTCGTCACCGACGAGGCGGCTGCCGCCGTGGCGGCCGCAGCCGAGCGTGGCGCGACCGTCGTCGTCACCTACTTCAGCGGCATCGTCGACCCCCACGACCACGTCCGCCTCGGCGGCTACCCGGGTGCCCTCCGCGACCTGCTGGGCGTGCGCAGCACGGAGTTCCTGCCGCTGAACGCCGGCCAGGTGGTGCGGGTGGACGGCCTGGGCGACGGCGGCCTCGACGCCGACACCTGGTCGGAGGACCTGGAGCTGGCCGGCGCCACCGCGGTGGCCACCTACGCTGACGGGCCCGCGCGCGGCCTGCCCGCGGTGACGCGCCGCGACGTCGGCTCCGGCGCCGCCTGGTACGTCGCCACGCGGCTGGGGCCGGACGGCACCGACCGCCTCGTCGAGCGCCTCGTCGCCGAGTCGGGGGTCGAGCGGCTGCCGGGTGCCGGCCCCGACGTCGAGGTGACGCGACGGGTGGGCGACGACGCGTCGTGGCTCTTCGTCGTCAACCACGGCGAGGCCGACGCCGCGGTCCCGGTGCGCGGCCACGACCTGGTCGCTGACCGCGCCGTCGACGGAGACCTCGTGGTCCCGGCCGGCGGGGTGGCCGTGGTGCGGGAGCAGGGGGCCTGATGCTGGCGGCGCAGCGGCGGAGCCTCATCCTGGCCGAGCTGAGCCGAGGTGGCACCGTGCGCGTCACGGACCTCGTCGACCTGCTCGGCGTCTCGGACATGACCGTGCGCCGCGACCTCGTGGCCCTGCACCGCGAGGGCCTGCTCGAGAAGGTGCACGGCGGGGCCCTCGCGGTCGCCGAACCGTCCTCCTCGGAGCCGGGCTTCGCCGCCAAGTCGGTGCAGCGCCGCAGGGAGAAGGAGGCGATCGCCGCCCGCGCCGCCGGCTTCGTGCACGCCGGGATGGCCATCGCGGTCTCGGCCGGCACCACGACCCACGCCCTCACCGAGCACCTGACCCGGATCCCCAACCTCACCGTCGTCACCAACTCCGTGTGGGTCGCCGACGTGCTGCACCGCCACGGCGACAGCACGACGTCGGTGCTGCTCACCGGCGGGCTCCGCACCCCGTCCGACGCCCTCGTCGGACCGGTCGCGGTGTCCTCGCTGCGCAGCCTGCACGTCGACGCCTTCTTCATGGGGGTGCACGGGATGGACGTGCGGGCCGGGTTCAGCACCCCCAACCTGCTCGAGTCCGAGACCAACCGGGCGATGATCGAGCGCTCCCGCCGCCTGATCGTGTGCGCGGACTCGAGCAAGTGGGGCGTGGTCGGGCTCAGCAGCATGGCGTCGCTCTCCGAGGCTTCGGTGCTCGTCACCGACGCCGGGCTGTCGGCCCAGGCGAGCGGCATCCTGTCCGACCACGTCGACGAGCTGGTCCTGGTCAACGCGGGCGACCCCGGTGTGGCGGCGCATGACGACTGAGGCCTTCGCCCCCGTCCACCTCGGTCGGGGCGGGGTGAGCGTCGTGGTGGCGCCCGACGCCGAGGGCGTCCCCGTCCTCGTCCACTGGGGTGCCGCCCTGGGCACCACCTCCTCCGAGGTGCTGGCCGAGCTGGTAGCCGCGCGCCGGCCCGGCGTGCCGCACTCCGCCTACGACCACCCGCGCACCACCGGGCTGGTGCCCGAGGTCACCCGCGGCTTCACCGGGACGCCGGCACTGGAGGGGCACCGCGTCGGTGGCGACGCGGCGGCGCTCCCCCGGCTCGCGCGGTGGTCGAGCAGGCCCGCCGACGACGGGTCGGACGCCGGCGTGCGCCTCACCGGCGTCGACGACGAGGCCGGGTGGTCGGTCGACGTCGACCTCCTCCTCAGCGACGCCGGCCTGCTGCGGGCGCGCACGTCGGTGACCAACACCCGCGACGGGGTGCTGCACCTCGCCGCGGTGCGCTCGGCGCTCCCGGTCGGGCCGCACGCCAGCGAGCTGCTCGACCTGACCGGACGGTGGTCGAAGGAGCGCTCCCCGCAGCGCCACCCCTGGGTCCAGGGCACGCACCGCCGCGACGGCCGCCACGGTCGCACCGGACACGACGCCACCCTGCTCATGGTCGCCGGGACGCCGGGCTTCGGCTTCTCGCACGGCGAGGTCTGGGGCGTGCACACCGCGTGGAGCGGCGACCACATGACGTACGCCGAGCGCACCCCCGAGGGCGACTGCCTCCTCGGTGGGGGCGAGCTGCTCGCCCCGGGCGAGGTGGCGCTCCAGCCCGGCGAGACCTACGCCGGCCCGTGGCTGCTCGGCTCGTGGTCGGTCGAGGGCCTCGACCCGATGAGCCACCGGTTGCACGCCCACCTGCGTGCCCGGACCCCGCGGTCACGGACCGAGCGTCCCGTGGTCGCCAACACGTGGGAGGCCGTCTACTTCGACCACCGCCTCGACCGGCTCACCCACCTCGCCGACGTCGCCGCCTCCGCGGGCGTCGAGCGGTTCGTCCTCGACGACGGGTGGTTCCTCGGCCGCCGCGACGCCAACGCCGGGCTCGGGGACTGGACCGTCGACCCGCAGGTCTGGCCGGAGGGGCTCGGCCCGCTCGTCGACCACGTCCGCGGCCTCGGCATGCAGTTCGGGCTGTGGGTCGAGCCGGAGATGGTGAACCTCGACTCCGAGGTCGCCCGCCGCCACCCCGAGCGGGTGCTGCGGGGCCACGCGGACCTGCCCGCGTCCTGGCGCGAGCAGCAGGTGCTCGACCTGCAGGACGAGGCGGCGTACGCCGAGGTGCGCGACGCACTGCTCGCCCTGCTCGACGCCTACGACATCGCCTACCTCAAGTGGGACCACAACCGGGACCTCACCGACGCCACCCACGGCGGCCGGCCCGCCGTCCACGGCCAGACCCGCGCGCTCCACCGGCTGCTCGACGAGCTGCACGCGGCCCACCCCGAGGTCGAGATCGAGTCCTGCTCCTCCGGCGGCGCCCGCGTCGACGCCGCGATCCTCGAACGCACCGACCGGATCTGGGCCAGCGACACGATCGACGCCCTCGAGCGGCAGAGCATCCAGCGGTGGACCTCGCTGCTGGTGCCGCCCGAGCTGATCGGCTCCCACGTCGGCGGCCCCGTCGCGCACACCACCGGGCGCGCGCACCGCCTCGGCTACCGCGCGGCCACGGCGCTGCTCTACTCCTTCGGCATCGAGTGGGACGTGACGGGTCTCGACCCGCTCACCCTCGAGGCCCTCGGCCGGTGGATCGACCTGCACAAGCAGGTGCGCCCGCTCATCGCCACCGGGACGCTGGTGCACCCCGACCACGCCGACCCCGCCGTCCTGGTCACCGGCATCGTCGCCGCCGACCGCTCGGAGGCGTGGTACGTCGTCGCGACGGTCGCCTCACCCGCCACCCAGCACCCGGCCGCCCTGCGGCTGACCGGGCTCGACCCCGAGCGGACCTACCGCATCGCCGACGTGACGGCCACGGCCGACCAGCACGGCGCCGACCTCACGACGTGGTGGGCGGCGGCCGGCGAGCACGCGCTCCCCGGCCGGATCCTCGCCACCGCGGGCGTGTCGCTGCCGGTGATGGCGCCGGAGACCGCGCGGGTGCTCCGGCTCACGGCCGGAACATGATCTTCCCGGTCCGGCCCGGCGTCTGCGAGGCCGCGACCGCCTCGGCGGGCTGGTCGAGGCCGAAGGTCCCGCCCGAGGTGAGCGGCAGGCTGCCGTCGAGCACCAGCCCGATCAGCTCGCCGAACATGCGGGCGCGGTCCTGCGCCGACGTCGTCCGGCTGACCTTGGCGCCCCAGAAGCCCTTGACGGTGAGCTGCTTGAAGATGACCGGCCCGCTGCTGATCACCAGCGGCTGGTTGCTGGCCGCACCGAAGGTGACGAGCAGGCCGTCCTCCCCGAGGAGCTCGGCGAGGCCGTTGGCGACGTCGCCGCCGACCGAGTCGACCGCCGCCCGAGCCCCGGCGTCCCCCACGAGGGCGCGCGCCTGAGCGACCCAGTCCTCGGACTCGGTGGCGATGGCGTGGTCGATCCCGAGCTCGGCGAGCTCCGCGACGGCCGCCTCGCGTCGGACGAGGTTGACGACGTTGATGCCGCGCGAGCGCGCCAGGACCGCCACGATCTTGCCGACGGCACCGTTGGCCGCGGTCTGGACGATCCAGTCGCCGGCGCCGACCTCGAGGAACTCCACGAGGCTGATCGCGCTGAACGGCATCGAGATGAGCTGGGCGGCTGCCTCGTCGGCCATCTCGTCCGGGACCGGGACGAGGGCCCCGGCGGGGGCCACGAAGTGCTCCGCCCACGTGCCGGGCGACCCGGCGACCGCGACCCTGCGGCCGACGAGGGCCTCGTCGGCGCCCTCGCCGACGGCCTCGACCACGCCGACGGCCTCGGTGCCGCCCACCGCCGGGAGCGCCGGCCTGACGCCGTAGTTGCCGGCGACGGTGACGAGGTCGTGGTTGTGGATCGGCGACAGCAGCGTGCGCACCAGCACCTGACCGGGACCCGCCACCGGCGTCTCGACCTCCCGCTCGGTGAGGACCTCCTCGGGTGCTCCGAAGGTGTCGTGACCGACGCTGCGCATGGTGTCTCCTGCCGTGGGTGGGGTGGGGGGTGTCATTCGTACGACGTGCGGCGCCGGCCGCTGGTGATCCGGGCCGCGACCGCGCCACCGATCGCGCCGAACAGGTGGCCCTGCCACGAGACGCCCGGCTGGCCGGGGAGCACCCCGAGCAGCGCGCCGCTGTAGAGGAGGAACACCACGACCCCGATGAGGATCTCGGACCGGCGGCCGGTGAGGAAGCCGCGGACGACCAGGAACACGATCCAGCCGAACACCAGCACCGAGGCGCCCGCGTGGGTGGTCTGGGCGCCGGCGAACAGCCAGACGCCCAGCCCGCCGACGAGCCAGATGATCGCCGTGGCCAGCAGGCCGCGGGCGAGGCCGGTGACCAGCGCCAGGAAGCCCAGGACGGCCACCGGGACGGTGTTGCTGACCAGGTGGTCGAAGCCGAAGTGCAGCACCGGCGCCACGAGCACGCCGACCAGTCCCTCCTCGCTGCGGGGCTGGACGCCGTACGCGTCGAGGGGGTGGCCGGTCGCGGCGTCGACGATCTCCAGCACCCACAGCAGCGCGACGAACGCGCCGGTCACCAGCGCGGCGTCGCGCCAGGTGTCGGTGCTCCGGGCCGGAACGGTCGTGCGGGCCATGCCCCCATGGTGACAGCGGGGGTGTAGCCGCCCGGAGTCGCGGTCAGGCCGTCGGGCGGACCGCCTCGACGGGCACGGGGTCGACGAGGCGCAGGCCGCCGTCGTCCGCCTCGGCGGAGAGCAGCAGGCCGTGCCGGACCGCCCACAGGACGGCCTGGGAGCGCGACGTGACACCGATCTTGGAGTAGGCGCTGCGGATGTAGGACTTGACCGAGTTGATGCTCAGCAGGGTCTCGTCGACGATGTCCTGGTTCGAGCGGCCGGCGGCGATGAAGGCGAGCACCTCGGTCTCGCGCTGCGTCAGGGGCCACCGCTCCTCGCCCGGCTTCTGCGCGACCTTGCGGCCGGTCCAGGCGTCGATGACCACGCGTCCGTCGGCGATCTGCAGCAGGTCGCGCACCATCCGGTGGGCGGGCAGCCACTTGCTGACGAAGCCGGCTGCGCCGCGCGACATCGCCGTGGACACCGCGCCGGGCGAGCAGTCCCAGCTGTAGGCGACCATCCGGCCCGGCACGCGGAGGGGCTGTCCGGGTGCGCGGTGGGGTGCGGCCGGCTCGAAGAGGGTGAGGTCGCACGGCGGCGACGGCTGGTCGGCGCGCAGGCCGACGAGGGTGACCGCGGCGGAGTGGGGGGCGAGCATGCTCCGCAGGCCGTGGAGGACCAGCTCGCTCTCCTCCCGGACGCCCACGAGGAGGGCCCGGGTCGGGAGGACGGTGGGGGGAGGTCGGTGCATGGCCCCCCGGTACCCCGTCAGGGGTGGGGCATGCGCGTCACCTGCGGAACCGCTACAGGCCGGGCAGCGCGAGCAGCACGAGGGCGGCCTGCACGTCGGCGATGCCGGCCTGGCTGGCGCAGGAGTGGAGCACCGATCGTGCCGTCTCGATGTCGAGTCCCTGCCGGGCGGCGAGCAGCCCCACCGCGACCTCGACCGTACGACGCTCCTTCAGCCGCTGCGGCGCCTCCTCCGCGCGGCGACGCGACTCGAAGGCGAGGTCGGCGTTGGTGACCGCCCCGTCGCGCCAGGCGCCCAGCGATCGGGAGAGGTCCTCGAGCCGGTCGTCGAAGGCGTGCGGAGTGGACGCGTAGAGGTCGATGCCGAGGACCACGCGGTCGCGATGCACCACGGGGAGCGAGACGGTGCTGGCGATCCCGGCGGCGGCCTGCTGGCGCGCGAGCGCGGCCCAGCCCTCCTCGTCGAGGGCGTGCCAGCCCGTGGCCGGCGGCGCGGCGCTCGTCGGCGCCGGCGCGTCGTCGCCGGTCGGCCCCTGCCTGACGAAGGTGAAGGTCAGGTCCTCCTCCAGCAGCGTGACGCTCATCGCGACGCACTCGGGGACGGTCCTGACGGCCCAGCTCTCGATCACGCTGAGCTGGTCCTCGAGGTCGTCGCCCGCCGGCGTGAGGTACTCGTCGAGCGCCTCGCGGCTCTGCGGCAACAGCTCCATCCGGATCTCACCCCCGAAAGCTCGGTCACGGCCCACCGTCGATGCTGGCGGGTACGACGCGGCGGTGCCACACCCGCCCGGGCGAATCAGGTGTCGCGGAGCGTCTCGGCCAGCTCGTGCGGGGTCTCGAACACCATCACGGCGCCGGCCTCGCGCAGGTCACGCTCGGGAATGCCCCCGGTGAGCACCGCGATGCAGGGCACGCGGGCGGCGGTGGCCGCCTCGACGTCCCACACGGTGTCCCCGATGACGACCGCCCTGCCCGCCTCGACCTCCTCCAGCGCCACCTCGATCAGGTCGGGGTGCGGCTTGGTCCGCGACGCGTCGTCGCCGCTGACCGTCGCGGTGAGCATGCCGGCGGCACCCTCGACCAGGTCGAGGAAGCGGTCGGTGATCTCCTGCTCGGACGAGGACGCGAGCACCACCCGGACCCCGCGGTCGCGCAGGAGCTGGATGAGCTCGCTCGCGCCGTCGGTGGCCGACACGAGGCCCGCGCGCTCGGTGAGGTGGGCCTGGTGGCGGCGGCGTACCTCGTCACCGACGTTGCGCTCGACGGCCTCGCCCGCCACGCGCTCGACCAGCTGGTCGCCGCCCATCCCGATGAGCCGGTGGATGCGGTGCGAGGCGATGTCGAGCCCGACGTCGCGGAAGGCCTCGCGCCACGCGAGGACGTGGACGTAGTTGGAGTCCACCAGCGTGCCGTCGAGGTCGACGACGACCGTGTCGATTCCGGAGAGGACTTCTGTCACGGGGCCGATGCTGCCCCGCGTGCCCCGGTCCTGCTTCACCCCGGAGGACGGGCTTGGTGCACGTCGAGCCGCAGCAGCCGACTGGCGAGGTCGACGCACGGACCGAGGGCGACGATGACCGCGAGCGTGCCGACGCCGACGGTCGCCCCGAGCAGCCAGCCGACCAGGGCGCCGCCACCCTGGACGGCGCTGTAGCTCCACCGGAACGGCAGCGGCGGGTCGTACGCCAGCGCTGCCGCCTCGGCGGGACCGGCGCCGGTGTGGCTGCCGAGGTAGGTGGCGATGCCGACGGCGAGCACCGGGAAGGCGAGCACCAGCAGCACGATGCGCGCGGGCCAGCCGTCGGGGACGTCCCACGCCCCGAGGAGGACGTCGACGGTAACGCCGACCAGCACGACCTGCACGACGGTGCCGATGCCCGGGAACACCCGGCGCACCGCGGCCAGGACCAGGAAGGCGATGCTGACCAGCGTGTTGGCGAGCAGGAAGCCCATCCCCGAGGCCAGCGCGATGCCGTTGACCAGGGTCGAGTAGCCGTCGGAGCCGAGGTCGGCGGTCAGCAGCATCGCCACGCCGACCCCCAGCACCACGCACCCGCCGACGAGCTGGACGAGCTGACGCGGCGAGGGCACGGCGCAAGGATGTCAGTAGTGCGCGGTCATCACGTGCTTGATGCGGGTGTAGTCGTCGAAGCCGTAGCCCGAGAGGTCCTTGCCGTAGCCGGAGGCCCCGAACCCGCCGTGGGGCATCTCGGAGACGAACGGGATGTGGGTGTTGACCCACACGCACCCGAAGTCGAGCTCGCGGGTGAGCCGGTCGGCGGTGCCGTGGTCGCGCGTCCACACGCTGCCGGCGAGTCCGTAGGGGACGCCGTTGGCCATCCGCACCGCCTCGGCCTCGTCGTCGTACGCCTGCACGGTGAGGACGGGACCGAAGACCTCCTCCTGCACGACGCGGTCGTCCTGGTGCACGCCGGTGACGACCGTCGGCGCGAAGAAGTAGCCGGTCTCGCCGTGGCGGCTGCCGCCGGTGCGGACGGTGGCGTGGTCGGGGAGTCCGGCGAGGTACCCCTCCACCTTGGCGAGGTGGGTGGCGTTGTTGAGCGGGCCGTAGTCCGCCTCGACGTCCGACGGCGGGCCGGGCCTGGTGTCCTCGGCCTCCTTGACCAGCAGCTCGACGAGCTCGTCGTGGACGCTGCGGTGCACGATCACGCGCGTCGCGGCGGTGCAGTCCTGGCCGGCGTTGAAGTAGGCCGCGGCCGCGACCATCTCCGCCGCCCGGCGCAGGTCGGCGTCGGGCGCGACCACTACCGGCGCCTTGCCGCCGAGCTCGAGGTGGGCACGCTTGAGGTTCTTCGCAGCCGACGTGGCGACCTCGATGCCGGCGCGGACCGAGCCGGTGATGGCGACCAGGCCGGGCGTCGGGTGCTCGACGAGGTGGCGGCCGGTGGTGGCGTCACCGTTGACCACGTTGAGCACGCCCGCGGGCAGGACCTCCCCCGCGATCTCGGCGAGCAGCACGGTCGAGCGCGGCGTGGTGTCGCTGGGCTTCAGCACCACCGCGTTGCCGGCCGCCAGCGCCGGTGCGACCTTCCAGATCGCCATGGCGAAGGGGTAGTTCCACGGCGTCACCTGCCCGACCACGCCGATGGGCTCGCGGCGGATGCTCGAGGTGTGTCCCTCGAGGTACTCCCCCGCTGACTTGCCCTCGAGCAGCCGGGCGGCGCCGGCGAAGAAGCGCAGCTGGTCGACGCCCTGGTCGACCTCCTCGCTGGCGATGTAGCGGATCGGCTGACCGGTGTCGCGCGCCTGCACCTCGCTGATCTCGTCGCGGCGCTCGGCGATCGCGCTCGCGAGGTCGAGCAGGAGGCCCTGGCGGCGCCCGGGCGTCAGCCGCTTCCAGGTCTGCGACGCGCGGGCTGCAGCGGCGTACGCGCGGTCCACCTCCTCCGCCGTGGAGACGGGCGAGCGGCCGTCGGTCTGCCCGGTCGTGGGGTCGACGAGGTCGATGAACTCGCTGGTGGTGGACTCGACGAGCTCGCCGTCGACGTAGTTGCGGATCGTGTCGGTCATGGGTCTCCTCAGGCGACGTAGATCTTGCGCAGGGTCTCGTGGACGACCCAGGTGGTGTGCTCGCCCGCACGCAGGCGGACGACGGTGCCGGGGCCGAGGTCGACGCGCTCGCCGTCCTCGAAGCTGACGGTGGCCGATCCGGAGAGGACGACGAACACCTCGTCGACCTCCACGTCGGTGGCCGTGCCGGGGCTCATCTCCCACACCCCGACCTCGACACCCGCGACCGCGGCCAGCGCGCGGGACCCGGCCTCGGGTTCGCCGTCGACGACGGTGGCGGGGTCCAGCGGTGTGGTCGGCACGGCGGCGGACACGTCGAGCACGCGGAACATGGCTGTAATCCTCCCCCGACGTGCGGTCCCGGAGGCCGACGATCTGTCGGCAGTTCGACTGCGAGTCGGACGATCCGGCGGCCCCGCGCGCCGACTTGTCAGGCTCTCGCTGAACTTGTCAGGCCGTGCACGGGCTGACATGTTCAGCGATCCCCGGCCGGCCGGGGATCACTGGCGAGCTCGTCGGCGACGAGGGCGACGTGCAGGGAGACCCGGACGTCGGGGTCGTCGAGGTCGGCGCCGAGGACCGTCTCGATGCGGGCCAGTCGGTCGTAGAACGCGGCGCGGGACAGGTGCAGGCTGGCCGCCGCGTCGGTCTTGCTGGACGGGTGGAGCAGCAGCGCCCGCAGCGCCGCGAGCAGCTCGGTCCGCGACCCCTCGGCGCTGTCGTGCCGCTTGAGCGGGGCGAGCTCGCGGTCGACGAACAGCCGCACCCGCTCGTCCTCGCCGAGCAGGGCGAGCAGCCCCCGCAGGTGCAGGTCGGCCAGCCGGTGCACGTCCGGGTCGCGCTCGCGGCGGCTCTGCGGCGCCGCGTCCGCGACCTGGCCGGCCTCCGTCACCGAGCGCGCGACCTGGTCGCGGTCGTCGGCCACCCGCCCCGCAGCCAGTACGACGTCGTGGTGCGGCAGCACGCGGGCGGCCAGCCGGTCGACGAGGTCGTCTGCGTCGGCCGTGGCCGGCGCGGACACGAGCACCCGCAGGTCGCGCTCGACCTCGCAGACCAGGGCCGGGAGGCGGAGGCCGTGCGCGGCCCGCACCACGGCCGCGGCGAGCTCGTCGAGGTCGGCGGGGGTCGTCGTACCGACGCGGGGGCGGACGACGAGGCCGACGAACCGGCGCCGGCGGACGGGGAAGCCGGCCACCTCGCAGCGGCGCAGCACCTCCTCGGAGCCGGGGTGCTCGGACAGGCCGGCCAGCAGCTCGAGGTGGGTGCGGCGCATCAGGGTGCCGCGGTCACGGTCGTGGAGCCGGTGCAGCGCGAGCGCCGCGGCCGCCCGCTCGGCCACCGCGACGAGGCGCTGCGGGGGCGCGGTCGCGGAGCCGATGACGAGCCGGCCCCACGCCTGCTCCGTGGTCCCGAGACGGGTGACGAGCCAGCCGTTCGCGGCGTCCCACCCGGTGCGGCCGGCGACCTCGACCCGGCGCGACCGGGCGGGCCAGCCGTCAAGGAAGCCGGCGGTGTCGTCGGGACCGGCGAAGTAGTCGAGGGGGCGGTGCTGCGCGTTCTCGACCACCACCGGTCCCCCGGAGAGCCGTTGCACGGCCTGCAGGATCTCGACCGGCCCGGCCTGCGAGAAGTTCAGCTCGGTGAACGTCTCGTGGACCCGCTGGGCCTCGCGCAGCTCGGTGAGCTGGTGGTCGACGACGCGCTCGCCGATCTCCTGTGCGAGGGCGGCGAACCGGGTCTCCCGGGCCAGGACCACCAGGGGGAGGCCGTGCCGCTCGCACGCCGCGACCAGCGGCTCGGGCAGCTCTGACCGCCACCGCCTCCCAAGCTCGACGACCACGCCGGCGCTGCCCACGTCGACCAGCTCGTCGACGAAGGCGGACAACCCGGACGCGTCGTCGTCGGCGGGCAGGCCCGTGCCCATCGTCAGCACCAGGTCACCGGGGCGCAGGAGCTCGCGCACGTCGGGCCGCTCGGTGGCGTGCACCCAGCGGATCGGCCGGTGGGTCGCGGACGCGCCGGCGACGACGCTCGGCGCCGCCCGGTGGAAGGTGGGCAGCGCGAGCGCCTCCTGGAGCGTCACGCCCGGCGTCACCTCGGCCACGGCAGGCAGCCTACGCGGGTGACGGGTGACGAAGTGTCCGAACGAGGACCCCAAAGCCTACGATCCGACAGCCCCGGCGAGCGGTGGCGAACGAGCAGGATGGCGGCATGACGACCTCTGGACCCGTCGACATCGTGCACTGGGTGGACGGCCGCGAGCTGACCGGCTCCCCCACCGGCTGGGCGGACGTGACCAACCCCGCCACCGGCCAGGTGACCGGCCGGGTCGCGCTCGCGAGCGAGGCCGACGCGGCCCACGTCATCGCGGCCGCCGCGCGCGCCGCCCGGGCGTGGGGCACGACCTCGCTGGCAAGGCGTACGCAGGTGCTGTTCGCCTTCCGCGAGCTGCTCTTCAACCGCAAGGAGGAGCTCGCGGCGATCATCACGGCCGAGCACGGCAAGGTCCACTCCGACGCGATGGGCGAGATCGCCCGCGGACTGGAGGTCGTGGAGTTCGCCTGCGGCATCTCGCACCTGCTCAAGGGCGGGCACAGCGAGGAGGCGTCGACCGGCATCGACGTGCACTCCAAGCGGGTGCCCCTCGGCGTGGTCGGCATCATCAGCCCGTTCAACTTCCCGGCCATGGTGCCGATGTGGTTCTTCCCGATCGCCATCGCGGCCGGCAACGCCGTCGTCCTCAAGCCGAGCGAGAAGGACCCCAGCGCCGCCGGCTGGCTCGCCGCACTGTGGCGGGAGGCGGGACTCCCCGACGGCGTCTTCAACGTCCTGCACGGCGACAAGACGGCGGTCGACGCGCTCCTCACCAGCCCCGACGTGCAGGCGATCAGCTTCGTCGGCTCGACGCCGATCGCGGAGTACGTCTACGAGACCGCGAGCCGGCACGGCAAGCGTGTGCAGGCCCTCGGCGGGGCGAAGAACCACATGGTCGTGCTGCCCGACGCCGACCTCGACCTCGCCGCCGACTCCGCCGTCAACGCGGGCTACGGCAGCGCCGGCGAGCGTTGCATGGCGATCAGCGTGCTGGTGGCCGTCGACCCGATCGGCGACGAGCTGGTCGCCCGGATCGCCGACCGCACCCGCACGCTCCTGATCGGAGACGGCGGCCGGTCCGCCACCGGCGAGGGCAAGGAGGCGGACATGGGTCCGCTCGTCACGAAGGCCCACCGGGACCGCGTCGCGAGCTTCATCGACTCCGGCGAGGCGGCGGGCGCGAAGGTCGTCGTCGACGGCCGCGACATCGAGGCGCGCGGTGGCTCCCAGGACGTGACCGACGGCTTCTGGCTCGGGCCGACGCTCTTCGACGAGGTCACACCCGACATGGAGATCTACACCGAGGAGATCTTCGGCCCGGTGCTGTCGGTGGTCCGGGTCGGCTCCTACGAGGAGGCGGTCGCGCTGGTCAACGCCAACCCGTACGGCAACGGCACCGCGGTCTTCACCAACGACGGTGGCGCGGCCCGCCGCTTCGAGGCCGACGTCGAGGTCGGGATGATCGGCGTCAACGTGCCGGTCCCGGTGCCGGTGGCCTACTACTCGTTCGGAGGCTGGAAGCGCTCGCTCTTCGGTGACACCCACGCCCACGGCACCGAGGGCGTCCACTTCTTCACCCGCGGCAAGGTCGTCACCACCCGGTGGATCGACCCGGCCAACCGCCCCGAGGGTGGCCTCGAGCTGGGGTTCCCGCGCAATGACTGACGTGATCAGCACGTCGGACCTCGCCGGCACCCACGACGCGGAGCGGGCCTACGAGCTCGACCGCGCGCACGTCTTCCACTCGTGGTCGGCCCAGGCGGAGATCAGCCCGATGGTGATCACCCGCGCCGAGGGCAGCCACGTCTGGGACGGGGCCGGCCGGCGCTACCTCGACTTCAGCTCCCAGCTGGTCTTCACCAACCTCGGCCACCAGCACCCGCGCATCGTCGCGGCCATCCGCGAGCAGGCCGGGCACCTCGCCACGGTCGCGCCGGCATTCGCCAACGGCACCCGCTCGGAGGCCGCCCGCCTCATCGCGTCGCACACCCCCGGCGACCTCGACCACGTCTTCTTCACCAACGGCGGCGCCGACGCCAACGAGCACGCCGTACGCATGGCACGGCTGCACACCGGGCGCCACAAGGTGCTGACGACCTACCGCAGCTACCACGGCGGCACCCACCTCGCGGTGAACATGACCGGCGACCCGCGCCGGTGGGCGAGCGACCACGGCTCCGCCGGCACGGTCCACTTCTTCGGCCCGTTCCTCTACCGCAGCGCGTTCCACGCGACCACCGAGGCAGAGGAGTGCGAGCGAGCGCTCGAGCACCTCGAGCAGGTCGTCGCCCTCGAGGGACCGGCGACGGTCGCGGCGATCGTGCTCGAGGCGATCCCCGGCACCGCCGGCATCATGGTGCCGCCGCCGGGATACCTCGCCGGGGTCCGGGAGATCTGCGACCGGTACGGCATCGTGCTCGTCGCCGACGAGGTGATGTCGGGCTTCGGCCGGTCGGGGCGCTGGTTCGCCGTCGAGCACGGGGGCGTGGTCCCCGACCTGCTGACCTTCGCCAAGGGGGTGAACTCCGGCTACGTCCCGCTGGGCGGGGTCGCGATCAGCGACGCGATCCACGCGACGTTCGCCCACCGCACCTACCCCGGCGGCCTCACCTACTCCGGCCACCCCCTCGCCTGCGCCGCGGCGGTCGCGACCATCCGGGCGATGGAGGACGACGACGTCGTCGCCCGCGCCGACCGGCTCGGCGCCGAGGTGATCGGCCCCGGGCTCCGGGCGCTCGCCGAGAAGCACGAGTGGATCGGCGAGGTGCGCGGCACCGGCGCCTTCTGGGCCGTGGAGCTGGTCCGCGACCGGGCGACGCGCGAGCCCCTGGCCCCCTACGGCGGCGCCAGCGCGGAGATGTCCGCGGTCGTGAAGGGCTGCCAGGAGCGCGGCCTGCTGCCGTTCTCCAACTACAACCGGATCCACGTCGTGCCGCCGCTCACCACCAGCGACGACGAGGTCCGGGAGGGCCTGGCGGTCCTCGACGCGGCCCTCTCCGCGGCAGCCGGCTGACACACTTCCCGACGTGCTCGCCCACCGCACCGCCTACGAGCGGCACGCGCCCGACCCCCGGCTGGTCGAGCGTGCGCTCGCGGGCAGCAGGCAGGCGGTCTTCTGGCTGGAGGACTCCGGAGCGGAGGCACGCCACCCCGAGCTGACGGCCTCCACGACCGCCGACCTGACCATCGTGGGCGGCGGCTACCTCGGGCTCTGGACCGCGGTGCACGCCAAGCGGCGCGACCCGGCGCTCCGGGTCACCCTCCTCGAGGCGCGCACCGTCGGGTGGGCGGCCTCGGGCCGCAACGGCGGGTTCTGCGAGGCGTCGCTCACCCACGGCGAGGAGAACGGCCGGGCCCGCTGGCCGGAGGAGCACGACGTCCTCGACCGGCTCGGCCGGGAGAACCTCGACGCCTTCGAGGACGACGTACGCACCCTCGGGCTGGCGTGCGAGTGGGAACGCACCGGCGCGCTCGGCGTCGCCGTCGAGGAGCACCAGGTCGAGGAGCTCCGGGGCGAGCCCCACTTCCTGGACGCAGCGGGCATCCGGGCCGAGGTCGACAGCCCGCTGTTCCTGGCCGGCGTCCTCGAGCCCGACCAGAACGCGCTGGTCCACCCCGCCCGGCTCGCGCACGAGCTCGCCCGGGTCGCAGCGGAGCTCGGCGTCGAGCTGCACGAGCACTCGGCCGTCACCGAGCTGCGGCGTACGTCCTCGGGCGCTGGCCTGTCGAAGATCGAGGTGCACACGGACCGGGCCGTGGTGACGTCCGACCAGGTGGTGCTCGCGACCAACGTCTTCCCGTCGCTGCTGCGCCGCAACCGGCTGATGACCGTCCCGGTCTACGACTACGTGCTGATGACCGAGCCGCTGACCGACGAGCAGCTCGCCTCGGTCGGCTGGGCGGGCCGGCAGGGACTCGGCGACCTCGCCAACCAGTTCCACTACTCCCGGCTGACGGCGGACAACCGGATCCTGTGGGGCGGGTACGACGCGATCTACCCGACGGGCGGGCAGGTGCGCGCCCGGCACGAGGACCGCCCCGCGAGCCACGCACGCCTCGCGTCGCACTTCCTCGCCACCTTCCCCCAGCTGGAGGACGTGCGGTTCAGCCACCGCTGGGCCGGCGCGATCGACACGTGCACCCAGTTCACCGCGTTCTACGGGCTCAGCCACGGCGGCCGGGTCGCGCACGCCGCGGGTTTCACCGGGCTGGGCGTGGGCGCGACCCGCTTCGCCGCCCAGGTGCTGCTCGACCTGCTGGCCGGCGAGCCCACCGAGCGCACCGAGCTCCGCATGGTGCGGGAGCGCCCGCTGCCGTTCCCGCCCGAGCCGCTCGCCTCGATCGGGATCAACCTCACCCGCTGGTCACTCGACCGGGCCGACCACCGGCAGGGCCGGCGCAACCTCTTCCTCCGGACCCTCGACCGCGCCGGCCTCGGCTTCGACTCCTGAGCGGCGACCGGCTCCCGCACGCTCGACCTAGTCTGGGGCGATGGGACCAGCGGCCGACCGGCTCGTCGGGCTCGACGTCGCCCGCTGCCTGGCGCTCCTTGGCATGGTCGCCACGCACCTGTTCGACGAGCGCACGGCCTCGGGCGACCTCACCACGGTCCAGTGGGTCGCCGGCGGGCGCTCCTCGGCGCTGTTCGCCGTGCTCGCGGGTGCCAGCCTCGCACTGATGACCCGGCACCAGCGCCGCGGTCGTGACCTCCTCGCCATGGCCGCCCGGGCCGCGCTGATCGCGGTGGCGGGACTGGCGCTCGGCGGCGTGGGCAGCGGCCTGGCCGTCATCCTCACCTACTACGGCGTGCTGTTCCTGATGGGCCTCCCGTTCGTCCGCCTCGGCGCCCCGTCCCTGGCGCTGCTGTGCGCCGCGTGGGTGCTCGTGGGCCCGGTCGTCTCGCACCTGGTCCGTCCCCACCTGCCTCCGCGCGGCTTCGACAGCCCGACGTTCGCGCAGCTGGCCGACCCGGGCCGGCTCGCCAGCGAGCTGTTCTTCACCGGCTACTACCCCGTCGTCCCGTGGCTGGCGTACCTGCTCGCCGGGCTCGCCCTGGGCAGGCTCGACCTCCGCAACCCCCACGTGGCGGGACCTGTCGCGCTGGCGGGCGCGGGGCTCGCCGCGCTCAGCACGGCGGTGTCGCGGGCGCTCGCCGACCCCGCGCGTGCCGAGGACGGCGCGACCGGGATGTTCGGCAACCCGCCGGCGGACGGCGACTGGTCGTGGCTGCTCCTCGTCGCTCCTCACAGCTCCACGCCGTTCGACCTCGTCCAGACCATCGGGAGCGCGATGCTGGTCATCGGCAGCTGCCTGCTGGTCGAGCACCTGCTGCCACGACCGGGGGTGGTCGCCCTTGCCATCTGCTTCGGCGCCGGCGCGATGACCCTCACCCTCTACTCGCTGCACGTCCTGCTGCACACCCCGGACGTGTGGCCGCGGGAGGACCCGGGGACCTACGTCCTCCACGCCGGGATCCTGCTCGCGATCGGAGCCGGCTACGCCGCGGCCGGCCGTCGTGGCCCGCTCGAGCGCCTCGTCGGCCTGCCCCTGCAGCTCGCGCGCCGGGACGGGCGTCAGGGCACCAGGTAGTCGCTGTCGCGCGCGTCGGTGATCGCCATGTGGCCGGGTGCGTGGCCGATCGCGAACGCCGGCCGCGACTGCATCACCGCCGCCTGCGGAGTCACCCCGCAGGCCCAGAACACCGGCACCTCGCCAGGCCGGACCTCCACGGGCTCGCCGAAGTCGGGCTCGTCGAGGTCGGCGATGCCGAGCGCCCGCGGGTCGCCGACGTGGACGGGCGCGCCGTGCACCGACGGGTAGCGCGAGGTGACGCGCACCGCGGTCGCGACCTGGCTTGCCGGGACCGGACGCATCGAGACGACGAGCGGCCCGGAGATCGAGCCGGCGGGGCGGCACTCGACCGACGTGCGGTACATCGGCACGTTGCTGCCTGCCTCGACGTGCCGCACGGGCACGCCCGCGTCCACCAGGGCCGCCTCGAAAGTGAAGCTGCACCCCACCAGAAAGGCGACCAGGTCGTCGCGCCACAGGTGGCTGACGTCGTCGACCTCCCCGACGAGCTCGCCGTTCTCGTAGACGGTGTAGCCCGGCAGGTCGGTGCGCAGGTCGCCCGAGAACAGCGGGCTGCTCGTGGCGCCCGGCTCGGTCACGTCGAGCACCGGGCACGGCTTGGGGTTGCGCTGGGCGAACAGCAGCACGTCGTACGCCACGTCGCGGGGCACCGCGATGAGGTTCGCCTGCGTCCAGCCGGCGGACCAGCCGGCGGTCGGCACGCGCAGCCCGGAGCGGAAGCGCGCCCGCGCCTCGGCGGGCGAGAGCGTGGACGGGTCGTCGGTCATCGTGGTCACCTCGTGCTGCCGCGGAATCGGATGTGCTGCCCGGGCCGGGCCTGTGCGGCCAGCCCGAGGTCGGCGCGGACCACGACGGCGATGACGGGGTAGCCCCCGGTCACCGGGTGGTCGGCCAGGAACAGGGTCGGCTGCCCTGAGGGCGGGACCTGGAGCGCACCCGCCACCATGCCCTCGCTCGGCAGCTCGTCGTCGCGCGCCCGCTCGAGCGCCGCGCCGTCCAGACGCATGCCGACGCGGTTGCTCTCGGCGGTGACCTCGTAGGGCGACCCGAGGAGGGCGTCGTACGCCGCCTCGGTGAACCAGTCGTCGCGGGGACCGCGGGCTACGCGCAGCCACACGTCGCCACTGTCGGGCACGCGCACGGGCGCGTGGTCGACGCCGGGCAGCGGCCCGGTGGCACGACCCACCCGCAGCTGCCGGCCCGGCTCCAGCGGCGGCGGCCCCACCCCCGACAGCGTGTCGGTCGACCGCGAGCCGAGCACCGGGGTCACGTCGACGCCGCCGCGGACCGCGAGGTAGCTGCGCAGGCCGGACGTCGGGGCCCCGAGCCGCAGGGTGGCGCCGTCGGGCACCCAGACGACGGCGTACGGCGCGACCTGGCGCCCGTCGACGTCCATCGGGCACGGCGCACCGGCCAGCGCGACGGTGAGGCCGCCGTGGGCGCGCACCTCGAGCCCACCGAAGGTCACCTCGACGCAGCTGGTGCCGGGTGCGTTGCCGACGAGCCGGTTCGCCAGCGCCATCGAGTCGGTGTCGGCCGCGCCGGAGCGGCCGACACCGAGGGCGGCCAGCCCGGGGCGGCCGAGGTCCTGGACCGTGGCCAGCGGGCCGGTCGCCACGACCTCCAGCGCGCGCGCCGTCACGTCGCCTCCACGAAGCGGACCCGCACCCCGGGGAGCAGCAGCGCCGGCGGGTCCCGGTCGAGGTCCCACGTGCGCAGGGTGGTGTGGCCCAGCAGCTGCCAGCCGCCCGGCGACTCCCGGGGGTAGACCCCCGCGAACTCGCCCGCCAGGCCGACGGCGCCGGCTGGCACCCGCGTGCGGGGGGTGCTGCGACGCGGCACGTGGAGCCGCTCGTCGGTGCCCACGAGGTAGCCGAAGCCGGGCGCGAAGCCGCCGAAGGCCACCGTCCACTCCTGGCCGGTGTGGGCCTCGACCACCCCTCGCTCGCCGAGGCCGGTCAGCTCGCCGACCTCCTGCAGGTCGGCGCCGTCGTAGACGACGGGGATCTCGACCTGCCCGACGTCGGGCCGGGCACCACGCGTGGGCCGGGCCCCGCGCACCGCTCGCTCGATCTCGGCCGGGTCGGCACCGGCCGGGTCGAGGCGCAGCAGCAGCGTGCGCGCCGCGGGGACGAGGTCGACGACACCGGCGGGCGGCTCGTCGACCAGCTCGGCGTAGAGCGCGAGGACCTCGTCGAGGTCGTCGAGCTCGACGAGCAGCCCGGAGTCGGCGCAGGGAAGGACCCGCATCAGGTCGCGCCGCCCGCGAAGGGGGCGACCCGCACGCCCGCGTCGTGCAGCGCGTCGCGCACGCGGACCGCCATCGCGACCGCCCCCGGGCTGTCGCCGTGGACGCACAGCGAGGACGGGCGTACGGCGACGACCGTGCCGTCGACCGCCTCGACCTCGCCCCGCGTCGCCATCGCGACGCACCGGGCCGCGACCTCGTCGGCGTCATGGAGCACCGCGCCCTCCTCGCGTCGGGACACGAGGGTGCCCTCGGGCGTGTAGGCGCGGTCGGCGAACGCCTCGGCGACCGTGGGCAGGCCGGCCTCGGCAGCCAGGGTGAGGAAGACCGACCCCGGGAGCCCGAGGACGGGCAGCGCGGGGTCGTAGCGGTGGACGGCCTCCACTACCGCGGCCGCCTGCGCCTCGTGGTGCACGATCGCGTTGTAGAGCGCGCCGTGGGGCTTGACGTAGCGGACCCGGTCGCCGGCGACGCGCGTGAAGGCCTCGAGGGCACCGATCTGGTAGAGCACGTCGTTGGTGAGCTCCTCCGGCTCGACGTCGATGAAGCGACGGCCGAAGCCGGCGAGGTCGCGGTAGCCGACCTGGGCCCCGACGGCCACCCCGCGCTCAGCCGCCACCGCGCAGACGCGGCGCAGCGCGGTCGGGTCTCCGGCGTGGAAGCCGCACGCCACGTTGGCGCTCGACACCACCTCCAGCAGGGCCTCGTCGTCGCCGAGGGTCCAGCGCCCGAAGCCCTCGCCGAGGTCGGCGTTGAGGTCGACCGTGGTCGTCATCGTCGCCTCCCTCAGGCCCACAGGTCGGCGATGCCGCCCAGGGAGCTCCAGCCGAGGTAGACCGTCAGCACCCACACCGCGATGCCGACGGCGAGCAGCCAACGGGGGTAGCGGTAGCCGTCGAGCAGGTCGTGGGTGCGGCGGGCGGCGACCCAGAGGATCACGGCGAGCCCGACCGGGAGGATGAGGCCGTTGAGCGCGCCCGCGAGGACCAGCAGCGTGACCGGCGCCTTGCCGAGGACCAGGAACAGGCCCGCGCAGACCACGATGAACGCGACGACGCCGTGGTTGCGGCGGCGCTGGTCGCCCTTGAGCAGCCCGCTCAGGAACGACACCGAGGTGTAGGACGCACCGATGACCGAGGTGATGCTCGCGGCCCAGAGGATGACGCCGAAGACCCGGACGCCCGCGTCGCCGAGCGCGTGCTGGAAGGCCGAGGCCGGCGGGTTGTCGGCGGCCAGGACGGCGCCGCCGGAGACCACGCCGAGCACCGCGAGGAACAGCAGCGCCCGCATGACGCCGGTGACCAGGATGCCGGTCACGCTGCCGCGGCTGATCTGCGCGACCTGGTCGGCGCCGGTGATGCCGGAGTCGACGAGGCGGTGGGCACCGGCGTAGGTGATGTAGCCGCCGACGGTGCCGCCGATCAGCGTGGTGATGATGAGGAAGTCGACCTCGTCGGGCAGCACGCTCTGCTTCAGCGCCTGGCCGACCGGCGGGTCGGAGACGAAGGCGGTGTAGAGAACCATCGCGATCATCACGACCCCGAGCACGACGACGATGCGGTCCATCGCCACGCCTGCGCGGCGGCTCAGGAAGACACCGATGGCGATGACCGCCGAGATCGCACCGCCGAGCTTGACGTCCATCCCGAACATCGCGTTCATCCCGAGCGCGGTGCCGCCGATGTTGCCGATGTTGAACACCAGCCCGCCGAGGACGACCAGGGCGGCGAGGACGTAGCCCGCCCCCGGCGCGACCTTGTTGGCGAGGTCCTGCGCGTGCATGCCGGCGATGCCGATCACCCGCCACACGTTCAGCTGCACGGCGATGTCGACCAGGATCGAGACCAGGATCGCGAAGGCGAACGCCGCGCCCAGCTGGTCGGTGAAGACGGTGGTCTGGGTGATGAAGCCCGGTCCGATCGCGCTGGTCGCCATCAGGAACATGGCCCCGACCAGGGCACCTCTCCTCGCCCGGGCGGCCGTGCCTGACGTCTGCTCGTCTACCTGCTGGTCCATCGGTCTTCCTGTCCGTGTGGTGAGCCCCGTCACACCACGGTGCAGGATTGTTGAACAATCTGTCAATCCCCTCGTCCCCCTAGACTGGTGCCGTGGTGTCGGGTGCCTGGGTGCAGGAGCTGTCCGCGGAGCGGGCCGCACTGGGTCGTGCGAGCACGGCGGGCCGGGTGGCCGAGATCCTCCGCGCGCACGTCACCGAGGGCCGGCTCCCGCCCGGGACCCGGCTCTCCGAGGAGGACATCGGCGCCGCGCTGGGCGTCTCGCGCAACACCCTCCGCGAGGCCTTCCGGCTCCTCGCGCACGAGCGGCTGCTCGTCCACGAGTTCAACCGCGGCGTCTTCGTCCGGCGGCTCACCGTCGCCGACGTCCACGACCTCTACCGCTTCCGCCGGCTCGTCGAGGCGGGCGCCCTGCGGGCCTGCCCGGCCGGCGCCCCGCTCGACGACGTACGCCGTGCGGTGGAGGAGGGCGAGGCGGCCGCGGCGGAGGGACGCTGGGTCGACGTCGGCACCGCCAACATGCGCTTCCACCAGTCCCTCGCCGCACTCTCCGGCAGCCCACGGGTCGAGGAGGCGATGCGCCACGTGCTCGCCGAGCTGCGGCTGGTCTTCCACGTGATGGCAGCGCCGCAGACCTTCCACGAGCCCTACCTCGCCGACAACCGCCGGATCCTCGACCTCCTCGAGTCGGGCGAGCCCGACGCCGCCGCGACCGCCCTGGAGCGCTACCTCACCGCGGCCGAGGAGCAGCTCACCGCCGCCTACGCCGCCGCGTCCGGCTGAGGACCGCCACCCCTTCGGGCGAGCTGCGGGCGCGAGCCACGTGCCTACTGTCGAGGACATGACGACAGTGAGCCGCACCTTCGACGTCCGCCCCGCCCCCGACCTGGTGATCGCCTACCTCAAGGACTTCGGCAACGCCGAGGACTGGGACCCCGGCACCGAGTCCTGCACCCGCCTCGACTCCGGCCCCGTCCAGGTCGGCTCGCGGTGGCACAACACCTCCAAGATCGCCGGGGTGAGCACCGAGCTCGAGTACACCCTCGAGCAGCTCACCGACGACACGATCGTCCTGGTGGGGCGCAACGACACCGCCACCTCGACCGACACCATCACCGTCGTGCCGAGCCCCGACGGCCCGGGCAGCCGGATCACCTACGAGGCGGTGATCGAGCTGTCCGGCGCGGCGAAGGTCGCCGACCCGATCATGAAGATCGTCTTCGAGAAGATCGGCAGCGACACCGAGGACGACATGACCACCGTCCTCAACCGCCTGCAGGGCTGAGCCGGCCGGATCGCGTGCCCCGTCCCTGCAGCCGCGGGTCGTCCGTCGGGTCGGCGTAGGTGGGTGGGCAGCCGCGGTCCGGCGCGGCGGGGTCGAGCTCGAAGTGCCAGGGCTCGTTGTCGTACACCCGGCACAGGCCGTGGTCGGCGCCGTGCTCGGCCAACCAGTCGGCGGCCCGCTGCGGCCCCACGTCCACGGCCAGGCCGGCTTCGTGGGCGGACGTGCCCGGGCGCGCGACCCACGCGGCGGCGGCCGCCTCCGAGCCGTGCTCGGCGACCGCCGCCTCGAACAGCTGTGCCTGCTGGGCCCGCGACCGCCAGCCGCTGTTCACGACGATGTCGACCCCGTCGACCTCCGCCGCGGCCGTCGCGGCCCGCAGCGCCTCGCGCAGCCGGACGTCGAGGCGCGCGATGCCGGGCTCGACCGACGACGACCGGCCCATGCGGTCCAGGGCGAGGACGGACGGCTCCTGGGTCGCGGCACAGCCGAAGGCGAGGAGGGCGAGGGCGAGAGCGGCAAGGCGTGCAGGGGACATGCGTCCAGTGAAGGAACCGCGGCGTTGCCGGAGCGTATGCGTTTTCCGATACGCCGACGACACACCGCGCTCCCTACCATCGAGGGCATGCGCGTGCTGATCGTCGAGGACGAGCCCCTGATGGCGGGTGCGATCCGCGACGGGCTGCGGCTCGAGGCGATCGCGGCCGACGTGGCCGGCGACGGCGACACCGCGCTCGAGCTCCTCGGCACCAACTCCTACGACATCGCCGTCCTGGACCGCGACGTCCCCGGGCCGTCCGGCGACGACGTGGCCGCGCACATCGTCGCGTCGGGCTCGGGCCTGCCGATCCTCATGCTCACCGCGGCCGATCGCCTCGACGACAAGGCGTCGGGCTTCGAGCTCGGCGCCGACGACTACCTCACGAAGCCGTTCGAGCTCCAGGAGCTGGTGCTCCGGCTGCGCGCGCTCGACCGGCGGCGCGGGCACCACCGACCCCCGGTCCGTGAGCTGGCCGGCCTGCGGGTCGACCCGTTCCGGCGCGAGGTGCACCGCGACGGCCGCTACGTCGCCCTCACCCGCAAGCAGTTCGCCGTGCTGGAGGTCCTCGTCGCCGCCGAGGGCGGCGTGGTCAGCGCCGAGGACCTGCTGGAGCGGGCGTGGGACGAGCACGCGGACCCGTTCACCAACGCCGTACGCATCACGGTGTCGGCACTGCGCAAGCGGCTCGGCGAGCCGTGGGTGATCGCGACCGTGCCGGGCGTCGGCTACCGCATCGACGTCGATGCCGAGCCCCGTGGCTAGGGAGCCCGGCCCCAGCGTCCGGCTGCGGCTGACGCTCAGCTACGCCGGGTTCCTCCTCGTGGCGGGCGCGGGGCTGCTGGCCGTCGTCTGGGTCTTCCTGCTCCGCTACGTGCCCGACGAGGCCGGGTCCACGAGCGGGCTCGCCTCGCCCGACGGGTTCGGCACCAGGTTCATGCCCGGCCGCTCGGACCTGTGGGCCGCCTTCGCCCCCAAGGCCGCGCTGATGATGGCCCTGCTCCTCGTGGTCGGGCTCGCGGGCGGCTGGGTGCTGGCGGGCCGGATGCTCGCCCCGCTCGAGCGGATCACCGCCGCGACCCGCGCCGCCGGCGACGGTGCGCTCGACCACCGCATCCGGCTGCCCGGTCGCAGCGACGAGTTCCGCGAGCTCGCCGACGCGTTCGACGGCATGCTCGAGCGCCTGGAGGGCCACGTCGCGGAGCAGCAGCGGTTCGCGGCCAACGCGTCCCACGAGCTGCGTACGCCGCTCGCCATCACCCGCACACTGCTCGACGTGGCGGCACGGGACCCGCACCCGGACGTTGACCTGCTCGTCGCGAGGCTGCGGACCGTCAACGCGCGGGCCATCGACCTCACCGAGGCCCTACTGCTGCTGAGCCGCGCGGACCAGCGCTCCTTCGAGCACGAGCCGGTTGACCTGTCGCTCCTCGCCGAGGAGGCGGCCGAGGTCCTGCTGCCCCTCGCCGAGCAGCGCGACGTCGTGGTGACGACGGCGGGCGACCCTGCCGTGGCGTCGGGCTCACGCGCGCTGCTGCTGCAGCTGACGACGAACCTGTTGCACAACGCGATCGTGCACAACCACGGGGGTGGCCGCGCGTGGGTCACCGCCCGCACCAGCGCCGCGAGCGCCACCCTCAGGGTCGAGAACACCGGCGCGCCGCTCGACCCTGCGCTCGTCGCCACCCTGGCCGAGCCGTTCCGGCGCGGCTCCCAACGCCTCCACGACGACCACGGCGGGGTCGGCCTCGGGCTGGCGATCGTGCAGCGGATCACCGCCGCCCACGACGGGACGCTCGCCCTCGCCCCGCGCCCGGGCGGCGGGCTGGTCGCGACGGTGGTCCTGCCAAGCAGACATTGACCCGATCGGTTCAGTGTGCAATGGTGAACCACATGGTTCAGCAACACGTCCTCGACCGGGCCTTCTCCGCCCTCGCCGACCCCACCCGTCGCGCGATGCTCGAGACCCTCGGCCGCGGTCCGGCCACGGTCTCCGAGCTCGCCGAGCCCCTCGGCATCTCGCTCACCGGGGTCAAGAAGCACCTCCACGTGCTCGAGGAGGCGGGGCTGGTGACCACCGAGAAGGTGGGCCGTTCGCGCCACTGCCGCCTCGGCACCGAGCGACTGGACGACGCCATGGCCTGGATCTCCTTCTACCAGGGCCTGTGGGAGCGCCGCCTCGACGGCCTCGACGCCTACTTCACCCTCCAGAAAGGCCAGGACCGATGACCACCGACGACACCACCGACCACACCACCGACGACACCACCGGGCAGCTCGACCTGCGCACGTCGCGCCGCCTCCCCGCGACCCCGGAGGAGGTCTTCGACGCCTACACCGACGCCGAGAAGCAGAAGGTGTGGTTCTCGATCCTCGACGAGGAGCCGGGGATCGTCGAGATCGAGGTCGACCTCCGCGTCGGCGGCCAGCAGGTCGCCGTCTGGGGACCCGGCCCGGACCTGTTGTTCCGGGAGACCCAGACGTTCGTCGAGATCGACCGACCCCACCGCCTCGTCACCGACTCCGTCGGCCGGTCCCCCGACGGGGCCGAGATGGCCACCCGGATCACCGTCACCTTCGAGGCCGACGGCGACGGCACCCTGATGTCGGTGCACCAGGTCGGCTTCCCCGTGCCCGAGGTGCGCGACTTCTTCGTCGCCGAGGTGTGGAACGGCGCGCTCGACCGCATCGAGGCCTACCTGGTGCGGGCGGCGTCGTGAGCGCCGTCGCCGCCGCTGTGCAGGACCGGCCACGGGCGCGCGTCCGCACGGTCGTCGGTGCCGTGGTCGCAGCCGTGCTGGTCAACCTCGTGGTGTACGCCGTCGGGCGACTCGCCGGCGGCGACTTCACCTTCACCCGGGACGACGGCCGCGCCACCGTCGACGCGGCCACCGTGGCGGGCTTCACCGCCGTCCCGCTGGGGGCCGGTCTCACCCTCGTCGGGCTGCTCGCGCACCGGCTGCGGTGGGTGCCCCGGGTCGCCGCCGTGGTGGCGCCGCTGCTCGCCGTCGCGACGATCCTGGTGATGACCGTCCCGGTCGACCTCGACGCGGTGAGCACCGCGACGCTCGCGACGTGCCACCTCACCCTCGTCCCGGTCAGCCTGCTCGCGATCCGCCGCCTCCGCCGGTAGCCGTACCCTCGGGGACAGCACCCCGGGAGGCGGCATGGTCGACGGCACCGACGACGAGCGCTACACCGCGAAGGGCCGGCTGCGCAGGTCGGTCTACGAGGCGGAGATGAAGCGGCTGCAGGAGCAGCTCGTGCTGCTCCAGTACTGGATCCAGTCGCAGGGCCTCAAGGTCGTCGTGCTCTTCGAGGGCCGCGGCTCCGCCGGCAAGGGCGGGGTGATCAAGCGGATCACCGAGCGCACCAGCCCGCGCACCGTCCGGATCGCCGCACTGCCGAAGCCGACCGACCGGGAGACGACACAGTGGTACTTCCAGCGCTACGTCGAGCACCTGCCCGCCGCCGGGGAGATGGTCCTGTTCGACCGCTCCTGGTACAACCGCTCGAACGTCGAGTGGGTGATGGGCTTCTGCACCGAGGACGAGCACCAGGAGTTCCTGCGCAGCTGCCCGGAGCTCGAGCGGATGCTCGTCCGCTCGGGGATCGTGGTGCTCAAGTACTGGTTCTCCGTCAGCGCCGAGGAGCAGCAGCGGCGCTTCGAGGCCCGCAACAACGAGCCCCTCAAGCGCTGGAAGCTCTCCGACATGGACCTCGCCGAGCGCGAGCTCTACGTCCGCTACTCGATGGCCAAGGACACGACCTTCCAGTACACCGACATCAAGCAGGCTCCGTGGTGGGTCGTGCCGTCCGACGACAAGCTCGCGTCGCGGCTGAACTGCATCAGCCACCTGCTGGCGCAGTTCGACTACGAGGACGTCGCCCCGCCGCGGGTCACGCTGCCCGAGGTGCGCGACATCCCGTACGTCCGCCCGCCCCTGCACGAGCAGACATTCGTGCCCCAGCTGTTCTGAGGCTCACTCTGCCCGGACGTCACCGACGTCGAGCAGCACCTTGCCGACCGCGCCGCCCTCCACCGCGGCGTGCGCCTGCGCCGCCTCCGCGAGCGGGTAGTGGTGGAGCGGCAGGCCGTGCTCCTCGCCCACCCCGAGCGCGCCGTCCGCGACGGCGGCGGTGATGTCCTCGGCCGCGGCGCGCAGTGCCTCCTGCCCGACGGTGTAGAGGAGCACCCACTGGAAGCGGGCGTTGGTGGAGAAGGTCTCGCGGACGCTGAGGGTGACCTCGTCACCGCCGTTGTTGGCGTAGATCGCGATGGTGCCGCGCGGACGGATCAGCCGCACGTCGGACCGCAGGTTCTGCGCCGGCGCCACCTCGACGACGAGGTCGAGGCCGTCCTTGGCGACCTCGCGGACGGCCGCCACGACGTCGGCCTCGCGGTAGTCCACCGTGTGGTGCGCGCCTGCCGCAGCCGCCAGCGCGGCCTTCTCGGGACTGCTGACCGTGCTGATGACCGTGGCGCCGGCCCACCGGGCCAGCTGGATGGCCGCGTTGCCGACCGCGCCGGCACCGCCCGACACGAGCACGGTCATGCCGTCCAGCGCGCCGGGCGCGAGCCGGTCGGGTCCGTCCTCCGAGGTGGTCAGCGCTCGGTGCGCGGTGACCGCCGGGACGCCGAGCGAGGCGCCCAGGTCGTACGACGCCGCGTCGGGCAGGACCGTCACGTTGGCCGTCGGCAGCACGACGTGCTCCTGGGCGGTGCCGCCGGGACGGGTGTGCTGGGCGAGCATCGTCCAGACCCGGTCGCCGACCGCGAGGTCCGTCACGCCGGGGCCGACCGCGGCGACGATGCCCGCGCCGTCCTGGCCCGGCACGATCTCGGGGAAGGCCAGCTCGCCCATGCCGCCGGCGCGGAACTTCCAGTCCGTCGGGTTCACGCCGGCGCGGACGACCCGGATCCGGACCTCGCCCCGCCCCGGCTCCGGCACCGGACGCTCGACCACCTCCAGCACGGAGGAGTCGCCGCTCTCGGTGTAGACCACAGCACGCATGGGTTGCCCTTCGTCGGTGGGGTGATGTGCCCCCAACGCCTACCACCGGCGATCCATGCCCGCTACCGGTAGGTCCCGCCCGCCACGCCGAAGTGCTCCTCCAGGGTCGTCGTGCCCGACCGGCGGAGCTCGGCGGCCAGCTCGACGCCGACGTAGCGCAGGTGCCAGGGCTCAGGACGGTAGCCGGTGACGTCCTCGTCGCCCGCGCGGTAGCGGACCACGAAGCCGTGGCGCCACGCGTGCCGGGCGAGCCAGCGGCCGCCCGGGGTGCGGGCGAAGCACGGGTCGAAGCTGCAGCGCGGGTCGGCAGGAGTGACCAGGTCGACGGCCAGGCCCGTCTGGTGCTCGCTGTGCCCGGGGCGCGCCGAGACGAGGTCCGCCTGCACCCGCCCTCGCGCGGCGACGGTCGCGTCGTGGACCTGCCGCTGGTAGTCGTAGGACCGGAAGGCGCTCGCGATCTTGAAGCCGAGCCCGGCCCGGTCGCTGGCGTCGAGCAGGCGCGTCAGCGGGGCGGCCGCCACCGTCGCGACCTGGTAGCCGCGCACGATCGCGACGTCGGGACGGAAGTCCAGCGGGGTGATGGGGTGCGTCTTGTTGACAACCACCCACGGGCTGGTCGGATCGGTGGTCGAGTGCCTCGGCGGCACCGGCTGCGTCGCCGCCTCCGCGGACGGTGCGACCACCGGTGCCGGCACCCGCTCCGGAGGCGCACCGGCGCGCCGGGCGTCCTCGGAGTGACCCGGCAGGAGCAGCAGGCCCAGGCCGATCACTGCCGAGACGGCGACGACGGGCACTGCTGCGAAGATCCTCACGTCGACCTGACCGGCACGAGCACCCGTGGGGTTGCCCGCGATCCCGAGCAACCTCGCAGGCGCTCGCCCCGGTCAGCAGGGTGTGGAGGCGGGTGGGATGAGGTCGCGGAGCCGGACCGAGGAGTTCGTGGCGTTCACCGCCGCGCACCGGCGCGACCTCGTGCGCACGGCGACCCTGCTGTGCGCCGGGGACGCCGCCCACGCCGAGGACGTCGTCCAGATCACCCTGACCCGACTCTTCCTCGCCTGGACCAGGGTCCGGCGCGCCGACAGCCCCCTGGCCTACGCGCGTCGGAGCCTGACCAACGCGTTCCTCGACGAGGCGGGCCGGGCCCACCGGCGTCGCGAGTCGGTGGCGGCGGACCCGCGGACGGCCGCCGCCGAGCCCGCCGCGTCACCCGAGGACGTCGTGCTCCGGCGGCTGGTCCTCGACGCCCTGGCCACCCTCGCGCCCCGCCAGCGGGCGGTGGTGGTCCTGCGGCACTGGCACGACCTCGATGTCGCCCAGACCGCCGAGGCGCTCGGCTGCTCCACCGGGACCGTGAAGTCCCAGAACGCCCGTGCGCTCGCCCACCTCCGCTCGGTCCTCGAGGCCGCGCCCGACGTACTGGAGGCCCTCTCGTGACCATCCACCAGGACCCCGACCTGCACCGCGTGCTCGCCCTGGCCGCCGGTCCCGGCGAGTCCCCTGCCTCCGAGCCCGGCGGCGACCTCGCGCGCGCCCAGCAGGCGCTGCTGGTGCGCCGCCGTCGACGGTTCCGCTACGCCGCCTCCGCGATGACGACCGTCGCAGTGGTGGCGGTCCTGGTCGCCGGCGCGCTCGGGGGCGGTGGCACCGGCACCACCCCCACACCGCCGGACGGTCGCGGCTCGGTGGTCAGCGACCGGGTCACGCTGGCCGGTGGACCGCTGGCGGTCGAGCCCTACGTCTTCGACCAGGTGCCCGTGGGCTGGCACGTGCAGGGCCAGTCGCCGACCGCGCTCACCATCGCACCGTCGGACGGCTCGGTGTCCGAGGACCCCGACGACTTCATCGGCAAGCTCGTGGTGATGTTCGACCGGCAGCAGCTCCACGGCGAACCCGTCGTGCACGACGGGCGCACCTTCCACGTCGCGGTCGGCGACGACGACGGCTACACGACCGTGTCGGTGCGCACCACCCGCGCCGAGCCCGCCGGAGTGGTGCGCGTGCAGTACCCCGTGCACGCGGGATGGGAGATCGCGCAGATGCTCGACTTCCTCGCCGGCGTGACCGTCACCGACGGGGCCCGCCCCGGGGTCGGCTGAGGGGCGCTCGACCCCGCCGGCCGATTGCGCGCGCGGCCCGGCCGGCTCGTAGGATCGTGGCAGCAGAGGGTTTCACGCGTCTTGGAGGTGGGTTCGGCGCGTCGTTCCGACGCACCCGAAGGACCCGCCCGTGAGCCCGCTCGCCTCCTACCGCCGACTCCTGCAGCTGGCCGGACCCACCTACGTCCTCGTGGCGTTCGTCGGTCGCCTGCCGCTCGCGATGAGCCAGCTCGGCACCCTCCTCCTCGTCGCCACCTCCAGCGGCAGCTACGGACTCGGCGGCCTGAGCGCCGGCGCGCTCGCCGTCGCCAACGCCGTCGGCGCACCCGTCGCCGGCACCCTCGCCGACCGCGTCGGCCAGCGCCACGTCGTCCTGGCGCAGTCGCTGCTGGGCGCGGCCGGGCTGGCCGCCCTCGTCGCCGTGGTCCGCGGGGACTCCTCCGACGTCCTCGTGGTGCTCACCGCCGCCCTGACCGGTCTCGCCCTCCCGCAGGTCGGCCCGCTCGCCCGCGTGCGGTGGCGGCCGCTGACCCGCACGACCGGGGCGCACCAGCGCCGCCTGGTCGACGCGGCGTTCTCCTACGAGGGCGCGGCCGACGAGGCCTCCTTCGCCATCGGTCCCGCGCTGGTCGGGCTGTCCGTCGCGGCCTTCTCACCCTCGGGCGCGCTGCTGCTCGCGGCGGGGCTGCTGGCCGTCTTCGGCTCGCTCTTCGCCCTCGACCCGTCCGCGCGACTCGCGCACGAGGGCCGTCACGCGGTGGCCGCGGGACGGCTCCTGGTCCCTGCCTACGCCGTGCTCGTGGTGGCGCAGGTGACGATCGGCTCGCTGTTCGGGGCGACGCAGACCGGTGCGACGGTGCTCGCCACCGACCTCGGGAAGCCGGGGCTGGCCGGCTTCGTCCACGCCACGCTGGGCGTGGGGAGTGCGCTGGCCGGCCTGGCCACGGCGTACGTCCCCGAGCGGATCGGGCACGAGCGCCGCGCCCTGGTCGCGGCGTGGGCGCTGCTCGCCTTCTCCGTGCCGCTGCTGCTGGCGGACACCCTGCTCGCCACGACCGCCACGGTGCTGGTGCTCGGCCTGGCCGTGGCGCCCTACATGATCGCGGTCTTCTCCCTCGCCGAGCGCGTCGTGCCGCCGTCGCGGGTCGGTGCGGCCATGACGATGCTCGCCAGCGCGACCGGCCTGGGGTACGCCCTCGGCTCGAGCCTCGCCGGCCGGCTGGCCGACACCTCCGGGGCGACCGCGGCCCTCTCGGTCACGGTCGGCGCCACCGGGGTCGCGGTGCTGCTGATGAGCTCCCAGCAGCGGCGGCTGCGGTCGGCGACCGCCGCGACCCCGGCCGACGTGGCCGAGGAGTCCGTCAGCGGCGACCCCGTGCCTTGCGGATCTTCTTCTTCAGCTTCCTGACCTTCGACTCGGCCGTGCCGAGGTCCGTCCGCGCCTTGGTGAGCACGAGCTGCGCCGCGTCGATGCCGGCCTGCGCCGCGTCGTGTGCGGGGGTCGCGGCAGCCAGTGCGGCGCTCGCCTGGGTCACGGCGTCGGCGAGCGGCTTCTCCGCGGCCACGAGCGCGGGGAGGTCGGCCTTGGCCTTCGCCAGGTCCGCGCGGAGCTTGTCCTGCTCCTTGTAGAGAGGGTCGATGTGCTGCGTGGCGTACGCGTTCATCGCGGCGTTCGCGGCGGCGACGGCGGCGGCCTGGTCGGCGATCGGCTGGGCGTAGGCGTCGATCTGTCGCTGCAGGTCGGCGGCCACCGCGGCCCAGCTCTGGATGTCGTTCTGGATCTCGGTCAGCCGGGCGTTGAGCTGGTTGAGGTGGGCCTCGATGTCGAGCCGCTGGGCCTTCCTCTGGTTGTACTCGGCCTGGGCACGGTCGAGCAGCGCCTCCGCGTCGTCCAGGCCCGGAACCGGTCGCCACGTGCCGTTGCGCAGGCCCTCCCAGAAGCCGTTGCGCTTGCGGGTGTCGTCCCACTGCGCCTTGCGGCGCTCGAAGTCGAGGCGGCAGGCCTCCTTGTAGTCCCAGGCCTGCTGCTCGGCGGCCCAGGCGGCGCTGTGGGCGTCCTGGACCTGGCTGATCTCCGCCGCCACGTTGCTGGCGGCCACCGCGGCCTCGTTCTGGTTCGCCCAGGCGGTGGTCTGCTGCGCGCGCAGCGCCTGCACGGCGTTCTGCAGCTCGACCTGCCGCGCGCTGGCGGCGTCGTACGCGTCCCGGAGAGGCTTGTAGCCGGCCTGCGCGGCCGCCATCCGCTTCTCGAGGTCGGCCCACAGCGCGCCCTCGCTGTCGACGAGGCGCTGCGCGGTGTCGAGCGCCGCCTTGGCGGCGGCGTGCTTGGCACGCGCCTCGTCGAGGGCGACGGACGCGGACTGGTAGGTGAAGATCGCCGCGGTGCCCGCCTCCCGCAGGGCCTGCAGCTTCGTCGTCGCGGTCTCGACCGCGGCGGCCGCCCGGCGCTTCGCCTTCACCGCCTTGCGCAGCCGCGCCTTCAGCTCCTTGACCGAGGCCGCGGCCGGCTTGGCGTGCACCGCCCGGCTCTCGGTCGCCGACGCGGGGCGGGTGTCGGCGCCCGACGCGGCGGGCGCCGACAGTGGGACGGACAGGGCGGCGGCGACGAGCAAGGCTGCGGCGCGGTTGCCGGACTTCATCAAGGACTCTCCTGGCGGTGACGCTCGGTCAGGACTGTCCTGACGTTCGCGCCGTACCTTCCCTGAACCAGCCGTCCCAAACCGCCCGGCTCAACCTGCGGCGCAGACGAGGTCCTCGACGGTCCCGCTGACGTCGGCCACCATGTCCATGCTCGTCGGCAGCGCCGTGACGGCCACGACCGCCCAGCGGCCGTCGTCAGTCACCAGGTTGCGGGTCTCGAAGCCCTGGATGTCACCGCCATGGCCCCACCCCACGACACCGCAGTCGAGCTCGGCGCGCGCCAGTCCCAGGCCGTAGCGCCAGCCGGGCTCGGCGTCGAACTGCGGCGCGCGGACCGTCTGCCGCATCTGCGCCAGCTGCGCGGGAGCGAGCAGCTCGCCGTCGACGAGCGCGGTCATGAAGACGCCGAGGTCGGCGGGGGTGGAGACCAGCTGGCCGGCCGCCCACCCGAGCGAGGGGTCCATCCGGGTGATGTCCTGCCACGGTGCCCCGGGCTCCTCGGCGAGGTAGCCGTGGGGGTGGCTGCCGCGGATGCGCTGCTCGCCGACCCGGGGCCAGTAGGTGTCACGCAGGTCCAGCGGCCGGATGATCCGCCGGGTGATCTCCTCACCGACGGGCCGACCCGTGACCCGCTGGACCAGCAGGCCGAGCACGACGTAGTTGGTGTTGGAGTACTCCCACTTCGTGCCGGGCGCGAAGTGCTGCTCCTCCGCCAGGGCCGCGTCGAGCAGGTCGTGCGGCTCGAAGTAGGTGTGCGCCACCGCTCCGAGGGACCCGCCGGCCTCGATGACCAGCGAGTCGTAGTCCGGCAGCCCGGTGGTCTGCTGGAGGAGCTGGCGCACGGTGATGCGCCGGCCGTCCCCGCCCGGGCCGCGCACGACCCCGGGCAGGTAGTGCTCGACCCGGGCGTCGAGGTCGACGTCGCCCTCCTCGACGAGCTGGAGGACGACGGTGGCGGTGAACATCTTGGTGTTGCTCGCGATGCGGACCCGGGAGTCCGCGGGGACCTCCTCGCCCGTCGCGAGGTCGCCCGTGCCGGATGTGTACGTCCGCACGCGGCCGTCGGCGTCGCCCACCGCGGCGATCACGCCGGGGAAGCCGGTGCGCGACACGAGCCGGTCGACCCGCTCCTGCGCGGACGTGCGCTCGGTGGTGGGTGCCGCCTTCGCGTCGACCACGTTGGTCGTCACGGAGAGGGCGACGGCAGCCGCGGCGAGCGTGGCCGCCGTACGACGGGAGATGCGGTGCGAGAGCTGGGACATGGGGTCTCCTCCGGTGGTGGTGGAAGTGGTGGGTGTGCGTGTCCCTCAACCGTCGTCGTCGACGAGCCGGCGTTCGATCCCGCTGCCTGCCGACCTCGTGGTACAGCAGGCACTACTCCTGGCCCCGATCCCTTGGGACGGGCACCGCGCGCCCCCTACGGTGCAGACGTGTCCACCGCTCCCGTCGCCCTGCGTCGCACGCTGCGCTCGCTCGAGCAGCTGCTCGGCGGCTTCGGGACCGCCCTCCTCGCGCTGGGCGTGCTCACGTGGTCGCTGACCCTCGGCTGGTTCACCTCCCGCTCGACGCTCGGCCTCGTGCGCGGGCTCGCCGACCGGGAGCGCGCACGGCTCGGACGGTGGGGCGCCGAGGTGGTGCCCCCGACCGTGCGGCCCGACCGGCTGCGGGAGGCGCTGCGCGACCCGGCCACCCGCGCGGAGCTGCACTGGCTGGCCCGGCACGCGGTCGCCGGCAGCGTGGTGGGCTTCCTGGCCGTGCTCGCCCCGCTGTCGGCGGTGCGCGACCTGACCTTCCCGCTGTGGTGGTGGACGCTCCCCGACGGCTGGGCGAGCCCGTCGCTCGGCCTGTGGGTCGTGCAGACCTGGTCCGGGGTGCCGGTGGTCGTCGCCCTCGGCCTCGCCTGGGCCGCCCTCACCGCCTGGGGCGCCCCGCTCGCCGCGCGGCGGCAGCTGCGGGTGGCCCGTCGGCTCCTCGGCGAGGCACCCGGCGACCTCACCCTGAGGGTCGCCGAGCTCACCCGCACCCGCGCCGCGGCCCTCGACGCGCACGCGGCCGAGCTGCGTCGCATCGAGCGGTCGCTCCACGACGGCGCGCAGAACCGCATCGTCGCGGCCACGGTGATGATCGGCGCCGCGCGCCGCAGCCTCGCGGGAGCGCCGGACCGGACCGAGCACCTGCTCGGGCAGGCGCAGGACGCCGCCGAGCTCGCGCTCGCCGAGCTGCGGGCCGTGGTGCGCAGCATCCTGCCGCCGGTGCTCGCCGACCGCGGGCTGGAGGGGGCACTGCACGGCCTCGCAGCGGCCAGCCCGGTCCCCTGCACCACCGAGGTCGACGTCGGGGTGCGGTGCGCCGCCGCCGTGGAGGCGACGATCTACTTCGTGGTGGCGGAGGCCCTCACCAACGTGGCCCGGCACAGCGGCGCCGGGCGGGTCGACGTCGTCGTACGCCGCCGCGCGGACGACAACGTCGAGACGGTCGTGCGCGACGACGGCAAGGGTGGCGCCCACGAGGGCGACGGCACCGGGCTCGCCGGGATCCGCCAGCGGGTCGAGGCGATGGACGGGCGCTGGTCGCTGTCGAGCCCGGCGGGCGGTCCGACCGAGCTGAGGGTGGAGGTCCCGTGCGGATCGTGATCGCGGAGGACGACCCGCTGCTGCGCGAGGGCATCGGCGCGGTGCTGGTCGCGGAGGGCCACGAGGTCGTCGCGGCCGTCGGCGACGGCGACCTGCTGCTCGAGGCGGTCGAGCGGCACGAGCCCGACGTGGCCGTGGTCGACGTGCGCATGCCGCCGACGCACACCGACGAGGGCGTCCGCGCCGCGGTCGAGGCCCGGCGCCGTCGGCCCGGCCTCCCGGTGCTCGTGCTGTCGGCGTACGTCGAGCGGGCCTTCGCCACCGACCTCCTGTCGCAGGGCAGTGCCGGCCTGGGCTACCTGCTCAAGGAGCGCGTGGGGCGCGTCGAGACCTTCGTCCAGGCGCTCGAGCACGTTGCCCGGGGTGGCACGGCGATCGACCCCGAGGTGGTCGCGCAGCTGGTGGCGCGACCCGATCCGAGGATGGCCCGGCTCACCGCGCGCGAGCGCGAGGTGCTCTCGCTGATGGCCGAGGGCCGCGGCAACGCCGCGATCGCACAGGAGCTCGTGGTGACCGACGGGGCGGTGCACAAGCACATCCGCTCCATCTTCGCGAAGCTCGACCTGCCGCCCTCCGACGACGCCGACCGGCGGGTGACGGCGGTGCTGCACTACCTCGAGAACCGCTGAGCGAGCTCGCTCTGCCCACCACGGCCTGTCGAACAGGACGAAGTCGGGCCCGGCGTACGCCGCTGCGCTCGGCCCGCCCCTCCTGTCGGCACCTCGTCCTGTCCGACACGCCCGGGCGCACGCGGGCGGACGGGCTCGTTGGCAGCACCTTCACGCCGGGACGACGAGCTCGGCCACGGCCCGGGCGTGGACCACGGGGTCGGCGGGCGCACCGCGCAGGAGACTGGCCAGCGCGCCGTTGTAGACGACGAGCAGCCGGCCGACGAGCGCGTCGGGATCGGCCGTCCCGGTCTCGAGCGCCAGCTCGCGCAGTCGTGAGGTCAGCACCCTCGTGTCGGCCTCGACGAGGGCCCCGACCGGGTCGCCCCTCCGCCCGGCCGGTCGCTCGGACGCGGTGGCGAGGAAGCAGCACCACTGGGTGCTCCCCGACGTGCGCCGAAACTCGGCGAGCGCGTCGAAGAGGGCCAGGAGCCGGGCGCGCGGTGACGTCGCGGCCGCGATCGAGGCCTCCCACTGGGCCGTCCAGGCATCGAGCCTTCGCTCCAGCACGGCGGCGAGGAGACCGTCCTTGCTGCCGACGTGCTGGTAGAGCGTCGCGATCGCCACCCCCGCCTCGCTCGCGACCCGGTCGACGCCCGTCACGCCGATGCCGTCGCCGAAGAACAACCGCTCCGCGGTGTCGAGGATGCGCTCGCGCGTCTGGGTCCGGGCCACCGTAGAATCATAACGCTCGTTCTGATAGAACGGTCGTTATGGTTCTGACGATCGCCCCGATCGCGCCCGACCGGGCGCGGAGCCTCGCGGTCGCCGTGCTGGGCACGGTGCTGATCGCCTCCACCTACGGCATGGCCCGCTTCGGGGTGGGACTGTTCGCTCCCCGGCTCGTCGCCGAGCGCCCGGGGCTCGCGCCCGTGGTGGGCTGGGCCGCGGCGGCCCAGTTCGTCTCCTACGCGGTGGCGGCCGCGGTGGCGTCACGGACCTCCGACCGCAGCCCGCGCGCCGGCCTGCTGCTCGCCGGGACCACGGCGAGCCTCGGGTGCGTGGGGGTGGCGACGACCGCGTCACCGGGATGGCTGGTCGTCCTCGTCCTCGTCGGCGGTGCGGGGGCCGGCCTCGCCTCACCCGCGCTGGTCCGCGTCGTCGACGCGCTGGTGGAGCCGCGACGTGCCGCCACCGCCCAGTCGCTCGTCAACACCGGCACGGCGGTCGGCGTGGTGGTGGCGGGTGTCCTCGCCCTCGCGGTGCCGTCCGTCGCGGCCGCGTGGTGGGCGATGGCGGCGGTCAACGCGGCTGCGTCGGCCGGCCTGCTCGTCCTCGTCGGACGACAGGACCTCGGCAACCGGGCCGGCACGGGGACGTCGTACGACTGGCGCGCGCTCGGCGTCCCCGCCGTCGCGGCCGTGGTGGTCGGCGCCGGGTCGGCCCTCGTGTGGAGCTACGGCCCACTCGTCGCCACGCGGTCCGGCCCCGTGGCCGAGGCCCGGGTCGGGCTGCTCTGGATCGCGCTCGGGATCGGCGGCCTGGTGGGCCCCCTCACCGGCCGGCTCGTCGACCGCGCCGGGCTCCGGGGCGCCTGGCTCGGCTCCGTCGGGGCGGTGGTCGTCGCGCACCTCGCCCTCGGCGCCGGCCTCGGCCTCGGGCTCGCCTGGCCCACGTACGTCGCGATGGCCGCATTCGGCGCGGGCTACATGTGCCTGTCCGGCGTGCTGATCCTCTGGGCGCGCGAGGAGTGGCCCGACGCCGCCGGGCGCGGCACCTCGCTGCTGTTCATCGCCCTGGCGGTGGGCCAGGCGATCGGCGCGGTCGTGCTCGATCCGCTCCAGGCGAGCCGTCCCGGCGCGGCCGTCGTGGTCGCCACCCTCGCCTGCCTCGCCGGAGCGGCGCTCGTCCGCCGGCGGGCCTAACCGAAGCGCCACTCCAGCGTGGCGGCGTACGTCTCGCCGGGCTCGAGCACGGCCGAGGGCCACTCCGGGCGGTTCGGCGAGTCGGGGAAGAGCTGCGGCTCCAGCGCGATCCCGTCACCCTGGCGGTAGAGCGCGCCGGTGGTGGAGCGACGCCTGCCGTCGAGGAAGTTGCCGGTGTAGACCTGCACGCCCGGCTGGTCGGTCCACAGCTCCACGCTCGTGCCCGTGGCCGGCGCGGTGAGCACTGCCGCCCGCCGCAGGCCGGAGCCGCGCACGACGTAGTTGTGGTCGATGCCCTGGGCGTCGAGGACCTGGGGGTGGTCGGTCCGGACGGCCCTGCCGACCAGGGTCGGCTCCCGCAGGTCGAAGGGCGTGCCGGCGACCGGCGCGTGTCCCCCGGTCGGGATGCCGGTGGCGTCGACCGGCGTGTAGTGGTCGGCCTCCACGAGGAGCACGTGGGTGTCGATGCTCCCGGCCCCCTCGCCCTCGAGGTTGAGGTAGGCGTGGTTGGTCAGGTTGACCACCGTGGTGGCGTCCGTGGTGGCCTCCATCGCGACCCGCACGGTGTCGCCGTCGACGCGGTAGCGGACGGTGGCCGACACGGTCCCCGGGAAGCCCTGGTCGCCGTCGGGGCTCACGAGGGTCAGCACGACCTCGTCCGCGGTGTGCGAGACCACGTCCCAGAGGCGTACGTCGAAGCCGTCCGGCCCGCCGTGGAGGCTGTTGCCGCGGTCGTGGGTCCGCACCTCGACCTCGCGCCCGGCCAGGGCGAAGCGGCCGCCGGCGATGCGGTTGGCGTAGCGCCCGATGGTGCCGCCGAGGTAGTCGCTGCTCGCGAGGCGCTCCGCGACGTCGGGCTGGCCGAGCACGACGTTGCGGCGCTCGCCGTCACCGCCGGCGACGACGAGCCGGTGCACCGTCGCCCCGAGGGTGAGCACCTCGACGACCGGCCCGGGCTCGGCCCCGATGGTGAGCAGGCGGACGTCACGTCCGTCGGGCATCTGGCCGAACACCTGGTCTCGGGTCACCCGGCCATCCTCGCGGGGACGAGCACCTGCCGCACGCCCGACCCGCCCTGCTGGACCTGCCAGGCGTCCTCGACCTCCGCGAGCGGACGTGCCCGGTGCGCCACGCCGATGCGACCGTCGGCCGCGAGCCGCGCGACGGAGGTCAGCGCGGCGGCGCGCATGTCGGGGGTCAGCGCGTTGTTGGTGTAGCCGAGCAGCGACAGCCCGCCGGCGCGCAGGACCGCGGACGAGAAGGTGGCGGCGTCGGAGGCCGAGCCGCCGAGGTTGACCAGCCGGCCGCCGGGCGCCAGCACCCGCACCGCGGCCTCGGCGACCCAGCCGAACACCGGGTCGAGCACCACGTCGGCAGGCTCCGGCAGCACGTCGCGCAGCGCCTCAGCGAGGGCGACCGGGTCAGGATCGCCGGCCTCCACCACCGCGTCGGGGCCCTGCGCCGCGGCACGCTCGGCCGAGTCGCCGGGCCTGCAGACCGCGACCACGCGTCCCGCGCCCTGGGCCCGCGCTGCGCCGATCGCCGCCTGGCCGACCGCGCCGCCGGCGCCGAGCACCACCACCGTCTCCCCCGACCGCAGGCCGGCCCGCCAGCCGAGCGCCTGCCACGCGGCGACGCCCGAGAGGCCCAGCGCGGCGAGGGCGACGTCGTCGACGTCCAGGTCCGGCAGGGGTACGACGTCGGCCGCAGGCACGGCGCACAGCTCGGCCAGCGCCCCGTCCACGTCGGCCATCCCGGCCGAGGTGGACACGAACACCCGCGTCCCCGCGGGCGGCCCGCCGCCCGACAGCACCTCGCCGATGCCCTGCACGCCCGGGACGTAGGGCAGCTCGCGCGCCCCGAAGTACGACGTCCCGCTCGCGCAGAGGAGGTCCAGCGGGACGACCGGTGCGGCCGTGACCCGCACCAGCACCTCGTCGGGGCCGGGCGCCGGGTCGGCGTGGTCGGCGTACGCCGGTGCCGCCCCGTGGGCGTGGAGGACCGCGGCTCGCATCAGGTCGCGATGTCGGGGTAGGGCAGCGACAGGTGCTTCATCGCCGCGCCGTAGGCGAGCTGGTACTCGAGCGGTCCGTGGTCGCGCTCGAACATCGCGATGAAGAGCGTGAGGGTGAGGAACGGGTGGGCGCCGAGCTCGAACAGCCTGACGTGGTCGTGGCTCGCGAGGGCCTCGCGCTCGTCGTCCTCGAAGGCGAGCCAGGTCGACCGCTCGTCGGACGTGCAGTTGAGGATCCGGTTGGCCTCCTCGGCCTCCCACCACGCGACCGTGCCGCGCGGGTCCTCGCGGTAGCGCTCGACCAGCGCCGGGTCCCGGTCGATGGTGAACAGGAACTTGTTGACGAGGTACTTGCTCATCGGGCCGCTCCGTCCTGTGCTCCGTCCTGTGCTCCGACCTGTGGCACCCCGTTCGGGTACCAGGTGAAGTAGGCCTCCATGGTGTGGAACAGGTCGAGCGAGTCGACGTGGTCGGCCTTCGCGCCCTCCCCCGCCACGCCCATCATCAGCATGAAGTCCATGAAGCCGTGCGTCGCGTTGCCCGGCAGGTGGAGGCTGTCGAGGGTGACCTCGCGGCAGCAGCCGTCGATGTCGCCGTTCGCGATCCACTCGACCGCCCGCCGGTCGAACTCGGGGTCGGGGCCGTGCTCGCCGAACTGCCGCGGCCCGCCGAGCTCGAGCGAGAGGTGGCCGGTGCCGATGATGGCCACGCGCTGGTCGGAGGGCCACGACTCCACCAGCTCGCGGATCGCCTTGCCCAGGGCGACGAACCGCCCTGGCTGCGGCAGCGGCGGGGCGAAGATGTTGGTGTAGATGGGCACGATCGGCAGGTCCGCCTGCGGGCGCAGCGTGATGATCGGGCAGGTGATGCTGTGGTCGATCCGGAGCTCGTTGCTGAAGGCCAGGTCGAAGCCGAGGTCGAGGCCGCCGCGGAGCACGTGGGCGGAGAGGTCCTCCTGACCGGCCAGCGTCATCCGCGGCAGGCCGAACTCGCGCTCCTCGTTGTACCAGTTGGCGTCGTAGAAGGGTGCCTTGCCGACCAGGAACTGCGGCATGTTGTCGAGCCACAGCTGGTGGAAGTGGTCGCTGCCCACCATCACCAGCACGTCGGGACGGGCCCGGGTGAGCGTCTCGCGGAAGGCCTCGATCTTCCGCACCCACTCGTCGGCGAAGGGCGGACGGTCGTCGCCCACCGCGGTGCTCGCGCGGTAGTAGAACGGGTGGTGGGTCGAGGCGATGACGGCGACGATCTCGGCCATGTCGGGGCGGCTCCTCAGCTCTGCTCGGTCTGGAGGGGGTCGACGTAGACGGCGTTGCGGTCGACGCTCAGGTAGGCGTCCATGCCGATGGGGCGGCGCCGCTCCTCCGCAAGCTGCCCGAGCAGGCCCGCGGCCCGCGCCAGCAGCGCGAAGCCGCGCAGCATCTCGACCGGCAGGCCGAGGTCGGCGAGGGCGGCACCGCACACCCCGGCGCCGTTGAGCGGCAGCGTGCGGCCCAGCACCTCGGGGTGCACCCGGCCGATGGCGTCGAACAGCCGCAGGTGCGGACCGAGGAGGCCCTCCTCCTCGGCGATGCGCATCAGGACCGGCGTGCGCGGGTCCCGCTCCTTGTGGACCGGGTGGCCGAGCCCCGGGACGTAGCGGCCGGCCTCCCTGGTGCGGCGTACGGCGTCGAGCGCGAGCGCGTCGTACCCGGCGTCGTCGGTGGGAAGGTCACCGGCCGCGACGACCACGTCGTGGAGGTAGCCGCCGCAGTCCTCGGTCACCCCGAGGAAGCGCGAGCCGCCGCCGAGCAGGCCGGCGGCGAGCGCGCCCTGCAGCGAGTCGGGCGCCGAGAGGTACGTCAGCCGCGCGGCGATGGCGGTCGGGGTGAAGCCGTGGTCGGCCAGCGCGACCAGCACCGCCTCGAACAGCCGCGTCTCCGACGGCGTGGGCCGGCGCATCGCCACCAGCCAGAAGGCCAGCTCGCCGAAGCCGACCTCGCCCATCAGGTCGGCCGTGAGGTCCTGGCCGAGCAGCCGGATCTCGTCGGCGGTCGAGGTGCCGAGGGAGGTGGGGTACTGCTGGTCGGGCTCCGGGCTCATCACATCTCCTCGTCCAGCCAGGCACGGATCTCGTCACCGTGCTCGTCGAGCGCCGGCGGCGGGCGGTCGTAGCGCGCCTCGGCGTCGGAGAACCGGATCGGGTGGCGCACGCCGGGAAGCGCGGCGTCGCCGCTGCCGACGGTGACGACCGGGTCCAGGCCGATCTGCTCGGCGAAGGCGACGCCGCCGTCGACGGTGTTGATCGGTCCGCACGGCACGCCCGCGCCGATGATGTCCTCGAACCACTCCTGGGCCGTGCGGGTGGCCAGCCGCTCGACCAGCAGCGGACGCAGCTCGTCGCGGTTGGCGGTGCGGTCCTCGTTGCGCGCGAACCTGGGGTCGTCGGCCAGCTCGGTGACGCCGAGCACCTCGACGAGCTTGCGGAACTGCCCGTTGTTGCCGGCGGTGACGATGAGGTCCCGGTCGGCGCAGGGCAGCGGCTCGTAGGGGAACAGGCTCGGGTGGGAGTTGCCCATCCGGAACGGCACGGTGCCGCCGGCGACGTACGCACTGGACTGGTTGACCATCCCCGAGAGCGCGGACGACAGCAGGTTGACCTCGACGTGCTGGCCGCGGCCGGTGCGCTGCCGGTCCTGCAGCGCCGCGAGGACGCCGATGGTGGCGTGGAGACCTGCCATCACGTCGAAGACGGAGATGCCGGCGCGGTAGGGATCGCCGTCGGGGTCGCCGGTGAGGCTCATCAGGCCGCTGATGGCCTGGACGATGAGGTCGTAGCCGGGGAGCCTCGCGCCCTGCTCGCCGCTGCCGAAGCCGCTGATCGAGGCGTAGACGACGCCGGGGTTGGCCTCCGAGACGCTCGCGTAGTCGAGCCCGAAGCGCGCCAGCCCGCCCGGGCGGAAGTTCTCCAGGACGATGTCGGCGCGGGCGACCAGCCGGCGGGCCACCTCGAGGTCGTCGGGGTCCTTGAAGTCGAGGGCGATCGAGCGCTTGTTGCGGTTGACGCCGAGGAAGTACGTCGACACCCCGTCGCGCACGGGCGGCTGCCAGGTCCGGGTGTCGTCGCCCTGCGGCCCCTCGACCTTCACCACCTCGGCACCGAGGTCCCCCATCAGCATCGTGGCGTAGGGGCCCGCCAGGATCCGGGAGAGGTCGGCGACCAGCAGCCCCGCGAGTGGTCCCTGCTTCGGACGGTCTGTCACGCGCATCCCTCTCGGTTCTGCGGACAGGTGTCCGCTCACTGGTCGACCAGTGTTCGCGCGGCGGTCCAGACTTGTCAAGGGACTCCCTTGACATCGCGTGACCGTGCGGCGCACAGTGACGGGCACCACATCGACCGTGATACGGACAGTTGTCCGAGAAATGGAGACCATCGCATGCCGACCTCGGACGACCGTCGCCCGGTGCTCTTCACCGGCGGCACCGTGCTCACCATGGACGACCAGCACACCGTGCTCACCGACGCCGACGTGCTGGTCGTCGACGACCGGGTCGCGGAGGTCGGGGCGGGGCTGTCCGCGCCCGACGGCGCCGAGGTCGTCGACGCGTCCGGCGGCATCGTGATGCCGGGCATGGTGGACACGCACCGACACATGTGGCAGACCGCGATGCGCGCCTACGGCGCCGACTGGACCCTCACCCAGTACTTCGTCTGGTACTACCTCGAGCACGGCGCGAAGTTCCGCCCCGAGGACATCCGGGCCGGCAACCTGCTCTCCGCGTGGGACGCCCTCGAGGCGGGCGTCACCACCACCGTCGACTGGTCGCACGGCCTGCAGACCGTCGACCACGCCGAGGCGGCCGTCGACGCGCTGCGCTCGGTCCCGGGCCGCTTCGTGCTCGCCTACGGCAACATCCAGGCCGCACCGTGGGAGTGGACGGCCGACCCGGCGGTCCGCGGGTTCTTCGAGCGCAACCGGGGCACCGACGGCGACATGCTCGGCTTCCAGCTCGCCTTCGACGTCACCGGCGACCCCGCCTTCCCGGAGAAGGCCGCCTTCGAGCTCGCCCGCGACCTCGGCCTGCCCGTCACCACGCACGCGGGCGTCTGGGGCGCGACGAACGACGACGGCATCCGGCTCATGCACGAGCACGACTTCATGCAGCCCGACACGGTCTACGTCCACGCCGCGACGCTCTCCACCGACAGCTACCACCGCATCGCCGCCACCGGCGGCTCGGTGTCGGTGTCCACCGAGTCCGAGCAGAGCGCCGGCCAGGGATACCCGCCCACCTGGCAGGTCCGCCGCCACGGCATCCCCGTCTCGCTCTCCATGGACACCTCGGTGTGGTGGAGCAGCGACCTGTTCAGCGCGATGCGCACGACCCTCGGCGCCGACCGCTCGCGCGAGCACCTCGAGGCGCACGCGGCCGGCGACACGGTCACCCACTCCGGCCTGCGCGCCGAGCAGGTCGTCGAGTGGGCCACCCGCGGCGGCGCACGGGCGCTCGGACGCGAGGACCTCGGTCACCTCACCGCCGGCGCCAAGGCGGACGTCGTACTGATCAAGAACGACGACTCCCCCGTGTCGTTCCCGCTCCTCAACCCCTACGGCCACGTCGCCTTCCAGGCGCAGCGCGGCGACGTGCACACCGTCGTGGTGGACGGCCGCGTCGTGAAGCGCGACCACCGCCTCGTCGGCGCGGACCTCGCCTCGGTGCGCACCGAGGTCCAGGACACCGTGGAGCACCTGCGATCGGCGATGGGCGAGGACGTCTGGCAGCAGGGGATGAACCCCGACCTCCCGGGCGAGGACCACAAGGTGCTCGACAACCCGTACCAGTACACCGACTACCGCTCGCACACCACGCACGGCGCTCGCGGTACGGTCTTCGGCGAGCCGAACTCGGGGAGGTAGCCCATGGCCGGTCGTGGCAGCGGGCCCGACTTCGTGGAGTCACTGGCCCGCGGGCTCGACGTCCTGGCCGGCTTCGGTCCCGACCGGCCGACGATGACCCTCTCCGAGGTCGCGGCGGCCAGCGGGCTCGCCCGTCCCACGGCCCGCCGGCTGCTGCTCACCCTCGAGGAGCTCGGCTACGTCCGCGTCCGCGACGGCGCCTTCTCGCTGACCCCGCGCGTGATCGGCCTCGGCATGGCGTACGTCGGCTCGCTCGGCCTCTGGGACGTCGCGCGCCCGCACATGGAGGACCTCGTCGGGCGCATCAACGAGTCGGTGTCGCTCGCGCAGCTCGACGGCTCCGACATCGTCTACACCGCCCGCGTCTCGGTGCCGAAGATCATCGCGCTGCGGGTCGAGATCGGCACGCTCTTCCCGGCTCCGCAGACGTCGAAGGGCAAGGTGCTGCTGGCCGCCCTTCCGGCCCGCCAGGTCGCATCTGTCCTGGAGACCCCCAGCCGATCGGGCCTGCCGCCGCACGCCGGGCGCCCGGTCGACGAGCTCATGGACGAGCTCACCCAGGTCCGCGCCCGCGGCTGGGCCCTCGCCGACGAGGAGCTCGCCCCGGGCGTCCGCTCCATCGCCGTTCCCGTCCGCGACGGCGACGGCGAGGTCCGCGCGGCGATGAGCGTGACCGTGCACGCCGCCGAGACCTCCCGCGAGACGCTGGTCGACGAGCACCTGCCCCAGCTCGTCCGCACCGCCAGCGAGGTCAGCGCCGACTGGACGCTCTGGCAGTCACGACCGCACGTGGAGGTCGCGGCGCGCGGCTGAGGTCACCGTGGCATAGCGTCGCAGGGGTGGACACCGACCCCTTCCGACTCCAGCGCTTCGTCGAGGCCCAGGAGGGGGTCCACGCGCGGGCGCTGGACGAGCTGCGCGCCGGCCGCAAGACGACCCACTGGATGTGGTTCGTCTTCCCGCAGGTGGCCGGCCTCGGCTCCTCGGCCACTGCACAGCGCTACGCGATCGGCTCGCTCGAGGAGGCGCGCGCCTACCTCGCCCACCCCGTGCTCGGACCTCGGCTGACCGAGTATGTCGAGGCGGTCCTGTCGCACTCCGGTCGCACGGCCCACGACATCCTGGGATCGCCCGACGACGTCAAGCTCCGCTCGTCGATGACGCTCTTCGTGCTGGTGGCGGGTCCGGAATCGGTGTTCCAGCGCGTGCTCGATGCGTTCTTCGACGGCGAGATGGACACGCGGACGGTCGACCTCCTGAACGCCTGAGGGCAGCCAGCAACTCACATCTCCAGCGAGCGTTGTCATCGCGCAGTGGCCAGAACCCACACACGTGCGGCGGTTGTGGCCCTCGTACGCCCTGCCCGAGGGCGAAAACCCACACACGTGCGGCGGTTGTGGCCCTCGTACGCCCTGCCCGAGGGCGAAAACCCGCACACGTGTGGCGTGGCCTGAGGATGCCTCGCGTGGGGGGCGGTCTCGACGTTCTGCGCCGAGCACGGCATCTCGCGAAGGCGTTCTACGAGCTACGCAATCGCGCGATGGTCGACGGTCCGGCAGCGGTGCTCGAGCCGCGGTCCAGACGTCCCACCTCGAGCCCGACGAAGCTGAGCGACGAGGTCAAGGCGCAGGCCGTGCAGGTCCAGGCGGCCTTGGAAGCCTCCGGGCTGAACCACGGCCCGATCAGCGTGCACGACAAGATGAAGGCGATGGACCTGAGCGTGGCGCCCTCGGTGGCGTCGCTGGCCCGGATCTCCGCGAGGCAAGCGTGGCCCGCCTCGAGCCTGGCCGGCCAGCCATCGTGGTTCGACCGGCCAGTATCAACTCGGTACCTGCCCGCGCAGCCACCGCCACCGGCCGACCTGCTACGTCGGCAACGGCCGCCACCTCTGGCGCACACCCCACGGCCAGACACTCCTCGTCGACCACACCGGCACCCACCGGATCAGCCCCCACAAAGCGTCCGCCATGGCCGACGCCATCGACGACGGCGTCGAGCGCTACCACTCGGATGCGGTGGCCTACGACCCGGCTTGAGGCGACGGCTCACCGCGGCCGGGAGCCCAGTTGCCGTGGAAGCCGGTGGGCACGCGGCCGGGGAGGTGCACGGCAGCGACGTCCTCGAGCGTCTCCGCGTCCAGCAGCACCAGGTCGCTGCGCCCGGTGGCGCGGTCGTGGACGTAGCCCATCAGCACCCCGTGGTCCTCCCCGTCGGAGCCGGGGTCGGGGACGAAGCAGAACTCGCCGGCCTCCCGCCCCGCACCGAGCCGCCGGCTCTGCGTGGTGCCGGCGACCACGTCGTGCTTGAGCACGGTGTCACCGAAGCCGGGGCCGACCATCCCGACGGTGTAGCCGAAGCGGTGCGGCCGGCCGGTCAACCGCTCGTCGTATCGAGGGAACTCCTGGGCGTGCTCGTCGAAGCGGTGCTCTCGGGCCGTCCCCGAGCCGACGTCCAGGGTGAAGCGCACCAGCGACGCCGGACCCTCGTTGGGTCCGGTGTAGTCGGTCGCGAACATGCGCGGGTGCCTCACCACGTCCAGGACGACCTCGCGGCTGCCCGGCGCGCCGGTCTCGAACGCGTTGAGGGTGTGGAAGACGTAGCAGGGGTCGATCTCGAACCATTGCACGTCGGTCCCGTCGCCGGCGCGCGGGACCAGACCGATGCGCGCCACGTGCTCGGGGTCCCACGAGTACGGCAGCGGCGCCGCCGGGTCGGTGACGGACTCCCCGCGGGCCACGGCGTCGACCAGCCACTCGGGCATCGCGTTGCCGCCGAGCGCACGGCGCTGCTGGTCAGCCGTCAGCCGAGCCAGGCGCGGGACGCCATCGGTCACCATGCCCATGTCGAAGGTGACGGGCAGGTCGTAGACCACCACGTAGTGCTCGGTGAGGGCGCAGTCGTGGATCATCGGCATCCCGCCGGTCTCGATCTCCACGTGCTTGACGACGGTGCCGTCGGCACCGACGACGGTGTAGTCCACCGTGGTCCCCCGCACCCAGTTGTAGGAGATGGCGTGCAGGTCGCCGGTGACGGGGTCGGCGTGCGGATGGGCGGTGTAGCCCTGCGAGCCGCCGAAGTCGAGGGTCCCGCCGAAGTCGCAGCGACCGACGGTGTCGAGCTCGAAGGTCAGCTCGTACGGCGTCGGCCCGGACTCGACGATCGCGAGGGTCCTGCCGGCGTGCTGGACCACGTTGGTGTTCGGTGCGTGGTCCTCGCCCTCGGGCTTGACCCACCTGTTGCGGTACCACTCGGCCCGACCGTCCGCGATCCTGACGCCGTGCACCATGCCCTGGCCGAGGAACCAGTGGTGCTGCGGGCCGGGATCCTCGGCCGGGTTCGGCCCGTTGCGCAGGTAGCGGCCGTCGAGGTGCTCGGGCAGCCGTCCCGTGACGGGCAGGTCGAAGGCCGTCAGCTCGCTGTGGACCGGAGCGAAGTTGTCGGCGAGGTATCTGTTCTGCGTGGTCGGCATGGCGTCCTCCCGGAGCGTATAACGCCGTTATGCTTCGGACCATAACGCCGTTATGAAAGGCTGGCAAGGTGCCCGGAGGAGTGGACCAGACAAGCGCGGACCGGAAGGCGTCCGCCGACGACGTACGCCGGCGGCTGCTCGAGATCGCCGCCCACATGGTGCGGGAGCAGGGGGCTTCGGCGCTGTCCGCGCGGAACCTGGCTGCCGCGGCCGGGACCTCCACCATGGCGGTCTACACGCACTTCGGCGGCATGCCCGGCCTGGTGCGCGCCATGGTGGCCGAGGGCTTCGACCGGCTCTACGCGCGGGTAGCGGCGGTGCCGGTCACCGACGACCCCGTCGAGGACCTCCGCAACGCCGCCGCGGCCTACCACGCCCACGCCCGCGCGGACCCCGACCTCTACGCCGTGATGTTCGGCTCCGCCACCCTCGGTGCCCACCGCCTGCACCGCGAGGACCGGATCGTGGGGCTGGACGCGTTCGTCCAGATCACCCAGTTCATGGAACGCGGCATGGCGGCGGGGGTGCTGCGGCAGGCGGACCCTGCGGCCGTGGCCGCCCAGTGGTGGACCGCCCTGCACGGCTTCGTGATGCTCGAGGTGACCCGGTTCATCGACGTCGTCGACGACGCCGAGGGCACCGTGCTGTGGCCCTTGATGAACAACCTGCTGAGCTCATTGATGGTGACGCCCGAGCTGCCGCGGGAGGACGTCTAGCGCCACGTCGGACGACGACCGGGTCAGAGCAGCCCGAGGCCGGCAGCGTGGCGGCGTACGGCGTCCGAGTCCGCAGCGAGCACGAAGGGCACGTCCGAGTCCCAGGCGTCGGTGACCTTCTCGACCCGCCCGTCGCCCGGGTCGAGGCGGACCTCGCGGATGTAGACGGCGAGGACGCGGTCGGGGTGCTCGCGCCCGATGTCGGCGTAGATCTGCGGGTCGTGCTCGCCGGAGTCGCCGATGAGGACGAAGCGCAGGTCGGGGTGGAGGTCGAGGATCTCCCGGATCCGGTCGTGCTTCTGCTCGCGACCGGCCGCGGTGCCGAGCAGGTCGCGCAGCAGCACCGGGCCGATCGGGAAGTCGCGGTGGCGGAGGAAGGCGAGCAGGAAGGAGTGCAGGTTCCACGGGCTCGACGAGACGTAGAACACCGGGTTCACGCCCGCGGCCAGGTCGCGGTAGAGCTCGGCGGCACCCGGGAACGGCGTCCGGGTGAGCGCGGACCCGGCGAACGTCTGGACGACCATCCGCAGCACCCGCTGCACGCCCGTCTGCAGGATCGTGTCGTCGACGTCGGAGACCACCCCGAAGCGCGCCGCGCCGGCGGGGACCCGCACCTCCACCTGCCCCTGCGCCGACGTCACGCCGCGGTAGTCGCCGGCCAGAGCGACGACCCCGCTCGTCCACGGGCTCGACAGCGAGGAGGGCGACGCCGGCACCCGGACGAGGAAGTAGCCCTCCCCGTCGGTGACGGCGTCGACCGACGCGTCGCCGACCGTCACCCGCAGCGGGACGCCGGGCAGCTCGTCGGTGAGGAAGTGCCGGACGGTCCGCCGCACGGCGGCCCGGACGCTCTCGTCCTCGACCGCCTCACCCGCGAGCGGGTTGTCCAGCACCCGTCCGCGTACGACGACGCCAGCAGGCCCGCCGTGCCCGATGTAGGGCTCGATCCGGAAGTGCGCCGGCGTCCGCGAGGCGGCACGCCTCAGCCGGCGCCGGTCCCACGCCGACTCGACCGCGACCACCCACCGCTGGAGGCCCACGACGTCACCAGCGACCGTGGACCTGTGCGCGGATGCGCCGGTCGTACAGCTCCCGCACGCCGTCCAGGAAGGACGACGGGAGCTCGCCGACGGACCCCGCGGCCGCGTTGGACTCCGCCTGCGAGACGTTGCGCGCGCCGGGGATGACCGTCGTGACGCCGGGCTGCTGCACGACCCAGGCGATCGCCGCCTGCGCCGGGGTGACGTCGAGCCCGGACGAGTCGACGAGGGCGGAGAACTCCTTCGCCGCCGAGACACCGGTCTCGTAGTCGACGCCCGAGAAGGTCTCGCCGACGTCGAAGGCGCTGCCGTCGCGGTTGTAGTGGCGGTGGTCGTCCTCGGCGAAGGTGGTGTCGAGGTCGTACTTCCCGGACAGCAGGCCCGAGGCGAGCGGGACCCGTGCGATGATCCCGACGCCGGCGTCGCGCGCGGCCGGCAGGACCGCGTCGAGCGGCTTCATCCGGAAGGCGTTGAGGATGATCTGGACGCTCGCGACGTGGGGCCGGGCGATCGCGCTCAGTGCCTGGTCGGCGGTCTCCACGCTGACGCCGTAGGCGGCGACGACGCCCTCCTCGACGAGCCGGTCGAGCACGTCGTAGGTCTCGTCGGCGTCGATGACCTCGCTCGGCGGGCAGTGCAGCTGGACCAGGTCGATCGTGTCGACGCCGAGGTTGCGGCGCGAGCGGTCCAGCCAGGCGCGGAAGTTCGACTCGACGTAGTTCGCCGGCACCTGGTCCATCCGGCGACCCATCTTGGTCGCGACGGTGAACCCGGCGTCGGGGTGCGCGGCGACGAAGCGGCCGACAAGCCGCTCGCTGCGGCCGTCGCCGTAGACGTCGGCGGTGTCGTAGAACGTCACACCGGCCTCGGCCGACGCCTCCAGGACCGCCAGCGCGTCCGACTCGCTGACGTCGCCCCAGTCGGCGCCGAGCTGCCAGGTGCCGAGGCCCACGACCGAGGCCGAGAACGGGGTGCGGGGGAAGGGACGGGTCTCCATGCCGCGAGCCTAGACGCCCGCCACCGCGGCCCGGCCGGGGTTCCCGTAGTAGGCGTCGGGGCCGTGCTTGCGGGTGAAGTGGCGTGCGAGGAGGTGGTCCGGCGACGCCGCCGCGGGATTCAGCGCGAGCGTGTGCAGCGCCATCTGCGCCACCGCCTCGAGCACCACCGAGTGCTCGACGGCCCTGGTGGCGCTCGCGCCCCAGGTGAAGGGTCCGTGCCCTGCGACCAGGGCGCCGGGGACGTCGGGGCGCATCGCCTCGACCAGCACCCGGCCGGTGTTGAGCTCGTAGTCGCGCTCGCACTCCTCCGCCGTCAGGGTGCGGGTCAGCGGCACCGGGCCGTTGAACGTGTCGGCGTGCGTGGTGCCGAGCATCGGGACCTCGCGGCCGGCCTGCGCGAAGGAGACGGCGTACGTCGAGTGGGTGTGCGCGACCCCGCCGAGGTCGGGGTGGGACAGGTAGAGCAGTCGGTGCGTCTCGCTGTCGGTGGACGGCTTGAGGTCGCCGGCCAGCACCCGCCCGGTCTCCACCTCCACCGGCACGAGGTGCTCGATCGACAGCTCGGCGTAGGGCACCCCGGACGGCTTGATGACGTAGATCCCGCGCTCGCGGTCGAGGCCGCTGACGTTGCCCCACGTCAGGGTCGCCAGGCCCTCACGTGGGATGACGAGGTTGGCCTCCAGCACCTCGCGGAGCAGGTCGTCGGGGACCAGGCCCGCCAGCTCGATGGCCATCACAGCCCCTCGGCGAGCCGGTGGTAGGCCGCGTTCCACCGCAGCTCACGCTTGAAGGTCCGCGGCGTGGTGTCGTCGTCGATGACGACCAGCTCGACGCCGGTCATCTCGGCGAAGTCCTCGAGGACCTCGACCCCCACCGCCCTGGAGAGCACCGTGTGGTGCGGGGCGCCGGCCATCAGCCACGCCTCCGCGGACGTGGACAGCGAGGGCCGCGGCTCCCACACCGCACAGGCGACCGGGAGGTTCGGGAGGTCGGCGTCGGGCTCGACCACGTCGATGTCGTTGACGGTGAGCCGGAAGCGGTCCCCGAGGTCGGACAGCCCCGCGACGACGGCCCGGCCCGGGTCCGCCGTGAACCGCAGCCGGACCGGGTCCTCGCGGCCGCCGATGGCCAGCGGGTGCACCTCCAGCGAGGGCCGCGCCGTGGTCAGGGTCGGGCAGACCTCCAGCATGTGCGCGCCGAGGACCTTCTCCTGCCCGGGGACCAGGTGGTATGTGTAGTCCTCCATGAACGAGGTGCCACCTGGCAGCCCCGCCGCCATGGTCTTCGTGGCCCGCAGCAGCACCGACGTCTTCCAGTCGCCCTCGCCGCCGAAGCCGTAGCTGTCGGCCATGAGCCGCTGCACGGCCAGCCCGGGCAGCTGGCGCAGTCCGCCGAGGTCCTCGAAGTTCGTGGTGAAGGCGCCGAAGCCGCCGGCGGTGAGGAACTGCCGCAGGCCCAGCTCGATCCGGGCGCCCTGGCGCAGCGAGTCGGCGCGATCGGCACCGGGCAGCAGCTCGGGTGCGACGGCGTAGGTGTCGACGTACTCCTGGACCAGCTTGTCGACGTCGGCGTCGGCCACCTCGTCGACCAGCGCCACCAGGTCGTTGACGCCGTAGGTGTTGACCGAGACGCCGAAGCGCAGCTGCGCCTCGACCTTGTCGCCCTCGGTGACCGCGACGTCGCGCATGTTGTCGCCGAAGCGCGCGAGCTTGAGGTGCGCGAGCTCGTGGCGGCCGAGCGCCGCGCGGGCCCACAGGGCGACGCGCTGGCCGACCACCGGGGAGTTCACGTGGCCGGCGACGGTCTTGCGGGCAACGCCGAGGCGGGACTGGATGTAGCCGAACTCCCGGTCGCCGTGGGCGGCCTGGTTGAGGTTCATGAAGTCCATGTCGATGGTCGACCACGGCAGCTCCATGCCGGCCTGGGTGTGCAGGTGGAGCAGCGGCTTGCGCAGCGCGTCGAGGCCGGCGATCCACATCTTCGCCGGCGAGAACGTGTGCATCCACGCGATCACGCCCACGCAGCCCGGGTCGGAGTTGGCGTCGAGCATCTGCCGGTGGATCGACGCCGCGTCGAGCAGCACCGGCTTCCAGACCACCTTCACCGGGAGGTCCCCGACCACGCCGAGCCGCTCGGCGATGGCCTGCGACTGCGTCGCGACCTGGTCCAGGGTCTCCGGGCCGTAGAGCCCCTGGCTCCCGGTGAGGAACCAGACCTCGGGGGCGGGCGCGGACGTCATGCTCATGAGGCACTTCCTTCTGCTGTGGCGTTGTGGGACCGGCGGGAGACGGCGTCACGCCGGATCGCCTTGAGCCGCCGCATGGTCGTGGTGGCGCGACCGAAGTGGTCGTGCAGGGCGAGGTACTGCTCGAACAGCGCGTCGTACGCCGCCGCGCGCGCGTCGTCGGGGAGGTAGACGTGGCGGCGCACCTTGCCCATCTGCTTGGCGGCAGCGGGTACGTCGTCGTAGGCGCCGGCGGCGACCGCCGCGTGGATCGCCGAGCCGAGCGCCGGGCCCTGCTCGGAGTCGATGATCGAGAGCGGCAGCCGGGTGACGTCGGCGTAGACCTGCATGAGCAGCGCGTTGCGCGCCAGCCCGCCGGCGACGATGAACTCCTCCACCGGCACCCCGCTGTCGCGGAACGTCTCGACGATGACGCGGGTGCCGAACGCGGTGGCCTCGAGCAGCGCGCGGTAGACGTCCTCGGCGCGGGTGGCGAGGGTCTGCCCGACGACCAGGCCGGAGAGCTCGTGGTCGACGAGCACCGAGCGGTTGCCGGAGTGCCAGTCGAGGACGACCAGCCCGTGCTCGCCGACCTCCTGGGCCGAGGCGAGGCGGGTCAGGTGCTCGTGCACCGACTCGCCGTTCCGGGCCGCCGCCTCCGCGACGTAGGCCGGGACACCGTGCTCGACGAACCAGCCGAAGATGTCGCCGACACCGCTCTGTCCGGCCTCGTAGCCCCAGAGCCCCTCGACGATGCCGCCGTCGACCACGCCGCACATCCCGGGCACCTCGCGGAGCACCTCGGCGTTCATCACGTGGCACGTGGACGTGCCCATGATCGCGACCATCTGACCCGACCCGACCGCCTGCGCCGCGGGGGCGGTGACGTGCGCATCGACGTTGCCGACGGCCACGGCGATGCCCTCGGGCAGCCCGGTCCATGCCGCGGCCTGCGCCGTCAGCGTGCCGGCCCGGTCGCCCAGCGCGCCGATGCGGTGCTCGAGCTTGTCGGTGACGAAGTCGCCGAAGCCCGGAGACAGCGCCGTGAGGAACTCCGGCGACGGGTAGGTCCCCTCCCGGCCGTCGAACCTCTGGTAGATCCCCTTGTAGCCGGCGGTGCAGGCGTTGCGGACGTAGGTGCCGCACAGCTGCCACACGATCCAGTCGGCCGCCTCGACCCAGTGCTCCATCCGGTCGTAGAGGGCGGGGTCCTCCTCGAACAGCTGGAGGCCCTTGGCGAACTCCCACTCCGAGGAGATCAGGCCTCCGTAGCGCGGCAGCCACGCCTCCTCGCGGACGCGGGCGAGCTCGTTGATGCGGTCGGCCTGGCCCTGGGCGGCGTGGTGCTTCCACAGCTTCACGTAGGCGTGCGGGCGGTCGGCGAGACCGTCGACCTCGTTGAGCGGGGTGCCGTCGGCGAGCGTCGGCACCATGGTGCAGGCGGTGAAGTCGGTGGCGATCCCGATCACGTCCGCCGGGTCGACCCCCGCGGCCGCGACCGCCGCCGGGACGGCGACCCGGAGCACCTCGCGGTAGTCCTCCGGCACCTGCAGCGCCCACTCCGGCGGCAGCGGTCGCTCCGAGCCCGCGAGCTCGGCAGGCAGCGCGCGCTCGAGCACCGCGTGCGGGTAGGGGTGCACGGCGGTTCCGAGCTCGGCGCCGTCGGAGACGCGCACCACCACGGCGCGACCCGAGAGCGTGCCGTAGTCCACGCCGACGACGTACTGGTCACTCATGGGTCAGGAGGTCCTCTCGGTGCTGGCGCGCACGACCAGCTCGGGCTTGATGAGTCGCTCGGGTCCGGGGTCCCCGGCGAGGGCAGCGCGCAGGATCTCGATGGCGCGCCGGCCGACGGCCTCGAAGTCCTGCCGCACGGTGGTGAGGGGCGGGACGAGGTACGCCGCCTCCGGGATGTCGTCGAACCCGACGACGCTGACGCCGCCGGGCCCGCCCGGCACGGCGCGCCCGGCCTCGCTCAGCGCGCGCAGCAGGCCGAGCGCCATCTGGTCGTTGGCGCAGAACACGGCGGTGACGTCCTCCCGGCGCGCGATGTCGCGGCCGAGCTCGAAGCCGCTCGCGGCCGACCAGTCGCCGGTGACGTGCTGCGAGGGCCGCAGCCCGGCGGCGTACATCGCGTCCTGCCACCCCTGCAGCCGGGCGCGGGCCTCGGTCCACTCCTGCGGGCCGGCCAGGTGGACGATGTCGGTGTGCCCGAGCTCGACGAGGTGGCGGGTCGCCGCCTCTGCGCCGGCCACCTGGTCGACGCCGACGGTCCACCGCGCCTTGGCGGGATCACCCTCGACGACGACCACCGGCACGCCCCACTGCTCCTGCCCGCGGGCCACCTCGACGGCGGCATCGGTGGCGTGGATGAGCACGATGGCCTCGACACCCTGGTGGCGCAGGTGGTCGATCGCGTCGACGAGCTCGTCGCGGGTCATGCTCTGGAGGTTGACCGAGCTGACGAAGTAGCCCGCGTCGCGACCGGCCGCCTGGATGGTCCGGTGCACCGTCGACGGACCCCAGTAGCCGCTCTTGGAGCCGATCACGCCGATGGTCGCGGACTTGCGGGTGACCAGCGCGCGGGCGGCGGTGTTGGGGCGGTAGCCCAGCTGGCGGATGGCCTCCTCGACCTTCTCCCGGGTCGCGGGCCGCAGGTTGTCCTGGCCGTTGATGACCCGGGACACGGTCTGGTGGGAGACCCCGGCGAGCCGCGCCACGTCGGCCATCACCGGCGTACGCCGGACCTCGCTCATGCCCGGCGCCTGGTCGCGAAGCGCTGCACCACGACGAAGCCGAGGAGCAGCACGCCCGTGATGATCCGGATCCAGTACGAGCTGAGGGTCCCGTCGAAGGAGATGAGGGTCTTGATGATGCCGAGCACCAGCACGCCGAGCAGCGAGCCGAGGACGTAGCCGCGCCCACCGGTGAGCAGGGTGCCGCCGATGACGACGGCCGCGATGGCGTCGAGCTCCATCCCGATCGCGTGGAGGCTGTTGCCTGAGAGGATGTAGAGCGAGAAGAGCAGGCCCGCCAGCGCGGCGCAGAAGCCGCTGATGACGTAGACGCCGACCTTGGTCGCGGCGACCCGCAGGCCCATCAGCATCGCGGACGCCTCGTTGCCGCCGATGGCGTAGACCGTCCGCCCGAACCGGGTGCGGGCCAGGACGTAGGCGGCGACCACGACGGTGGCCAGCGCGACGAGGGCGGTCCAGCGGACGTAGTAGTCACCGATCCAGACCGTCCGGAACGCCAGCTCGGTGAACGTGGGGTCCTTGATCGAGATCGACTCGACGCTGATCAGGTAGGTGAGGCCGCGGGCCAGGAACAACCCGGCCAGCGTCGCGATGAAGGGCTGGATGTCGAAGTAGTGGATCAGCAGCCCCATCAGCAGGCCGAGCAGCGTGCCGGTGGCCAGCACCGTGACCATCGAGAGCCAGGGCGACCAGCCGAGGTCGAGCGTCTTCGCCGCGATCATCGTCGAGAGCGCGACGACCGAGCCGACCGACAGGTCGATGCCGCCGGTGAGGATGACGAAGGTCATCCCGACGCCCAGCACGACCAGGAACGCGTTGTCGATGAGCAGGGACAGCAGGACCTGCGGGTCGGTGAGGCCGTCGTAGCGCATCCCGCCGACGCCGAACAGGCCGACGAACAGCGCCGCCGTCGCGATGATCGGCAGGTAGCGGTCGGGGGGTCGGTAGGTCCGCACCCGGTCCCAGGCCGAGGCGGTGGGGACGGTGACGGCGCTCATGCTGGGGCTCCGTTCGCGAGGGTCGGGGCGCCGGGCCTCCGCACGCGCAGCAGGGCGCGGGCCTTCGGCGACTGGAGGAGGCACACCGCGATCACCACGACGGCCTTGAAGAGGTAGTTGACCTCCGAGGGGATCCCGATGTTCGGGATGGTGCGGGTCAGGGTGGCGATGAAGAGCGCCCCGACGACGGTGCCGGCCAGGGAGAAGCGCCCGCCCATCAGCGAGGTGCCGCCGATGACCACGGCGAGGATCGCGTCGAGCTCGATCCACAGGCCCAGGCTGTTGGCGTTGACCGAGTTGGTGTTGGCGGCGATCACCAGGCCGGCGAGGCCCGCGCACAGGCCGGAGAAGGCGTAGACGGTCCAGATGATCGTGCGGGCGCGCACGCCGGCGAGCCGGCTGGCCTCGGGGTTGATGCCGACGGCCTCGATGAGCATGCCCAGCGCCGTGCGCCGGGTGAGCAGCGCGGTGAGCAGCACCATGCCGACGGCGATCAGGAACGCCAGCGGCAGCGTCAGCACGAACCCCGAGGCGAGGTCGCTGAACCAGGGGTTGTTGACGGTCGTGATCTGGCCGTCGGTGACGGCCATCGAGATGCCGCGTCCGGCCACCATCAGGATCAGCGTCGCGATGATCGGCTGGATGCCGAGGACCGAGACCAGCAGGCCGTTCCAGGCACCTAGCACCACGCAGACCACGACGGCGTACGTCGTCGCCATCACGGCGGTGCTGAGCGCGCCCTCGTCGCCGGCACCGATGATCCGGGTGCAGGCGACCGCCGCGGCGATGGCGGCGATCGCGCCGACGGAGAGGTCGATGCCGCGGGTCGCGATGACCAGCGTCATGCCGAGCGCGACCAGCATCACCGGCGCGCTGTTGCGGACGATGTCGACGAGGTTGCCGTAGAGGTGGCCGTCCTGCATGCGTACGTCGAGGAAGGCCGGCTTGGCGACGACGTTGACCAGCAGCAGCACGACCAGCGCGAGCACCGGCCACAGCAGCTGGTGGCGCAGGACCCGCTGGGCGAGGGTGGGTGTGTCAGGCATCGGGCTCCTCCTCGGCGCGGGCCTCGCCCGCGATGACCTCGAGGACGTCGCGGACGCTGACCTCGTCGTTGACCTGCTCGTGGATCTTGCGGCGGTCGCGCATCACCACGAGCCGGTCGCTGAGCCGCAGGACCTCCTCCAGCTCGGCGGAGATGAAGACGACGGACATCCCCTGCGCGGCGAGCTCGGCGACCTTGGCCTGGATCTGGGCCTTCGCGCCGATGTCGATGCCGCGGGTGGGCTCGTCGAGGATCAGGATCTCGGGGTCGGTGATCAACCAGCGGGCGAGCAGGACCTTCTGCTGGTTGCCCCCGGACAGGTGGCGCATCAGGGCCATCGGGTCCGCCGGGCGGATGTCGAGCGCCTCGATGTAGTCCCGGACCAGCCGCGTGCGGGCGGCCTGCGGGATGGGCCGGAGCCAGCCGCGCGAGGCCTGCAGCGCGAGCAGCATGTTGTCGGCCACGGTCAGGTCGCCGACCACGCCCTCGGCCTTGCGGTCCTCGCTCGAGAAGGCGATCCGCCGGTCGATGGCGTGCCGGGGGCTGCGCAGGCGGCGCCGCTCGGAGCGGACCGTCAGCTCGCCGGTGTCGGCGGTGTCGGCGCCGAAGAGCAGCCGGGCCAGCTCGGTGCGGCCGGAGCCGAGCAGGCCGGCGATCCCGACGACCTCGCCCTCGAACAGTGCGAGGTCGGTCGCCTCGAGGGTGTTCTTGCGGCCCAGCCCGACCGCGGTGAGCACCGGGGTGCCGGACTCGCCGGCGGTCTGCGGGGCGGCGCGGTCGAGCCGGTCGAGCACCTCGAGCTCGCGGCCGATCATCAGGCGCACGAGCTCGAGCTGCGTGGTGTCGGCGACCATCCGCTCCTCGACGAGGCGGCCGTTGCGCAGGATCGTCATCCGGTCCGCGATCTCGTAGACCTGGTCGAGGAAGTGGGAGACGAAGACGATCGCGACCCCCTCCTCGCGCAGACGGCGCATGACGGCGAAGAGCTTCTCCACCTCGTCGGCGTCGAGGCTCGAGGTCGGCTCGTCGAGGATCAGCACCTTGGCCTCGACGTCGACCGCACGGGCGATCGCCACGAGCTGCTGCACGGCGATCGGGTGCTCGTCGAGGACCGTGCGGGGGTCGACGTCGATGCCGAGGTGGAGCAGCGTGCGGCGGGCCCGGCGGTTCATCTCCCGCACGTCGATCGACCCGAAGCGGCGCGGCTCGCGGCCGAGCAGCATGTTCTCCGCGACGGTCAGGTTCGGCACCAGGTTGACCTCCTGGTAGACCGTGCTGATGCCGGCGGCCTGGGCGGCTGCCGGGCTGGAGAACTCGTGCTGCTCGCCCTCGATCGTGACGACGCCCGCGTCGATGCCGTACACGCCGGTGAGGGCCTTGATGAGGGTCGACTTGCCGGCGCCGTTCTCGCCCATCAGGGCGTGCACCTCGCCCGGGAAGAGCCGCACGGACACCCCGTCGAGCGCGCAGACGGCACCGAAGGTGATGGAGATGTCGCGCATCTCGATCACCGGCGGCCGGTCCGGCGTGGGCACGGGCGTGGGTCTGGCCGGCGTCCTCATCTGGGTCATCTCGTTCCTCCCTGCCTCGGGTCGGCGTCGGGCGCGCGGCGCGGCCCGCGGGTGGCGCGGGCCGCGCTGCTGGTCGGGCGGGTCAGTACTGCCGGTCCGGCAGGACTTCCTTGGCCTGCTCCTGCGTGAAGGTGCCCTCCTCGGTGACCACGCGCTCGGGGACCTCCTCGCCGTCGAGGACCTTCTGGGCCAGGTCCATCAGCTGGGGACCGAGCAGCGGGTTGCACTCGACGATGAAGTTGATCTTGCCGTCGGCGAGGGCCTGCATGCCGTCCTTGACCGCGTCGATCGTGATGATCTTGATGTCCTTGCCGGGCTCGAGGCCGGCCGCCTCGATCGCCTCGATGGCGCCGAGGCCCATGTCGTCGTTGTGGGCGAAGACCACGTCGATGCTGTCGTCGGACTGCAGGAAGGACTCCATCACCTGCTTGCCGCCGTCACGGGTGAAGTCGCCGGTCTGGGACGCGGTGACCTCGATCGAGTCGTCGGCGGCGATCTTCTCGGCGAAGCCCTCGGCCCGGTCGATGGCCGGGGCCGCGCCGGTGGTGCCCTCGAGCTGGACGACGTTGACCGTGCCGTCGCCGTCGACGTCGGCGTCCTTCGCGTTCTCGACCAGCCATTCGCCGGCCTTCTCCCCCTCGAGGACGAAGTCAGAGCCGAGGAAGGTCTCGTAGAGGGAGGTGTCCTCGACGTCGACCGCCCGGTCGGTGAGGATCACCGGGATGCCGGCGGCCTTGGCCTCCTGCAGCACGGCGTCGAAGCCGGTCTCGACGACGGGGCTGAAGGCGATGATGTCGACCTTCTGCTGGATGTAGGACCGGATCGCGGCGATCTGGTTCTCCTGCTTGCCCTGGGCGTCGGTGAACTTGAGCTCGATGCCCTCCTGCTTCGCGGTGTCCTGGATGGACTTGGTGTTCGCGGTGCGCCAGCCGCTCTCGGCCCCGACCTGGGCGAACCCCATGGTGATGGTGCCGTCGTCGCTGGCCGAGTCAGAGCTCGCGTCGCTGCTCCCGCAGCTGGTGAGAGCGAAGGTGCTCAACGTGATCGCCGTCGCGGCGACCAGGGTCTTCTTCACCACTGTCTTTCCTCCACATCGATGGGGCGGGGCCGCCCGTGTGACTGGCGTCACGTGCGATGAGTGTGAGCGCTAACATTTGGTCCCGTCAAGGGCTCTGACCCATTTGGGGGACTCAGATGTGAACGTTCACCCGGGGCGGGCAGTGGACCGCCGCACCGTGAGGGTCGGCGCGATCGGGTCGCGGACGGCGTCGTCCTCGCCGCGCACGGCGGCCAGCGCCACCGCGAGCGCGCGCCGGCCCAGCTCGGCGAAGTCCTGCGCGACCGTGGTCAGCGGCGGCCAGAAGTACGCCGCCTCGGGCAGGTCGTCGAACCCCACGACGCTGACGTCCTCGGGCACCCGCCGGCCGCGCTCGTGCAGGGCGTTGAGCAGGCCGAGCGCCATCGAGTCGTTGCCGGCGAAGACCGCGGTGACGTCCGGGTCCTCGGCGATCAGGAGTCCCGCCCGGTGGCCGCTCGCGGGAGACCAGTCGCCGGTCAGCTCCGGCCCCGGCAGCAGCCCCCGCTCCTCGTGGGCGCGGCGCCAGCCGGCCCGCCGCTGCTCGGCCTCCACCCAGTCGGAGGGACCGGCGAGGTGGGCGACGTGGCGGTGCCCCAGGTCGAGGAGGTGGCCGACGGCCAGCACCGCGCCGGCCTCCTGGTCGATGCTCGCCGAGAGCGGGGTGCCCGCCGCGACGCCCTGGACGGTGACGATCGGGACGGGGAGCTGGAGTGACCGGGTGAGCTCCGCGGCCTCCCGGTGGGCGACCGCCACGACGATCGCCTCGACGGCCTGGTCGGAGAGCCGGTCGACGGCGTGGTCGAGGAGCTCGGCCGAGAACTCCGGCACACCGATGAGCGAGACGTCGTACCCGGCGGCGTACCCGGCCTCCTGCACGCCCAGCGCGATCATGCTCGGGCCGTGCAGCCCGAGGTGGGCGGTGACCATCCCGATGCGGTGCGAGCGGTTGGTGGCCAGGATGCGCGCGGCGTAGTTGCGGCGGTAGCCGAGCTCCTCGATGGCGGCGAGCACGCGCAGCCGCGTCTCCTCCTTGACCAGCGAGGCGTCGTTGAGCACGCGCGAGACGGTCTGGTGCGAGACACCGGCCCGTTCGGCGACCTGCGCCATGCTCGGGGAGCGCCCTCCTCGTCGGCTGCCGTTCCCCATGCGGCGCATCCTAGGTGCCGAGCGCGGCCCCCTCCCGGGCGAGCGTCGTCACGCGGTCCCAGTCCTGGGCGGCGAGGGCGTCGGAAGGGGTCAGCCACGACCCACCGACGCAGCCCACGTTGGGCAGGGCGAGGTACGACGCCGCGGTGGCGGCAGTGATGCCGCCGGTGGGGCAGAACCGGGCGGCCGGGACGGGCGAGGCGATCGACCGCAGGTACGCCGCCCCGCCGGACGCCTCGGCGGGGAAGAACTTCATCTCCGTCACGCCGGCCTCGAGGACCGCCATCACCTCCGACACCGTCGCCGTGCCGGGCAGGAACGGCACGCCCGAGGCGCCCATCGCTCCCAGCAGCGACGGGGTCGCCCCCGGGGAGACGAGGAACTGGGCCCCGGCCCCCACGGCCTGGTCGACCTGGACCGGGGTCAGCACGGTGCCCGCCCCGACGGTGATCTCCGGGACCTCGGCGGCGATCGCCGCGAGCGCCTCGAGCGCCACCGGCGTGCGCAGCGTCAGCTCGATCACCGGCAGGCCGCCGGCGACGAGCGCCCGGGCGACCGGGACGGCGTGCGCGACGTCGTCGAGGACGACCACGGGGACGACCGGCGCGAGGGACAGGACCGAGGCGGGCCGCTGGTCAGACGTGCTGGGCAAGGGGAGCCTCCTCCGAGGGGGCGGGCAGGGGACGGATGACGCTCGCACCGGTCTCGGCGGTGCCGACGATGGCGCGGAAGCCGGAGAACAGCTCGCGCCCGGTGCCCGCCCACTCCACGTCGTGCGGGGCGCGGCCGGTCGTCTCGCGGCGGTCCAGGTCGGCGTCGGACAGCGCGACCTCCAGGACACCCGCGTCGGCGTCGACGGTGAGCAGGTCGCCGTCGCGCACGCGGGCGATCGGACCCCCCAGCGCGGCCTCAGGGGTGACGTGGATGGCGGCGGCGACCTTGCCGGACGCCCCGGACATCCGGCCGTCGGTGACGATCGCGACCTGCTGCCCGCGGTCCTGCAGCACGCCCAGGACCGGCATGAGCTTGTGCAGCTCGGGCATGCCGTTGGCCGCGGGCCCCTGGTAGCGCACCACGGCGACGAGGTCGCGCCCGTCGAGCCTGCCCTCGGCGAAGGCGGCGAGGAAGTCGGCCTGGTCGTCGAAGACCATGGCCGGGGCGGTGACGACGCGGTGCTCCGGTCGGACCGCCGAGGTCTTCACCACGGCACGACCGAGCCGGCCGGACAGCATCCGCAGGCCCCCGTCCGCGGCGAACGGGTCGTCGGCGCCCCGCAGGACGGCGGTGTCGAGGGAGGCCTTCGGCCCCTCCTCCCAGGTGACGCGGTCCCCGTCGAGGCGGGCCTCGCTGGTGTGGCGCCACAGCCCGCGGCCGGAGACGGTCAGCACGTCGTCGTGGAGGTAGCCGTGCTTGAGCAGCGTGTGCACCAGGAACGGCGTGCCGCCGGCGGCGACGAAGTGGTTGATGTCGGCCGAGCCGTTGGGGTAGATCCGCGTCAGCAGCGGCACGGCCGCCGACAGGTCCGACAGGTCGTCCCACGTCAGCGTGATGCCGGCCGCGGACGCGATCGCCACGAGGTGCATCGTGTGGTTGGTCGAGCCGCCGGTGGCCAGCAGGGCGACGCAGGCGTTGACGATCGCCTTCTCGTCGACCAGCCGGCCGACCGGCGTCGGCTCCCCGCCTGCTGCGGTGATGGCGACGGCCCGCTCCCCCGCGGCGCGCGTCAGTGCCTCACGCAGGGGCGTGCCCGGGTTGGCGAACGTCGCGTCCGGCAGGTGCAGCCCCATCACCTCCATCAGCATCTGGTTGCTGTTGGCGGTGCCGTAGAACGTGCAGGTGCCCGCCGAGTGGTAGGACGCCGCCTCCGCCTCCAGCAGCTCCTCGCGGCCGACCTTGCCCTCGGCGTAGAGCTGGCGCACGCGGGCCTTCTCCCCGTTGGGCAGCCCCGACGGCATCGGGCCGGCCGGGACGAAGACGGTCGGCAGGTGGCCGAACGAGAGCGCGCCGATCAGCAGCCCGGGCACGATCTTGTCGCAGACGCCGAGCATCATCGCGGCGTCGAACATGTCGTGCGAGAGCGCCACCGCCGTCGACATCGCGATGAGGTCGCGGCTGAACAGCGAGAGCTCCATCCCGGCGCGCCCCTGAGTGATGCCGTCGCACATCGCCGGCACCCCGCCGGCGAACTGGGCGAGCCCACCCGCCCGGACGATGGCCTTCTTCAGGACCTCCGGGACGTCCCGGAACGGCTGGTGCGCCGAGAGCATGTCGTTGTAGGACGACACGATCGCGACGTTGGGCTTGCGACCGGACTTCAGGCCCTCCTTCACCGGTCCCTCGGCGGCCGCGAAGCCGTGGGCGAGGTTGGCGCAGGCCAGGCGGCCCCGGGCCGGCCCGGCGCTGGTGGCGGCCGCGACGCGCTCGAGGTACGCCGCCCGCGTGCGGGCGCTCCGCCGGGCGATGCGGTCGGTCACCTCGGCGACGACGGGGTGGACGGGGTGGACGGTGCTCATGCGGTCTCCTGCCAGGATCGGCCGTCGCGCTCCATGAGCGTCGTGGCGGCTGCGGGTCCGTCGGTGCCGGCGGGGTAGCGCCGGGGTCGGTGGGTCGGGCGCGACCAGTGGTCGAGGATCGGGGCGACCCAGGTCCAGGCGGCCTCGACCTCGTCGCGCCGCATGAAGAGCGTCGTGTTGCCCCGGACGACGTCCATGAGCAGGCGCTCGTAGGCGTCCGGCGAGCGGGCGCCGAAGGCCGCCGCGTAGCTGAGGTCGAGCGACACCGGGTGCAACCGGATCCCTCCGGGCCCGGGCTCCTTCGCCGTCATGTGCAGCCGCATCCCCTCGTCGGGCTGGACCCGGATGTGCAGGCGGTTGGGCTCGGTGGGTCCCTCGCTGTTCGGGAACATCGCGTGCGGCGGCTCCTTGAAGACCACCACGATCTCCGAGACGCGCTCGGGCATCCGCTTGCCGGTCCGCAGGTAGAACGGCACGCCCGCCCAGCGCCAGTTCTGCACCTCGGTGCGCAGCGCGACGAAGGTCTCGGTGTCGGAGGGGCCGCCCACCTCGTCGACGTACGCCCGCGCGGGTGCGCCGTCGCAGAGCCCGACGCCGTACTGGCCGGCGACGACGTCGCGGTCGACGAGCTCGGGCGTCATCGGGCGCAGCGCCTGCAGCACCTTGAGCTTCTCGTCGCGCACGGTCTCGCGGTCGACGTAGGTCGGAGGCTCCATCGCCACGAGGCACAGCAGCTGCAGCAGGTGGTTCTGGACCATGTCGCGCAGGGCGCCGGACCGGTCGTAGTAGGCCCCACGCTCGCCCACGCCGATCGTCTCGGCGGCGGTGATCTGGACGTGGTCGACCCAGCGGCTGTTCCACAGCGGCTCGAGGAAGGTGTTCGCGAACCGGGTGACGAGCAGGTTCTGGACGCTCTCCTTGCCGAGGTAGTGGTCGATGCGGAAGATGCTCGACTCGTCGAAGACCCGGCCGACGGCCTCGTTGATGGCGCGGGCGCTGGCCAGGTCGGTGCCGACGGGCTTCTCGAGGACGACCCGCGAGCGCTCGGTCACCAGGCCGACCTCGTCGAGGTGCTCGCAGATGGTGCCGAACAGCCCGGGGGCGACGGCGAGGTAGAAGACGCGGATGACGTCGTCGCCGACCGCACCGTCCTTGAGGCGGGCGTGCAGGAGGTGCCAGTCCGCGACGTCCTCGATGTCGAGCGCCACGTGGTGCAACCGGCCGAGCAGCCGGTCGACGACGTCGTCGTCGAGGTCCTGCGCGCGGACGTGGTGGACGAGCGCGTCGCGCACCATCGCGCGGTACGCCTCGTCGTCGGCGTCGGACCGGGACACCCCGATCACCCGGAAGCCGTCGGGCAGCTGGCCGTCGCGGTCGCGGAGGTAGAGGGCCGGGAGCAGCTTGCGCAGGGCGAGGTCGCCCGTGCCCCCGAAGACGGTGAAGTCGCAGGGCTCGACGGCCGAAGGGAAGACCATGGAGCGGGACGCTACGGACCATTCCGTTCATTCGCAACGTAACTTCGGTTTCTTCTGTACTTATCTCAGGGGATGACACAATCTGGGCACCATGTCCCTCGCACCCGTCCCGCCGCCCCAGCCCACCAGCGCGGGCGAGCTGCTCGCGTTGATCCGCTCCGGGCGGGCGACCACGCGTGGGGAGCTCGGGCGTGTCACTGGCCTGTCCCGGACCGCCGTCACGGCCCGGCTCGCCACCCTCGAGCGGGCGGGGCTGGTCGTCGGGGGCGAGCAGGAGTCCGCCACCGGCGGGCGCCCCGCCGGCACGCTCGTGCTCAACGCCGGCGCTGGGGTGGTGCTGGCGGTCGCGCTGGGCCGCAGCCGCTCGCAGGTGGCCGTCCACGACCTCGACGGCTCCGAGCTCGCCTCGGTGAGCCACGAGCAGGAGGTGGGGGCCGGCCCGCACGAGGTGATGCCGGTCGTGGTCCGGCACCTCGCCGAGCTGCTGGCCTCCCTCGGCCGCTCGCCCGACGACGTGAGGGGCGTCGGCATCTCCCTGGCGGGCGTCGTCGACGCCGAGCGGCTGATGAGCGCCGACTCGCCTGCACTCGCCGGGTGGGACGGCGTCCCGCTGGCTCCCTACGTGCGCCAGGTGACCTCCGCGCCGGTGCTCATCGACACCGACTGCAACGTCATGGCCCTCTCCCAGCTGCGCGTCGCGCCCACCACCCTCGACGAGCGCGACGACGCGCTCGTCCTCAAGGCGTCCACCGGCATCGGGCTCGGACTGGTCGCCGACGGCCGGATCGTGCGCGGGCACCGCGGCGCCGCGGGGCAGCTCGGGCACGTCAAGGTCGCCGCGGCCGCCGGCCTGCCGTGCCGGTGCGGAGACGTGGGCTGCCTCGAGGCCGTCGCCGGCGGCTGGGCCCTCGTCGAGGCACTCGGCAGCGACGAGGTGCACCACGTCCGCGACCTCGTCACCCGCGCCGTCGGGGGCGACGGCCGCGCGCGGGCCGTCGTACGCGAGTCGGGGCGCCACGTCGGCGAGGCCCTCGCCGCCATCGTCATCGTCACGAACCCGCGCGTGGTCGCCGTCGGCGGCGACATGGCCGGCGCCTTCGACGTGTTCTCCGCCGGCCTGCGCGAGGGGCTCTTCGCCAGCACGACGGCCCTGGCGGGCCGCGACCTGCAGGTGGTCCCGGTGGCCCACGGCGAGCGGGCCGGGCTGGTCGGGTGCGCGCAGCTCGCCCTGGACGAGGTGCTGTCCCCCACCGCGGTCGACGCGGCGCTCAGCGCCCCGAGACGCGGCTGATCAGGTCGCTGCGGCCGCGGGGGCGAGGACCTCGGCGGCGAACTCGCGCAGCGTGCGCGGCGGGCGCCCCGTCACCTGCTCGACCGTGTCGGTGAGCGTGCCGAACATCCCCGTCCGGATGCGGTCGTAGGCGCCCTCGTCGTTGCGGCGCTGGAAGTCGTCGTCGACCCCCGCGAGCGCCTCGTCCATCGTCAGCTCGACGGGTCGCACGGTGCGCCCCAGCACCGAGCCGAGCACCTCGGCGGTCTCGACGAGGGTCAGCGCCTCGGGGCCGGTGAGCTCGTGGACCCGGCCGGCGTGCCCGTCCTCGAGCAGGGCACGCGCCGCCACGGCGGCGATGTCGCGGCTGTCGATCCAGGACACGGCCGCGCCCGCGGTCACCAGTGGCAGCCGGCCCTCCTGCACGAGGTCGTCGAGGAAGAAGCGCGGGTCGGCGAGGACCTGCATGAACCACCCCGGGCGCAGGATCGTCCACGGCCGCCCTCCCTCACGGACGGCCCGCTCGACGCGGGGCGCCCAGTCGTCCGGACCGAAGTAGCCGCGGTCGAGCTCGGACAGCAGGACCACCCTGGCCGAGTCCGGGGTCGTCGCGACGAGGTCGGCGACGAGCTCGGGCGCGTCCGCGCGGTCGGGGCGCACCACGAAGACGCCATGCACCCCGTCCACGGCGCCCGGCCACGTGGTCGGGTCGTCCCAGTCGAAGCGCACCGGCCGGGCAGCCGCAGTGCTCGCACGCAGGAGACACGGGTCCCGCGTCCCGGCGCGGACGACGATGCCCGGCTCCTGCGCCAGCAGGTCGGTCAGCGGGGCGCCCGTCTTGGCACGGGCGCCGGTGACGAGGACGTCGGTCATGCGGTGCCTCACTCTCGCGCGAGCGGTGGTCGGGTGACCCCAGTATCCGTCCCGGCCCACATACCTTGACGCCCGCCGTCCGCCGCTGCAATATATTGCATATCAATTCCGACCCAAGGAGATCCCATGACCAGCACCGCAGGCATCACCAACGTCGTCCTCGTCCACGGCGCGTTCGCCGACGGCTCCGGCTGGCGGGGGGTCCACGACCGGCTGACGCAACGCGGGTTCCGCGTGAGCATCGTGCAGAACCCGCTGACGTCTCTCGAGGACGACGTCGCCGCCACGCGCCGGGTGCTCGACCTGCAGGACGGCCCGACGATCCTGGTCGGCCACTCGTGGGGCGGGACGGTCATCACCGAGGCCGGCGTCCACGACAAGGTGGCCGGCCTGGTCTACGTCGCAGCCCTCGTCCCTGACGCGGGCGAGGACTCCAACCAGCTCTACGAGGGCTTCGCCGAGACGCCCGACTTCGTGATCGACGTCGGGGACGACGGCTACGGCTTCCACAACCACGCGGCGTTCCAGCAGGGCTTCGCCGCGGACGCCAGCGACGCCGACGCCGCGTTCCTGCGCGACAGCCAGGTGCCGATCAACATGGCGGTCTTCGGCCAGACGGTCTCCCAGGCCGCGTGGCGGCAGAAGCCGAGCTGGGCGGTCTTCGGGACCGAGGACAGGGCGTTCGACCAGGCCATGCTGCGCCACATGGCGGAGCGGGCCGGCGCGACCATCACCACCGTGCCGGGCAGCCACGCGGCGTACGCCACCCAGGCCGACGCCGTCGCCGAGGTGATCGTCAGCGCTGCCGAGAACGCCGGCACCGCGGCGCTTTGACGCCGGTCGGCATGCGATGTGCAATACGTCGCATGCCGATCCCCGCCGCCTCGCCCCCGCCCGACCGACGGCTCCTGCGCGACGACGTGTACGGCCGGCTGCGCGACGCCATCATCGACGGCACCTTCGAGCCCGGCGAGCAGCTCCGTGACGCCGAGCTCGCGACCTGGCTGGGCGTGAGCCGGACGCCGGTGCGCGAGGCGCTCCTGCGGCTCGGCCAGACCGGGCTGGTGGTGGCTCGCCCCGGGCGGTCGACCACGGTGAGCACGATCAGCGAGCGGGCGGTCCGCGAGGCGCGTGACGTGGTGGCCGCGATGCACGAGCTCGCGGTCCGCGAGGCCGTGCCCAGCCTCACCGACGAGGACGTCGAGCGGATGCGCGAGGCCAACAGCCGCTTCGAGCAGGCGGTCCTCGCCGGCGACGTGGACGCCGCGCTCGCCGCCGACGACGAGCTGCACGGGGTGCCCGTCGCCGTGTGTGGCAACCAGTCCCTGCTCACCGTGCTGGAGCAGTTCACCCCGGTGCTGCGCCGTGCCGAGCGACTGCGGTTCGCCTCCATCGACGGCCGCGACTCCGTCGCCCGGCACGCGGAGCTGATCCGCCTCTGCGCCGCGGGTGACGTCGAGGGCGCGTCGGCCATCGCCTTCGGGACCTTCCACGAGCTGTCGCCCGAGGGCTAGCCTCTGCGATATATTGCATGCATGATCCTCGACCAGTTCGAGCGCCACCCGCTCACCTTCGGCCCGTCCCCCGTCCACCACCTCGCGCGGCTCACCGCGCACCTCGCCGCCCAGGGCGGTGGGGCGCAGGTCTGGGCCAAGCGGGAGGACGTCAACAGCGGCCTGGCCTTCGGGGGCAACAAGGTCCGCAAGCTGGAGTACATCGTCCCGGACGTCCTCGCCTCCGGCGCCGACACGCTCGTCTCCATCGGCGGCTACCAGTCCAACCACACCCGCCAGGTCGCCGCGGTCGCCGCGCACCTCGGGCTGAAGTGCCGCCTGGTGCAGGAGAAGTGGGTGCCGTGGGACGACCCCACGAACACGCAGGTCGGCAACATCCTGCTCAGCCGGATGATGGGCGCCGACTCGCGCCTGGACCCCCACGGGTTCGACATCGGCATCCGCGACTCGTGGAAGGAGGCGATCCGCGAGGTCGAGGAGGCCGGCGGCACGCCGTACGCCATCCCGGCGGGGGCGAGCGAGCACCGCCTCGGCGGCCTGGGCTTCGCCCACTGGGCCTTCGAGGTCGCCGAGCAGGAGAAGGCGCTCGGCGTCACCTTCGACACCATCGTGGTGTGCACCGTCACCGGCTCGACGCACGCCGGCATGATCGCCGGCTTCGCGGCCCTCGAGGACCTCACCGGCGTACGCCGACGCGTCCTCGGCATCGACGCCAGTGCGACGCTGGAGAAGACCCGCGACCAGGTCGGGCGGATCGCCCGCCACACCGCCGAGCTGATCAAGCTCGGCCGCGACCTGCGCGACGACGAGGTCACCGTGCTCGAGGGCTGGGCCGGCGACCTCTACGGGATCCCCGTCGACTCGACGATGGAGGCGATGGCGCTCGGCGCCCGGCTCGAGGCGATGATCACCGACCCGGTCTACGAGGGGAAGTCCCTCGCCGGCCTCGTCGACCTGGTCACCTCGCGCGAGATCCCCCGCGACTCGCACGTGCTCTACGCCCACCTCGGCGGCCAGCCGGCGATCAACGCCTACCACTCGCTCTGGCCGGGGGCCTAGGGACCGACAGCTCCGCGACTCACCCGGCGTAGGGCGGTGCCGCAGGAGCGGACCGCTGGAGGTTGACCCAGAGGGACGCGCCGTCGAGGTCACCCGGGCGCGCCAGGCCGTGCCGTGCGGTGGTGACCAGGGCCGGTCCGCCGGCCGGGTCGAACGCGATGCTGGTCGGCTGGCTCGTCGGGAGCGGCACGACGGCGGCGAGCGAGCCGTCGGTGTCGTAGCCGTGCAGCCGGGAACCGCCCCACAGCGCGCTCCAGAGCATGCCCTCGTCGTCCAGGGCCATCCCGTCCGGACTGGCGTCCGGCACCTGCGCGAACCTCTCGAGGGTGCCCAGCTCGCCGGTGGCGACGTCGACCGGGCCGCGACGGATGAGGCCGCGGTCGCTGTCGGCGAGGTAGAGCCATCCTCGCTCGTGGTCGATCACCGGCCCGTTGGGGATGGTCAGCCCCTGCAGGACGCGCGTCAGGGTCCGGTCGGGCTCGAGGCACCACAGGGAGCCGGCGCCCGGCTCGGCGTCGTACGCCATCACGCCGAACCACAGCCGTCCCGTCACGTCGGTGCACGCATCGTTGACCCGCATCGCTCGCGGGTCCAGCCCGGTGTCGATCACGACCGCCTCGCCGTCCTCGTCCAGGAGGCGTACGCCGGTGCCCGCCACCAGCGCCAGGCCTCCCCCCGCGCGCGGCGCCGCGGCGCCCAGCGGCACGTCGAGGGCGAGCAGCTCGGCGATCCCGGCGGGCCCGACCGAGAGCAGCCGCCCGGCCATCAGGTCGACCTGGACGGGGCCGTGGACCGGGCCCGACGCCCACCAGCGCGCGCCCTCGCCGAAGTCGATCGCCGGCATGTCGACCGGCCGCACTGTCATGGCCGCCAGTCTGCCCGAGCCTGCGACGACTCAGCGCGCCTCGTCCATGCGCTGGGTGCCGATGACCGACAGCAGCTGCAGCGACGCCTCGTCCGGCGAGCCGGGCTCGGCGGTGTAGAGGACGAGCTGCTGGCCCTGCTCGGTGATGTCGAAGGTGTCACAGGCGACCGTGACGGGACCCACGACGCGGTGGTCGAACGTCTTGACGAGAGCCGGTTGCGCCGTGACGTCGTGCAGCTCCCAGAGCCGGGCGAACTCCTCGCTGCCCTGCTGCAGCTCGGCGACGAGCCTGCCCAGCTCCGGGTCGTGCGGGTAACGCGCGACGGCCACGCGGAGCCTGGCCGCGGCGTAGCGCCCGAACTCCTCGAGGTCGGACACACCGTAGAGCCGCTGGCCGTGCCGGTGCGGCCCCAAGAACAGGCGACGGGCCAGGTTGCGTTCCTGGCGCGCGAGCGCCGAGAAGTCCTCCATCAGCGCTGCCGCGAGCGGGTTCCAGGCAATCACCTCGAAGGTCGCCGAGGTGACGAGCGCGGCGGCGTGGGGCACGCGGTCGATCAGCTCCAGGACGCTCGCGCGCACCTCGCGCGACGGACCCAGCCGCTCGGCCACCGGCGAGCCGGCGAGCCGGTGGAGGTGGTCCCGCTCGGCGTCGTCGAGCCGGAGGGCGCGCGTGAGGCCGGCCAGCACCTCCCGGGACGGCCACGGCGCACGCCCCTGCTCGAGGCGGGTGTAGTACTCGGTCGAGATGAACGCCAGCTGGGCGACCTCCTCCCGGCGCAGTCCCGGTGTACGTCGCCGGGTGCCGGCCGGCAGGCCCACGTCCGCGGGGGTGATGCGCTCCCGCCTGCTCCGCAGGAACCCTGCCAGCTCGTCCTTGTCCACGACTCCAGTGTGCGAGGCGATCACGGTCCGTGACAGGTACAGGGTGTGTCTGGTTGCGTCCGCCCGCAGACGGCACGGTCGATGCCATGACTGCGACACATGACCCACGCGTCACCGAGACGCTCCAGAAGATGGCCGACAGCTTCGTCGACTGGCCCCGCGCCCCGATCCACCACCGACCGTCGGAGGTAGGTCTGGACTACGAGGACGTGACCTTCCCGTCCGAGGACGGCGTACCGCTCGAGGGGTGGTTCATCCCTGCCCCGGGCTCGGACCGGTTGGTCATCGCCAACCACCCGCGTTGGTTCACCCGCGCCGGGCTGCCGTCCCACCTCGAGCCGTGGCGCTCCATCGCCGCCGCGACGGGCAACGACTTCGAGGTCGACTTCGTGCCTGACTACAAGCTGCTCCACGACGCCGGCTACCACGTGCTCGCCTACGACCTGCGGAACTTCGGCCAGAGCGGCACGGGCAACGGCGGCGTCTTCACCGTCGGGAACTTCGAGTCGCGCGACGTCATCGGGTCGTTGCGCTACGCGCGGAGCAGGCCCGACCTCGCCGGAGCGCGCATCGGCCTGTTCAGCCGGTGCGTCGGCGCCAACGCCACGATGAAGGCCATGACCCGCGCCCCCGCGGAGTTCGACGACGTGCGGTGCATGGTCACCCCCCAGCCGTTGTCCGCCGGGGTGTCCATGGGACGCGCCCTCGAGCGGTTCGGGATCCCCGTCGAACGGATGCCGGAGCTCGATGAGCTCGTCTTCCGCAGGACGAGCTTCCACATCGACGAGATGTCGCCGGTCCCGTGGGCGAGCAGCGTGCGGGTGCCGACGCTGCTCTACCAGGTGCGCGACGACGTCTACACGCATCCGAGCGACGTCCAGGCGATCCACGACAACATCGCCACCGACGAGAAGGACCTGTTCTGGATCGAGGGGACGACGCGCCGATGGGACGGCTACGCCTACTTCCAGCGGGAACCCGACCGGATCCTCGAATGGTTCGACCGCTACCTCTGACGGGCGAGCCGGAGCCTGTCAGATCGTGATGCCGAACAGCTTCTCGGCGTTGCGGAACGCGATCTTCTCCTTGTCCTCGCGTGGCAGGTCGACTGCCCGGAACCAGTCGGTCCCCTCCTTGATGCTGTCGATGAAGGGATAGTCCGTCGCGAACATGACGCGGTCGACGCTGATGTACTTCAGCAGGAGGTGGAGCAGGTCGTCCTGGAAGAACGCGCTGGTCGTGAACCAGAAGTTGTCCTGGAAGTACTGCTCGACGGGCTTCTCGAGCGACTTCTGGGTCGGCTCCCCCATGTCGTTGGCGATCCGCTCGTAGTAGAACGGCAGGCCTTCGCCCATGTGGCCGATGACGATCTTCAACCGGGGGAACCTGTCGAAGACCCCGTAGGTGATCATCCGCACGGCCTGGACCAGCACCTCCTGGTGCCAGCCGAGCCCGGACCCGCTGAAGATGTAGTCCTGGTACTCCCTGGTGTACTCCGGCCGGGTCGTCGCGTAGTAGGTCCGGTAGACGGCGTCGGACGGGTACCCGGGATGCAGGTAGATCGGGACGTCAAGGGCCTGCGCACGCGCCAGGACGGGCTCGAAGTCGGGATGGTCGAGGTACCTCGAGGTGATGTGCCCGTTGGTCAGCGCGCCCAGGAACCCGTCGTCGCGAACACACCGTTCGAGCTCGTCGGCCGCCGCCTCGGGGCTCTGCAGGGGAAGGGTCGCGAAGGCCTGGAAGCGGTCCGGGTGCTCGGCCATCGGGCCTTCCACCAGCTGCCGGTTGAGACGACGGGCGAAGTCGATGCCCTCCCGCCCGGGGACGTTCTGCACCGAGGGCGTGTGCGCCGAGAGGATCTGGACGTCGAGTCCCCCTTGGTCCATGTCGCGGAGGCGACGTTCGCCGAGGTCAGCCAGACCGATCTCGGTGAGGAAGGCGATGTGATCCTGGTTGAGGGAGTTCAGCCTCATCAGCTCGGGGGTCGAGAAGGTCTCCTCCGTGCCGATGAACCTCAGGTCCTCGTCACGGAGCCAGATGTCCCTCTCCGTGAGGGAGCCCTCGGGCTCCACCGGGTCATTGCCGCGTCCTGCGAGTGCCGACGCGGACCATCCCACGCCGGCGCCGAGTGCGGCCGCGCCTGCGACGAAGCCGCGTCGCCCCATCAGCGGTCGTGCTGCGTCGTGTTCGGTCGGGCTCATGTCCGTTGTGCTCCTTGGTTGCGAGGGCCTGACAGCTCGTAGGTCCACGCTCGCAGCCCGCGCTCCGCGAATCGTCCGCCCAGGGAAGACACCTCCCCGTACTCCGTGCGGAGTACGGGGAGGGAGCGCTGCCCGCTCGTGCGACGCGTCAGGCGAGTCCGGCTTCGTACGCCGCGATCACGAGCTGGACCCGGTCGCGGGCGCCCATCTTCGCGAGGATGCGCGCGACGTGGGTCTTGGCGGTCAGCGGGCTGACGACCAGCTCGTCCGCGATCTCCTGGTTGCTCAGGCCCGCGGCGACCAGGCGGAGCACCTCCCGTTCGCGCTCGGTCAGGCTGGCCAGCCGTTCGGGCGCAGCGACGTCGGGGCGACTCAAGGCGCGGGCGATGACCGCCCTGGTCGCGCCGGGCGAGAGCAAGGACTCGCCGGCGGCGACGGTGCGGATGGCGTCGAGCAGGACGTCCGGGCGGGTGTCCTTGGGCAGGAAGCCGCATGCCCCCGCGCGCAGCCCGCGCAGGACGTTGGTGTCCGTCTCGAACGTCGTCAGGATGAGGACCTTGCTGCCGCGCGATGCCTCGTCGGCGACGATCTGGCGAGTCGCTTCGATGCCGTCGGTGCCCGGCATCCTGATGTCCATCAGCACGACGTCCGGACCCAGGTCCCTGGTCAGCGTCACCGCCTCGTCGCCGGTGCCGGCCTCCCCGACGACCTCCATGTCGTCAGCCGAGCCGACCAGCAGCGCGAAGGCGCCGCGCACCAGGGTCTGGTCGTCGGCGAGCAGGACCCGGATCACGTCGGAGCCTGCCAGGTCTCGGGCAGCGGCAGGCTCGCCCGCACCTCGAACCCTCCCGACGTCACCGGCCCGGCGTGCAGCTCGCCACCGACGGCCCGTGCTCGCCCCGTCATCCCGGCGATCCCGAAGCCGTCCGGTGCCGCCATCGAGCCCGGGCGTGCGGGCCCACCGTCCACGACCGTGACCAGCAGCCGGGCGCCGTCCCGGGCGAGACGGACGCAGACGTGGTCGGCCTCCGAGTGCCGGACGACATTCGTCAGTGACTCCTGGATGATCCGGTAGGCCACGACCGACACCGTCGACGGCAGCTCGTCCGGCAGCCCGGTGGTCTCCAGGTCGACGCGGACACGGGCGGCCTCCGCCAGCTCCACCAGGCGCCGCAGCTCGCCGAGGTGCGGCGCCGGCTCGGTCGGTTCGGTGTCACCACCGTGCAGCACGTCCAGGACGGCGCGCAGCTCGTGCAGCGTGGCCCGGCTCGTGTCCGACAGGTCGTGCAGCGTGGTGGACAGCTCCTTCAGGGACGCGTCCCCGCGGTCCGGCAGCTGGTCGATGAGGTGCGCGGCGACGGACGCCTGGACGTTCGCGACGGCCAGGCCGTGGGCCAGGACGTCGTGCAGCTCGGCGGCGATCAGGACCCGCTCCTCGGTGACGCGACGCTCGACCTCGTCGGCACGCTCCTGCTCCAGCCGCGCGGCGACAGCGCCTCTCCAGCTCTCCCGGAAGCGGACCGCCAACCCGGCGAAGAAGGCCATGAGGAGCCAGCCGACGCCGAGGAGGGCATCGCTCAGCGCGCCCGATGTCTCGTCGGCGAGGACGGGCACCGTCACCGCGGCCACCGCCACGAGGGCGGCGATCGGCCTCCGGTGCGGTTCGCTGTGGCGCGCAGCCGCGAACGCCGCCACGAGCGAGGCCGGCATCGTGGCCTCGTGGGGATAGTCGAGGAGGTGGTAGGGCGTCGAGATGGCGAGGACGAGGAGGACGACGAGGATCGGCCGGCGACGGCGAGCCAGCAGCGGCACCGACATCGCGCCCAGCAGCACGATCGCCCACAGGTCCACCCGCCGCTCGCCGTCGAAGTCGACCACCTCGAGCATGGACGCGACGCCGACGCCCAGCACGAACGACCCCGCCGCCAGCAGCCCGTCGGCCACCGGCGGGCGAAGCGCCCTCATCGCTCACACGGGGACATCGACCCGCTCCTCTCTCGTGCGCCAGAGCTTGCTGGGCCACCAGATCCGCGGACCCAGCGACATCGTCAACGCAGGCACCACGACGGAGCGCACCAGCAAGGTGTCGATGAACACACCGACGGCGACCAGTATCCCCACCTGGATGAGCATGACGAGGGGCAACGTGGCCAGCACCGCGAAGGTCGCCGCGAGCACCATCCCGGCCGAGGTGATCACGCCACCTGTCACCGCGAGGCCACGCTTCGTGCCCTCCAGGGTCCCGTGCCGCACGGCTTCCTCACGCACCCGGCTCATCAGGAAGATGTTGTAGTCGACGCCGAGCGCGACCAGGAACAGGAACCCGATCAGGAGCACCGATGACTCCCAGCCGGTGAAGCCGAGCACGCGCTCGAACACCAGGTTGCACAGTCCGAGGGCTCCGAAGAACGACACCACGACGGTGGCCACGAGCACCAGCGGAGCCACGACGGCCCGCAGCAGCAACCCGAGGATGACGAGCACCACCAGCAGGATCAATGGGATCACGCGGTTGCGGTCGCTCGCGTTCGTCTCGTCCGTGTCCAGCAGCTCGGCACTCGGCCCGCCGACCAGCGCGTCGTCACCGGCCAGCTCCTGCAGGTCGCTCCGCAGCCGCTTGATCGTCGCCGTCTCGCCGGCGCTCTCCGGCGAGTCGACCGGGATCGCCGAGATCTCCACCCAGTCCTCGCTGGCCTGCCCCGTCGTGGCGCTGGCGACCCCGGGCGTGCTCCGGACGGCCGCCAGGACGTCGGCGCTCACGTCCGGCCGGCTCATCACGGTGACCGGCTGACCGCCCTGGCCGGGGAAGCGCTCGTCGATCAGCTTCGCTCCCACCACCGAGTCGGGTGTGGCACGGGCGAACTGGTCCAGCTGCGGAAGCGACCCGCTGGCACCGACCAGTCCGAGGGACAGGGCACCCAGGACCACCATCGGCACCGCCCAGCTCACGACGCGCCGTCGATCGACGAGCTCGCCCAACCGAGCCCACCGAGACCCTGACGCACGCGCCTCGGCCCCGAGCCGCGGCACGAACGGCCAGAAGATCCGGCGCCCGAGCACCACCAGCAGGGCCGGGAAGAACGTCAGCATGACCAGCAACGAGGCCCCGATGCCCGCGGCGCCCACCGGGCCGAGACCGCTGGTGCTGTTGAGGTCCGCAGCCAACAAGCACAGCAACCCTGCTGCCACGGTGCCGGCCGAAGCGGCGATGGCCGGCCCGGCGCCGCGCAGCGCCGCCAGCATGGCGTCGGCCGGGCGCTCGTGTCGGTGCAGCTCCTCGCGGTAGCGGGACACCAGCAGCAGGGCGTAGTCGGTGCCCGCACCGAACACCAGCACGATCAGCAGCGCCGAGCTCATGCTGGTGATGGTGAAGTCGAAGACCTGCGTGAGTGCGTACACGGCGCCAATCGACGTGACCGCCGCGACCCCGACCGCGACGAGCGGGACGAGCCAGAGCAACGGACTGCGGTACGTCAGGATCAGCAGGAGTGCCACGACCACCGCGGTGGCGAGCATCAACGTCGCGTCGACGGAGTCGAACACCTCGTCCATGTCGGCCCCGATCGCTGACGGGCCGGTGACGTACGCGTCCAGACCGTCCGGTCGGTCCGCCAGCACCTCGCGGGCATCCGCCACCGTGGTGGCCTCGGCCTCGTCGGTGGCCCACCGGCTGTTCAGGGGCAGCGCGAGGACGAGCGACGTCCCGCGACTGGACGCCGCGATCTCGGGAGCCGTCACCGGCCGGTTGCCGAAGCGCTCCGCCAGCTCGGTGTAGTGCCGCGCCGCGGCCGCCCGATCGCCCGGCCGGATGCCGTCGGACCGTTCGTACACGACCACGAGCAGACCGTCGCCACCGTTGGGCAGACCGGCCTCCGCCGCGAGCACCTCGGTCGACTGGGCGCTGGCCGGCAGGTAGTCGGCCTGGTTGTCGCGAGTCACCGAGTCGAGCCTGCCGGCCAGGGACAGGCCGCCGACCACCATCCCCACCCATGCCGCCAGCACGAGCCAGGGCAGCACCCTCCTGGGGCGCGGTCTCCTTGCCCCGGTGTCACCAGTCGTGGGGCTGGGCGCTTGCAGCTCGGTCGTCATGACGAGCAGGGTTCCAACCCGGCGGGGACCGGCGCGTCCCCCCACGGCAGACACCTCGCCGTACTCCGCACGGAGTACGTGAAGACTCCCCCGGGGTCTCGGGTCCCCGGGGGAGTCGGAGCCGCCTGTCGGAATCGAACCGACGACCTAATCATTACGAGTGATTCGCTCTACCGACTGAGCTAAGGCGGCGTGGTCCTCGAGCGTGCTCGACGGACCGCGGGCGAGTATACGGAGCCGGTGCTCCCGGACAGAAATCACGGGGTGGGGAGCACCGGCTAGGTTCGGTAGCGACCGCACCACCCCACCTCAGGAGGCACGATGCCCACTCGCTCCGCACGCACTGCCTGGAACGGCGGACTCCAGGACGGATCCGGTCAGGTCGAGCTCTCCAGCTCCGGGGCCGGGACGTTCGACGTCAACTTCCCCAAGCGCGCGGCCGACGACGCCGACGGCACCACCAGCCCCGAGGAGCTCGTGGCCGCCGCGCACTCCGCGTGCTACGCGATGTCGCTGTCGAACCTGGTCACCGAGGCCGGCGGCACGGTGCAGGCCCTCGACGTGAAGGCCGACGTCACGCTCGGCGCCGACCAGGAGGCCGGCGGCTTCAAGCTCACCGGCATCGTGCTGACGGTGCGCGCCGAGGTCGACGGTCTCGACGACGCGGCGTTCAAGGACGCTGCCGACAAGGCGAAGGCCGGGTGCCCGATCAGCAAGGCGCTCGCGGCCGTGCCGATCACCCTCGACGCCGCCCTGGAGGGCTGAGCGCGGCCTCGCGCCGCAGCTCGGCGAGCCGGTCGCGGAGGTCGGGGTCGCGCATGACCTCCGCGACCGTGGGGCAGTCCTGCGGACCCGTCGCGCCCGGCACGCACAGCGAGCAGAAGTCGCCCGGGCGCAGGGGGCACCGGGCGGCCACGGTCGTCATGCGACCACGCTAGGCCGCGGGCTCACGACGACGTAGGGCCGAAGGTCCCTCAGCAGGTCGTGCCGTCGTCGGGGACGGTGCCCTCGACGAGGTAGTCCTCCACGGCCTCGTCGATGCACTCGTCGCCGGAGTTGTAGGCCGTGTGCCCGTCGCCGTCGCGCTCCACCAGCACGCCGGACTCGAGCTGGGCGGCCAGCGCCTCGGCCCACTTCATGGGCGTCGCGGGGTCGCGGCTGGTGCCGAGGACGAGGATCGGGGCAGCGCCCTCGCCCCGGATGTCGAGCGGCTCCTCCGACGAGGTCACCTCGATGCCGCGGCACCCGGTGAGGCCCCAGGCGAAGACTTCGCCGAAGGTGGGCGAGGCCTCCTCGAAGGCCGCGAACTTCGACGGAACCCGGCCGAACCCGATCGACCTCGGGTCGTCGAGGCAGTTGATCGCGTAGATGGCCTCCATCGAGTTGTCCTTGTAGGACCCGTCGCGGTTGCGGGAGGAGTAGAGGTCGGAGAGCTCCATCAGCGCCGAGCCCTTGCCGTCGAGCGCGGACGCGAGGGCGGTGCTCAGCACGAACCAGTAGTCGCGGTTGTAGAGCGGAGCGACGATCCCGTAGAAGGCGTTGCCGACCTCGAGCTCGCGGTCACCGGCGGGCAGCGGCTCGTCCTCGACGGACTCCAGCAGGCCGCTGATCGTCGCCAGGCCCTCGTCGACAGAATCGCCGAGGAAGCAGTTGTCGGTCGAGTCGAGGCAGTTCTGCACGTAGGCGCGCAGCGCGGTCTCGAAGCCGGCGGCCTGGTCCAGCGACATCGTCTCGGGGTCGAGCGAGACGTCGACCGCCCCGTCGAGCACGAAACGCCCCACCCGCTCGGGGAAGAGCTCGGCGTAGGTCGCGCCGAGCTTGGTGCCGTAGGAGGCGCCGAGGTAGGTCAGGGCCTCCTCGCCGAGCGCGGAGCGGAGCACGTCCATGTCACGCGCGGTCTCGATCGTGGTGACGTGACCGAGCAGCGGTCCGGAGCTCTCCAGGCAGGCCGCCCCGAACCCCAGGACGGTCTCCTGGTAGTCCTCGACCTCGTCGGGGGTGTCGGGCGTCGGGTCCGCGGCGATGTAGGCGTCGAGCTCCTCGTCGCTGAGGCACTCGATGGGGGCCGACCGGCCGGTGCCGCGCGGGTCGAAGCCGACGACGTCGAAGGCCTCGAGGAGCGGCTTGCGGAAGACCATCCCAGCGGCGGCGGCGTACGACGTCCCGGGGGCTCCCGGGCCGCCCGGGTTGACGACCATCGAGCCGACGCGCGCGCCGGAGGCGGGGACCCGCAGCAGCGCGAGGTCGATCGTCTCGCCCCGCGGCTCGGAGTAGTCGATCGGCACGGTGAGCGTGCCGCAGTCCTGGTCGTCGTCGCCCGCGCAGGGCTGCCAGTCGATGCGCTGGGAGTAGAACTCCTCGAGGGCGGGCCTCGGCGCCTCGGTGACCGAGGCGGGCGGCGGGGTGGTCGGCGAGGGCGTCGGCAGCACGCGCGGCGCGTCGTCGGTGCCGTCGCCGCCGAGAGCCACGCCGACCGCGACGGCAGCCGTCAGCACCAGGGCGAGCACGGCCACCAGTGCGAGGACCCGCCTCACGCGCGCACTCCCGGCAGGCGCAGCGCGACGGTCATCGACTCCAGCGCCAGCTGGGGCGGCACGTTGAACTCCAGCATCTGCTCGCGGGCGGTGAAGATCTCGTCGATCATGCGCAGCAGCTGCTCGGGCGACGCGGCCCGGGCGACCACCTCGACGTCGCCGCGCAGCTCCTCGTTGACGAGCTCGCCGGGCGCCCCGACGGCCAGCGCGATGGCATCGCGGTAGACCGAGACGAGGTCCATCAGGCAGCGGTCGATGACGTCGAGCACCCGACGCCTGGCCTTCTGCTTCTGCAGCTTCTCCAGCGCCGCCAGCGCGGCGCGGTAGGCCCGGCTGGTGGTGTCCTTGCGCTCGCTGCCGAACATCGACTGCAGGCCCTCGAGCTCGCGCCGCTCGGTCTCGTCGGTGATCGCCGCGGTCTCCTCCTTGGCGATCTCGGCGAGGTTGGTCGCCGCCGTCATCACCGCACCCAGGGAGGTGAGCCGCGCCGGGAGGGAGACGACCTCGCGGCGCCGCCGCCGGGCGTCCTCGTCGACGCAGAGCGCCCGCGCACGGCCGATGTGGCCCTGGCTGGCCCGCGCGGCGAAGGACGCCATGGTGGCGTCGATGCCCTGCCGCACGAGGAAGCCGCTGACCTCCGGAGCGGTCGGGGTGGCGAGGGTGACGTGGCGCGAGCGGGACGCGATGGTCGGCAGCACGTCGGCCCGCGTGGGAGCGCACAGCAGCCACACGGTCTTCGGAGTCGGCTCCTCGATCGCCTTGAGCAGGGCGTTGCCGGTGCGCGGGTTCTCCGGGGTGCCGAGCCGGTCGGCGTCCTCGACGAGGATGATCTGCCAGCGACCCAGCGCGGGGAACTTCGCCGACGCCTGGACCAGGGACCGCATGTCGTCGACGTAGAGCACGGTCGTCTCGGAGCGTACGACGGTCACGTCGGGGTGGGACCCGCTCGTCACCAGCCGGCAGGCCTCGCACGTGCCGCAGCCGGTGCCGGTCTCGCACTGCAGGGCGGCCGCGAAGGCCCGGGCGACGTTGGAGCGCCCCGAGCCGGGCGGACCGGTGAACAGCCACGCGTGGGTCATGCCGTGCCCCGCCGCGGCGTCGCGGAGGGTGCCGATCAGGGACTGCTGGCCGACGAGGTCCTCCCAGACGGTCATCGCGCCCCCAGCAGCGGCTCGACCCGGGCCCGGATCGCGGCCGCGAGCTCCTCGATGGGCGCCCGGGCGTCGAGGACGAGGTAGTGGTCGGGGTCGCCGTCGGCGAGGTCGAGGAAGCCCTGCCGGACCCGCTGGTGGAACTCCAAGGACTGCCCCTCGATGCGGTCGCGCTCGTCGAAGCGACCGAGCCCCGCCTCGGGCTCGAGGTCGAGGACGACGGTGAGGTGCGGGCGCAGGTCGCCGGTCGCCCAGCGGGCGACGGCCTCGACCTCCGCGACCGCCAGCGTGCGGCCGGCTCCCTGGTAGGCCAGGGTCGAGTCGACGTAGCGGTCGGTGATCACCACCTCGTCGCGCGCGAGCGCGGGCAGCACGACGTGGTCGACGTGCTCGGCCTTGTCGGCGGCGTAGAGGAGGGCCTCCGTGCGGTCGGACAGGTCGCCGGTCGCCGGGTCGAGGACGATCCGGCGCAGCTCCTTGCCGACCGGGGTGTCGCCGGGCTCGAAGGTGAGCAGGACGGTGCGGCGCTGCTCGACGAGCCAGTCGTGGAGCAGGCGCGACTGCGTGGACTTGCCGGCGCCCTCGCCACCCTCGAAGCAGACGAAGAGCCCACGGTCGGAAAAAACCCCTCTGCTCACGCAGCACACCCTACGGGCGGGGTGGGACACGCACCCCGGACGCCCGCGTCAGCCGCGGCGGACCTTGATGGTCTGTCGGACCAGCACCTTCCTGGAGCCGGGTGCGGTGAGCTCGACGCGCACCTTCACGACGCGGCCCGGGCGGAGCAGCCTCATGCCCTTCTTCGACAGCCGCACCTTCACCCGGGCCTTCTTTCCGGAGGCCACGGTGTAGGCCTTCTGGCGGGCGAGGGCCTTGCCGCCCTTGGCGGTCTCGAGGCCGAGGCGGCCCGCGCAGCCCGCGACGTCGCGACCGCACAGCACGGGCACCCGGATCGCGCCCTTGCGCACCTTCGTCACGCCCTTCACCTTCGGGAGCGCGCCGACGGCCGCCGCAGCCGGGGCCGGGGGCGTGGGCGGGGCCGGGGTGGTCGGCGGGACCATCGTGACGCCGTCACCGAGGTCGATGTTGGTGGTGGCGAGCTGGTCGGTGGTGACCCGCACGATCGAGTTGTTCTTCGCGTCGGTGAACCAGATCGCCCCGTCCGGGCCGAAGGTCAGCGACGTCGGCTCGTAGCTGCCGACGGAACTGATCGCCCCCACGCCCGTGGCGGAGATGTGCCCGATGCCCGGCGCCGCACCGCGGTTGGTGAACCACATCTGCCGGTCCGGCCCCATCACCAGGTCGGAGGGCGCGGTGCGCGAGCCGGTGGACCAGATCTGCGTGGCCCCCGTGGCCGCGTCGAGGTAGCCGATCGAGCCGTGGGACGGGCTCGTGAACATGGTGCCGCTCCAGCTCCGGGTGAACCAGATCGAGCCGGTCGGCCCCGCGGCGAGGCCGTTCGGGTACGACGCGTCGCTCGGCAGGGGGTACGTCGTACCGCTGTTGGCGTCGGGACCCAGCCTGACGAGGGTGTCGAGGCCGGCGCCCTGGCACCACATGCTGCCGTCGGTGGCCTCGCCGAGGACGTCCTCGCACTCGGGCGCATTGGCGGTCCAGCTGTAGGGCTGGCCCGGGACGATGCGGATGACCCCGGACTCGTCGTAGTTCATCGTGATCCAGGCGGACCCGTCCCCGGCCACGCGGACCGCCCCGCCATAGGGGTAGGACCCCAGACCGTACTTCGTGGCGCTGCCCGTCGCCGGGTCCAGCCGCACCGCGTTCCAGCCCGAGTCGTACACGACCCACACGGCGCCGTCCGGCGCCACGTCGAGGTCCATCACCGAGGCCTCGTCGGTGGTGGTGGCGCCGAGGCCGTACTCGGTGACCTGGCCGGCGGGGGTGATGCGGCCCACCTTGTTGGCGTCCTCCTCGACGAACCACATGGTCCCGTCGGGAGCGGTGGTGATCCGTCCGAGCCCGGCGTTGCTGGTCGGCACCGGGAACACGCTCACGGCGGCATGGGCCGGCGCTCCGGCTTGGACGACCAGGAGCGGGCTGACGACGACCGCGAGCGCGGCAAGCACGGCGGTGCGGGCTGTGGTGGGCATGCGTCGAACGTATCCAGCCCGGCTCGGTCCGAAACAGCGACGGAGGGATGAAAGTCGTTCCGCCGGACGCTGCGCCGCAGCCGCTCCGGCCCCCTATGCTCCTGCGGAACGAGGGGGACGCATGACAGCGCAGGTGCAGGAGCGCCCGGCATCGGACGGACGAGCGGTCGGCCGGTGGGACCGCGCCGCTGCGTGGTCGCTGCTCGTCGTGGTCGCGGCGACGTGCCTCGCAGCCGTCCTGCTCGGCGAGCGGGAGGTCGACGTGTCGCACCTGCGGCAGGCGATCGGCGAAGGTGACGTGACCGACGTCCGGATCTCGGAGCAGCTTGCCGAGGGGAACATCGGCTACGGCCCGGTCGCCATCCGCTGGCGCGAGCACGGCATCGCGTACGCCACCACCGTCACCCAGGCGTCCAGCGAGCGGGAGGCCCGCAAGGTGCGGCGGCCGGGCGACGAGGTCGTGGTCGGCGACGTCGCCGACTGGCTGCGCACCAACGGCCGCGAGGTGACGGTCACAGGCCGGACGCAAGCCCCCTACGGCGGCACGTGGACGACGATCCTCGGCTTCCGTGCTCCCGGCTGGCTCGCCTTCGCCAGCCTCGGCACCGTGTGCGCGACGCTGCTCCTCATCGGCAGCATCGAACCGTGGCGGGCCACGCGGTGGGGCTGGGCTTGGCTCGTCCTGCTCACGCCGGTCGGCGTACCCCTGTTCCTGCTCTTCGGGGGCCTCACCGGGCTGCTGCGCCCGCGACCTGGCGCCTACCGCCTCACCGGCGGCTGGGCGTTCCTGCTCGGCTCGGTCGTCGCGGCGAACCTGCGCTGACCGTCAGGACTTCTTCGCGGCCTTCTTGGCAGTCGTCTTCTTGGCGGCCGTCTTCTTCGCAGCCGTCTTCTTGGCCGCGGTCTTCTTCGCCGGCGCCTTCTTCGCGCCCGTCTTGGCCGCCTTCTTCGCCGGACCGCGCTCACGGCGCTCGGCGAGGAGCTCGGCCGCGCGCTCGAGGGTGATCGACTCGACCGTGTCGTCCTTGCGCAGCGTGGCGTTGTACTCGCCGTCGGTGACGTACTCGCCGAAGCGGCCGGCCTTGACGACCACCGGCTGCCCGGAGACCGGGTCGTTGCCGAGCTCCTTGAGCGGCGGGGTGGCCGCGCCGCGCCCGCGCTGCTTGGGCTGGGCGTAGATCGCCTTCGCCTGGTCGAGCGTGATGTCGAAGATCTGGTCCTCGGAGGTGAGGCTCCGCGAGTCGGTGCCCTTCTTGAGGTAGGGCCCGTAGCGCCCGTTCTGCGCGGTGATCTCCGTGCCGTCCTCGTCGACGCCCACCACCCGCGGCAGGTCGAGGAGCTTGACGGCGTCCTCGAGGCTGACGGTGTCGACGGTCATCGACTTGAACAGCGAGCCGGTCCGCGGCTTGGCGCTCTTGGGGGCGTCGTCGGGCAGCACCTCGGTGACGTAGGGGCCGAAGCGACCGTTCTTGGCCACGATCTGGAGACCGGTGTCGGGGTGGTTGCCGATCACCTGCTCCTCGCCGGCGGGGTTGGCCAGCAGCTCCTTGGCCTTGGCCACCGTCAGCTCGTCGGGCGGCAGGTCGTCGGGGACGTTGGCGCGCACCGGCGCTCCGTCGCCGCCCTCGGGGTTCGGCCCCTCGACGTACGGGCCGTAGCGGCCGACGCGGAGGTTGATGCCGTCCTCGGGCGTGCCGATGGCGAAGGTCGCCATCTCCTTGGCGTCGATCTCACCGAGGTCGGTCACGAGCGTCTTCAGGCCGACCACGTCGCCGGCGCCGTAGTAGAACTCCCCCAGCTCGGTGGCGCGGTCGCGCTGGCCGTTGGCGATCTCGTCGAGCACGTCCTCCATCGAGGCGGTGAACTCGTACGACACCTGGCGCGGGAAGTGCTCCTCCAGCAGCCGCGTGACGGAGAAGGCCAGCCACGCGGGCACCAGCGCGGTGCCCTTCTTGTAGACATAGCCGCGGTTGAGGATCGTGCCGATGATCGAGGCGTACGTCGACGGACGGCCGATCTCGCGGTCCTCGAGCTCCTTGATCAGCGTGGCCTCGGTGTAGCGGGCCGGCGGCTTCGTCTCGTGGCCTTCGGGCGTCAGCGTCGCGACCGAGACCGGAGCACCCTCGGCGAGGTTGGGGAGGCGGGTCTCGGCGTCGTCGCGGCGCTTGGACGCGTCGTCGATGTCCTCGACGTAGGCCTTCAGGAAGCCGTGGAAGGTGATCGTGCGGCCGCTCGCGCTGAAGACGACGTCGCGGCCGTCCGCTGCGGCGCCGCCGAGGCGGATCGTCACCGAGTTGCCGGTGGCGTCCTTCATCTGCGAGGCGACGGTGCGCATCCAGATGAGCTCGTAGAGGCGGAACTGCTCACCGGACAGCCCGGTCTGGGCGGGCGTGCGGAAGGTGTCACCGGCGGGCCGGATCGCCTCGTGCGCCTCCTGCGCGTTCTTGACCTTGGAGGCGTAGGTGCGCGGGGAGTCCGGGAGGTACTCGGCACCGTAGAGCTCACGGACCTGGTCGCGGGCGGCGCCGATGGCCGCGCCGGACAGCGTCGTGGAGTCCGTTCGCATGTAGGTGATGAAGCCGTTCTCGTAGAGGCGCTGCGCCACCGACATGGTGACGCTGGCGCTCATCCCGAGCTTGCGCGAGGCCTCCTGCTGGAGGGTGGTGGTGCGGAACGGCGGGTACGGCGAGCGGCGGTAGGGCTTGGACTCCACCGAGCGGACGGCGTACGACGTCTCGCCCAGGCCGGTGGCCAGCGCCTCGGCGTCGGCGCGGGAGAGGTGGACCCGCTCCCCCTTGCCCTTGAGCACGCCGGTGTTGTCGAAGTCGGAGCCGCGGGCGACGCGGACGTCGTCGATGCTGTGGAGCTTCGCCGGGAACATCCGCGGGTCGTGGCCGGTGCCGGCGTCGAAGGTGGCGTCGAGGTCCCAGTAGGAGGCGACCTTGAACTTCATCCGCTCGCGCTCGCGGTCGACGACCAGGCGGGTGGCCACCGACTGGACGCGCCCGGCGGAGAGGCCGGACATGACCTTCTTCCACAGCACCGGCGAGACCTCGTAGCCGTAGAGGCGGTCGAGGATGCGGCGGGCCTCCTGGGCCTCGACGAGGTCGTCGTTGATCTCGCGGGGGTTCTCGACCGCAGCGAGGATCGCGGGCTTGGTGATCTCGTGGAAGACCATGCGGTGGACGGGCAGGCCCTTGGGCGGCTTGAGCTCGTCGAGGAGGTGCCACGCGATGGCCTCGCCCTCGCGGTCCTCATCGGTGGCGAGGTAGAGGGCGTCGGCCTCCTTGACCAGCTTCTTCAGCTTGGAGATGTGGCTCTTCTTGTCGCGGGGCACGACGTAGTAGGGCTCGAAGCCGTTGTCGACGTCGACCGCGAGTCGCCCCCACGGCTTGTCCTTGATCTTCGCCGGCGTGTCCGCCGCGTTGTTCGGCAGGTCGCGGATGTGTCCGATCGAGGACTCGACGACGTAGTCCTGGCCGAGGTAGCCGCCGATGGTGCGGGCCTTGGCCGGGGACTCGACGATGACGAGCTTTGCCACTTCTTCTCTGCTCCCTCTTGTTGCTGCCGAGATGTGCTCGGCGCCGCAACGGTAGCGCCACATCGGCAGATGGCCACCCCTGGAGGCGACTCGCCCGGTCCGGACCGGGCTCCGAGGGAGCCCCGCGTCAGCCCTGGGAGGGCTTCAGCGGGTCGTGGCCGAACGACATCAGCACGCGGCGTACGTCGTCGTCGTAGGCCTCCGGCTCGGGCTCGTCGCCGCGGATGGTGCGCACCTGCTCGACGACGTGGCGCATCGTGTCGACGTCGTCGGGCGTGAGGTCGGTGCGGCGCTTGCCGAGGATCTGGACGACTTGCTCACCGACCTCCAGCTCGGGGCTGTCGGGCGCGACCGCCGTGCCGCCGTCGGACGCCTCGACGACCATCCAGTCGGCGAGCTCACGCGAGGTCATGTTGACCACGGCGTGGAACTCCTCCCACAGCTCGTCGCTGACGTGTGACTCGGCCATCAGGTGTCTCCTCCATCGTCGTGGTGGTCGGGCGTGGTCCGGCAGTACCCCGTCGGCCGCGATGCACACGGCCGCCCGGTCAGGTCGTGAGGAAGCCCTCGGCGACGAGCTCGCGCACCACGGGGAGGTACGTCGCCCGGAGCTCGGCCTCGTCGCGCTGCAGGAGCGACCCCAGGGCGCCCAGCAGCGCTCCGACCGGGAGGTCGCCGTCGCAGGCGCCGAGGAAGGCCGCCTCGACGGTGTCGGCGGTGCGGGCACGGCGGAAGCCCCGCTGCTGGCGCAGCACGATCGCCTCGGGGTCCTCCGCACCCGGACGACCGACCGTCTCCTGCTGGACGTCCTCGCGGGCGCGCAGGGTGGTGGCCAGCAGGTCGTCGTCGGAGAGCCCCCGCAGGTCGGTGACGGCCTCGCCCCAGGCCCGGACGGCCGGACCGATGGGCTGCTCCACGTCGTAGGGCCACTCCTGGAGGTCGTGGCGCCCTCCCCCGCCTCGTCGGACGTTGATCCAGCCGAAGCCGACCCCCTCGATCCCCGTCTCCTCCAGCCACGAGAGCCAGGTGTCGTAGCGGGCGGCGTACTGCGGACCGCCGTGGTGACCACTGTCCTTGAGCCACAGCTCGACGTACGACGCCGGGTCGAGCGTCTCGCGCTGCACGACCAGCGCGTCGCAGTCGTCGCGCAGCCAGGAGGCGAGCCGCTCGTCCCAGGGCTGCCCGTCAAGGATCGCCCAGTTGGCGAGGACCTGGAGCCAGCCGCCGTCGGAGAGGTGCTCGGGGCCGGTGCGCACGATGTGCTCGACGACCCGGTCGCCGGGGAGGCCCGAGTCGCGGTAGACCAGCCGCTCGCCGGTCGCCGGGGAGATCACGAAGGGCGGGTTGGTGGCGATGAGGTCGAAGCGCTCGCCGGCCACCGGCTCGAAGAACGACCCGTCGCGGACGTCGACCTCGACCTCGTTGAGCGCGGCGTTGAGCCGGGTCATCCAGAGCGCGCGGGCGTTGACGTCGGTGGCGACGACGCGCGTGGCGTGGCCGGCCAGGTGGAGGGCCTGCACGCCGCAGCCGGTGCCGAGGTCGAGGGCGCTGCCGACCGGCTCGCGCATGGTGAGCTGCGCCAGGCTGGTCGACGCGCTCGAGATGCCGAGCACGTGGTCGGGGCCCACCGCGACGGGCGCCCCGTCGAGGCCCGGCGTCAGGTCGGAGACGACCCACAGGTCGCGGTCCTCGCCGTTTCCGGTGGCGGCGTAGGGCCGGCAGTCGGTCCGGGCGGCCACCTCGCTGACGCTCTGCTCGAGCAGCCCGGCGTTGCAGAGCCGGTCGACGAGCCCGGGCAGCGCCCGGTCGGCCTCGTCGCGGGTGACCGTGGTCTGCAGCAGGAACAGCCGCACGAGCGTGTCGAGAGGTGCGCCCGACGTCGTACGCCGCAGCGCGGGGAGCGTCTCGTTGCGCCCGAGGGCGCGGTGGGCGTCGTCACCGATCGCCTCCGCGACCCGGTCGTAGGTGAAGTCCGCGGCGATCAGTGCCTCGCGTAGGGGGGCGGCGACGTCGAGCTCGGGGCGCATGGCACCAGCCTCGCAGACGCGGCCCGCCACTCCCGGAGGAGTGACGGGCCGCGGCGCGCGTCGTGCAGGGTGCGGGTCAGGCGTGGTGCGGGGCGAACGACGACGAGCCGGCGTTGTCGCCGTCGTCGGCGATGGCCACCTCGCGCCGCTTGGAGATCACCACGGCCACGGTGATGATCGCGACCGCGACGAGGGCGATCACGATGCGGAGGGCGTCGTTCTGGTCCTCACCGACGCTCATCGAGACGATGGCGCTGGCGATGAGCAGCGACACCAGGTTCATCACCTTGATGAGCGGGTTGATGGCCGGGCCGGCGGTGTCCTTGAAGGGGTCGCCCACCGTGTCGCCGATGACGGTCGCGGCGTGGGCCTCCGAGCCCTTGCCGCCGTGGTGGCCGTCCTCGACGAGCTTCTTGGCGTTGTCCCAGGCGCCACCGGCGTTGGCCAGGAAGACCGCCATGAGCGTGCCCGTGCCGATCGCGCCGGCGAGGAAGCCCGCCAGCGCGGCCACGCCGAGGCCGAAGCCGACGGCGACCGGTGCCATCACGGCCAGGATGCCCGGCGTGATCAGCTCGCGGAGGGAGTCGCGGGTGACGATGTCGACGACCTTGCCGTACTCCGGACGACCGGTGCCCTCCATGATCCCGGGGATCTCTCGGAACTGGCGGCGCACCTCGAACACGACCGCGCCGGCGGCGCGGGCGACGGCGTTGATGGCCAGGCCGGAGAAGAGGAACACGACCGCCGCGCCGAGGAGCACGCCGACCAGGACGCCCGGGTTGTAGACGAGGAAGTTGAGCGCGGTCTGGTCGTCGTCGCTCAGCGCACCGGCGTCGAAGACCGCGTCGGCGACCGACGTCGAGTAGGAGCCGAACAGGGCGGTCGCGGCGAGCACCGCCGTGGCGATGGCGATGCCCTTCGTGATCGCCTTGGTGGTGTTGCCGACCGCGTCGAGCTCGGTGAGGATCTGCGCACCCTCCTCACTGACGTCGCCCGACATCTCGGCGATGCCCTGGGCGTTGTCGGAGACCGGGCCGAAGGTGTCCATCGCGACGATGACGCCGACGGTGGTCAGCAGTCCGCAGCCGGCGAGCGCGACGGCGAAGAGCGAGACGGTGACGGTCGCGCCGCCCAGCAGGAAGGCGCCGAAGACCGCGGCGCCGATCACCAGCGTCGTGTAGACCGCCGACTCGAAGCCGACGCTCAGTCCGGACAGGATCACGGTGGCGGGACCGGTGAGCGAGGTCTTGCCGACGTCCTTGACGGGGCGGTACTCGGTGCCGGTGTAGTAGCCGGTGAGGGCGAGGATGCCCGCGGCCATGACGATGCCGATGACGACGGCGAGGCTGGCGATCAGCCGGGGGTCGCCGCTCGCCTGCGCGATGTCGGCGCCGGTGACGTTCTCGAAGTCGGCGAACGAGCCGGGGAGGTAGACGTAGGACAGGACCACCGACGCGAGCGCGCCGACGGCGGCGGAGATGTAGAACGCACGGTTGATGGTGGTGAGGCCGTTCTCGCCGGCCCGCGGCTTGGTGATGAAGACACCCAGCACGGCGGTCAGCGCGCCGATCGCGGGGATCAGCAGCGGGAAGACCAGGCCGTCGTTGCCGAACGCTGCGGCGCCGAGGATGAGCGCGGCGACCAGCGTGACGGCGTACGACTCGAAGAGGTCGGCGGCCATGCCGGCGCAGTCACCGACGTTGTCACCGACGTTGTCGGCGATGGTCGCGGCGTTGCGCGGGTCGTCCTCGGGGATGTTGTTCTCGACCTTGCCCACCAGGTCGGCGCCGACGTCGGCCGCCTTGGTGAAGATGCCGCCGCCGACACGCATGAACATGGCGAGCAGGGCGGCGCCGAAGCCGAAGCCCTCGAGCACGTGCGGGGCCTCGTCCTTGTAGAGGAGCACCACGACGCTGGCGCCGAGGAGGCCGAGGCCGACGGTCGCCATGCCGACGAACGCGCCGGTGCGGAAGCCGATGGTCATGGCGGGGTCGCGACCCTCGGTCTCGGCGGCGGCCGCGACGCGGAGGTTGGCGCGGACGGCGAGGCTCATGCCGAGGTAGCCGATGGCGGCGGAGAAGGCGGCGCCGACCAGGAAGAAGACCGAGCGGCCGATCCTGACCGTGACGTCGTCGGCGGGCAGTGCGAACAGGACCACGAACGCCACCGCGGCGAAGATCCCGAGAGTGCGGAACTGCCGGGTCAGGTAGGCGTTGGCGCCTTCCTGCACGGCCTGGGCGATGGTCCTCATGTTGTCGGTGCCCTCACCGGCGGCCATCACCTGCGACCGGAACATCGCGGCCATCCCGAGCGCGCCGAGCGCGATCAGGGCGACGACGACGACCAGGACCAGGTTCCCACCTTCGAGCTCCGGCTTCACGACTGCGGGCAAGATCCCCGTCATCAGCGAGTCCTCCTGTGAATGAGTCAGAACGCGCCGGAGTCTACGCAGACGTGATCCGGATCACGTCGAAGGGTGACCCACGCCACACGGGGTGTTCGCACTGGAACGCGAAAAGCCCTCCGGACACATCCGGAGGGGTGTGGGCGCGGCGCTCAGGCGCCGGGGGCGAGGCCGACTGAGTCGTGGATGACGAACACCTTGGCGAGGCCGGTGATGCGGAAGATCTTGAGCAGGCGCTCCTGGGTGCACACCAGGTCGAGCGACCCGTCGTGGGCACGGACCTTCTTCAGGCCGCCGACGAGCACACCGAGGCCGGTGGAGTCGAGGAACTCGACGGCCTCGAGGTCGATGATGATGTCGTAGGTGCCGGCACCGACGAGCTCGGTGATGCAGTCGCGCAGCTTGGGTGCGGTGTAGACGTCGATCTCGCCGCCGACCGCCACGATGGCGCGACCATCCACCTCGCGTGTGGCAAGGGTGAGATCCACGACTGCTCCCCGGTTCCCGAAATCAGTTCGGACAGTACGCCTGCAGGACGCAGGGTGCGTCCCTAGTTCATTCGGGTGGTATCAAACCACGAGTCCCTCCCGTTCCGCAGGACTCCCCGAGATCTCCCCCGGTCGGTGCTGTTTGCCAGACTCGAGAGGTGAGACCTTCCCGCCCCGGCGTGCTGCCCCAGGTCGACGCGCTGGTCGACCGGCTGGCGGCCGTGCCCGGCCGCGAGGACCGGCTGCGCCACCTCGAGGTGCTGCCGGCCCGGGAGCCGGTCCACGAGGCGTGGCCGGAGTGGGTGCCGGGCGACGTACGGGCCGCCTTCGCCGCCCAGGGGGTGGCCCGCCCGTGGCGCCACCAGGCGGTCGCGGCCGACGCCGCGCACGCGGGCGACCACGTCATCGTGGCCACCGGCACCGCGTCGGGGAAGTCCCTGGCCTACCAGGTGCCGGCACTGTCCGCGATCCGTGCGGCGCGCGGCCCGCGCGGCGAGCGGGGCGCCTCGGTGCTCTACCTCGCGCCCACCAAGGCGCTCGCCCACGACCAGCTCGCCGGCCTCGCCTCCCTCGGCCTCGACGTGCGCCTCGCGGCCCACGACGGCGACAGCTCGCGGGAGGAGCGCGACTGGACGCGCGACTTCGGGGAGTACGTCCTGACCAACCCCGACATGCTCCACCGCTCGCTCCTGCCCTCCCACCACCGCTGGTCACGCTTCCTCGGCTCCCTGCAGTACGTCGTGGTCGACGAGTGCCACCACTACCGCGGGGTGTTCGGGGCGCACGTCTCCCACGTGCTGCGCCGGCTGCGGCGGGTGTGCGCGATGTACGGCGCGCACCCGACGTTCGTGCTCGCCTCGGCGACGGTCGCCGAGCCCGAGGTGACCGCGTCGCGGCTGACCGGCCTCGACGTCGTCGCCCTCACCCGCGACGACTCCCCGCGCGGCAACGTCTCGCTGCTGCTGTGGGAGCCGCCCTTCACCTCCCACGCCGGCGAGAACGGCGCCCCGGTCCGGCGCGCGGCCTCGTCCGAGGTGGCCGACCTACTGGCCGACCTCGTCGCCGAGGACGTCCGCACCCTGGCCTTCATCCGCTCCCGACGCGGGGCCGAGCAGGTCGCGCTGACGGCGTCGGAGCTGCTGGCCGAGGTGGACCGCTCGCTGCCCGACAAGGTCGCCGCCTACCGGGGCGGGTACCTCCCCGAGGAGCGACGGGCCCTCGAGGCGGCGCTGCGCCGCGGCGACCTGGTGGGGCTGGCCGCCACCAACGCCCTCGAGCTCGGGATCGACATCAGCGGTCTCGACGCCGTGCTGATCGCGGGCTTCCCGGGCACCCGCGCGGCGTTCTGGCAGCAGGTCGGGCGGGCCGGGCGGGGCGCGGAGGACGCGCTCGGCATCCTGGTCGCCAAGGACGACCCGCTCGACACCTATCTGGTCACGCACCCGGAGATGCTCATCGGGGCGCCGGTGGAGGCGTCGGTCTTCGACCCGTCGAACCCGCACGTGATGGGGCCGCACCTCGCCGCCGCCGCGCAGGAGTCACCGCTCACCGAGGCCGACCTGCCGCTGTTCGGGCCGACGGCCCGCGAGGTGGTGGACCGGCTCGTCGATCTGGGGCTGCTGCGGCGGCGCCCGCGCGGCTGGTTCTGGACCGACCGCGGCCGGGCCGCGGACCTGGCCGACATCCGGTCCGCGGGCGGGTCGCCCGTGCAGCTGGTCGAGGCGGACACCGGTCGGGTCGTCGGGACGGTCGACGCGGGCGGCGCCCACAACCAGGCGCACCCCGGCGCGGTCTACGTCCACCAGGGCGAGACCTGGCTGGTCGAGGAGCTCGACCTCGAGCACTCCGTCGCCACGATGCGCCGCGACGACCCGTCGTACTCGACCACGGCACGCGAGGTCACCGACATCAGCATCGTCGCGACCCACGAGCGCCGGTCGTGGGGCGGCTGCGAGCTCGCCCTCGGCGAGGTCGACGTCTCCCACCAGGTGGTGTCCTTCCTCAAGCGGCGCCAGCCGGGCGGCGAGGTGCTCGCGGAGGAGCCGCTCGACCTGCCGGAGCGGACCCTGCGGACCACGGCGGTGTGGTGGACGGTGCCCGACGACGTGGTCGCCGAGGCGGGGCTCGCCGCGCTCGACGTCCCGGGCGCGGCCCACGCCGCGGAGCACTGCTCGATCGGCCTCCTCCCCCTCTTCGCGACCTGCGACCGCTGGGACATCGGCGGCGTCTCCACGGCCCGGCACGCCGACACCGGCGTGCTCACCGTCTTCGTGTACGACGGCCACCCGGGCGGCGCGGGGTTCTCCGAGCGGGGCTTCCGGACGGCGGTCGACTGGCTCGGCGCCACCCGCGAGGCGATCGCCGGCTGCGAGTGCGTCAGCGGCTGCCCCTCGTGCATCCAGTCGCCGAAGTGCGGCAACCAGAACAACCCGCTCGACAAGCCTGGCGCCATCCTGCTGCTCGACGCCCTCCTCGCGGGCGCGCCGCGCACCGGCTGAGGGGCTACATTCGGCGCATGGTCATCCTCGGACTCGCCCTCATCATCCTCGGCGGCATCGCGATCCTCTCGGCCGTGTTCGTGAGCGAGCCGGGCAGCGGCGGTGAGCTCCTCGGGTTCGACGTCAGCACGCTCGAGTCGTTCTTCATCGGCGTCGCCGCGGGCGCGGCGATCCTCTGGGGCTTCTCGATCCTCAAGTGGGGCACCAAGCGCAGCCTCGCCCACCGGCGTGAACGCAAGGAGCTCACCGAGCTGAACCAGAAGCTCGAGCGCGTCGAGGCCGAGCGGCGCGCCGACGGCGACAACGACGGCGACCCCCGCACCTGAGCCCGCGCGGGTCCGGCCCGCGCCTCGGCGGTGACGCGCACCGTCCGCCAGGGCACGGCGGGACCGGCGACCGACACCGCCACCAGGGCCTCGCGCCCGGCGACCCGGCAGTCCGCCACGATCGCGTCGTTGAGGACTGCGACCCGGGTGGCCTCGGCGCACCGGTCGCCCGTGCTCGTGGCCGCGGCGAGGGCGGCGAGGTCGGCGGCCGCCTGAGCCCGGCGCTGGGCCGTCACCAGGCCCCCGGCCGCGGCCAGCCCCATCGCCACGAACACCAGCAGCCCGGCCACCGCCACGACCAGCACCGTGGCACCGCCGCCGTCCGTCCGCGGCCTCACGGGTCCTCCACCAGGGCCACCGCCTCGTCGGAGACCGTCACCCCGGGGAGCGACGCCAGCAGCCCGCCCGGCCCGCGCACCCGCGCGCTGGTGGTGACCACCACCTGCCCGTCACCGGGCACGACGCGCACGTGCGCGCCCTCCGGTGCGATCCGCAGTGCCACGGCCTCGGCCGCGGCCACGTCGTCACCGCGGGCCACTGCCCGGGCCGCCTCGCGCGACGCGTCGACGACGCGCACCTGGGCCGCGCCCACGGCCAGCATCCACACCAGGCCGGCCGCCAGGGCCACCAGGAGCGGGATGCCGAGCGCCAGCTCGGCCGTGGTCGCGCCCTCCTCGCGGTGACGACGCACCCTCATCAGCCGATGCCGAGCAGGCCCATGACGTGGTCGAAGAGCCGGCCGAGCAGCTGGTTGCCGAAGCTCCCGGTGAGCAGCTTGTAGAGCAGGGCGGCGAACCCGGCTCCGGCCGCGGTGCCGACGGCGTACTCCGCCGTGGTGATGCCCCGGTCGTCGCGCGGCGTGGTCGTGGGCAGGGTGGTCATCTGTCCTCCTGGAGGTCGTGCGGGGCTGCGGTCGAGTCCCGTCCCAGACGACGATGGGCGCCCGGCCCCGGGGTCCGCACGCGCTCGGTCCGCACGCTGTGGACGGACCCCGGCCGACGGGCTCTGTGGACGTCTCGCGGCCCACGCGCGGCTCGACGCGCGCTCACGGGGCGACCGTGCCGAAGAGGGAGGCGACGGTCGGCACGACGCCGAGGAGCAGGAACGCCGGGAGGAGGCAGACGCCGAGCGGCACGGCGGCCGCGACCCCGACCCTCCTCGCGGCGTCCTCGGCCTGGGCGAGCCCCTCGCGCTCCAGCTCGTCGGCCAGCCGCTCGACGAGGTCCACCACGGAGGCGCCCGAGGCGTACGAGCGCACCATGGCGCGCACCAGCGGTGCGAGCTGCTCGTCGTCGCCGACCGCCCGCCAGGCCTCGGCCGCGGTGGCGCCCCAGCGGGCGTGCTCGACCACCGGGGCGAGCCGCTCGGCGGCCGCACCGGGCAGCGCGTCGCACACCTGTGCCAGCCCGGCGACGGGGTCGGCGCCGGAGCGCAGGGTCGAGGCGAGGAGGTCGATGAGGTGCGGAAGGGTGCGCTGCACCTCCTCGCGCTCGCGGCGTGCCCCGGGCGGCTCGACGCGTGACAGCGTCCACCAGGCACCGGCGGCGCCGACCACGCCTGCCACCGGACCCGCGGCGCCGCCGACGAACAGCCACGCGGCGACGCCCGCCCCGACGACGCCGATCGCCCGGAGGGGCGGGCCGGACGACGTGGGGCGCCGGGGCGTGCGCTGGCCCGGGGGCAGCCAGAGCAGGACGGCGAGGGACGCGCACACCGCCGCCAGCCAGGTCATGGGGCGGCCGCCCGGTCGGCCAGCCGCTCGATCCACCACAGCCCCAGCGCGACGAGGGCGATCCCGGCGAGGAGGCACGCCCACCCGACCGGCGTGCCCAGCAGGAACCCCCACGGGTCGGACCCCGCGCCGGACCCCATCAGCAGCACCGCCAGCGGCAGGCACGCGACCAGGCGTGCGGTCGCCCGGGCCGACGCGAGCTCGGAGTCGACCAGGCGACGGGTGCGCCGCCGGGCTCGCAGGCCCGCCGCGGTGCGCTCGAGAGCGGCCGCGAGCCCGTGGCCGGAGTGGTGCGCCACCTGCCAGGCACCCGCCACCCACCGCAGGTCGCTGGCGCCGGGCCTGGCCGACGCCAGCTCGCGCAACGCCTGCGACACGTCGGCGCCGAGGTGGTGGGCGTCGACGGCGGACCGCAACGGCGGCCACTGCTCGCCCGCCACCTGCAATGCGGTGCCGGGCGGCTGCCCGGACGCGAGCTCGGCGGCCAGCAGGTCGCAGACCTCGAGCACCGCCGCCTGGTCGGCCGCACGCCGGCGCCGCCGGCCGCGCGGCGACCGCGGCAGGCGGGACGGCCGGGGAGGCGCGGACGTCGCGGCCGGCCCCGGCAGGAGCAGCGCCACCGCTCCCCCGAGGAGGACGGCCGCGACCCAGGCGCTCACCACGCGACCGCCTCGAGCCGACGGGCGAGCACCGGCGCGGCAGGCCCCCGGACGACCCGGTCGGGCTCGAACGTCGCGGCGGTGCGCAGCGAGACGAGGCCCGTGTCGTCGTCGCGCTCGGGGACCCCCAGCTCGAGCACCCGACGCCGACCGTCGCGACCCCGGCCGAGGTGGATCACCACGTCGAGCGCGGCCGCCAGCTGGCTGTGCGCCGCCTCGCGCGGCAGGCCCGCGGCCAGCGACAGCGCCTCGACGCGGGCCGGGACGTCCGCCGCCGAGTTGGCGTGGAGGGTCCCGCAGCCACCACCGTGCCCGGTGTTGAGCGCCGCCATCAGGTCGACGACCTCGGCGCCGCGCACCTCCCCGACCACGAGCCGGTCCGGCCGCATCCGCAGCGCCTGCCGCACGAGCGTCTGGAGGGTGATCTCGCCGGCACCCTCGATGTTGGGGGGCCGGCCCTCCAGACCGACGACGTGCGGGTGCTCGGGCCGCAGCTCGCTGGCGTCCTCGACGAGCACGATCCGCTCGCCGGGGTCGACCAGCGACAGCAGGGCGGAGAGGACCGAGGTCTTGCCCGTCCCGGTGCCGCCGGTGACCAGGAAGGCGCAGCGCGCGTCGACGACCTCCTCGAGCAGGAAGGCGCCCTCGGGCGGCAGTGCGGAGGCGGCGACGAGCTCGGGCAGGGTCCACACCCGGCCGCGCGGCACGCGCAGCGAGATGACGGTCCCGGACCGGGCGACCGGCGCGAGGACGGCGTGGAAGCGCGTGCCGTCGGGAAGCCGCACGTCGGCGTGCGGCGTGGCGTCGTCGAGCCGTCGCCCGGCCGAGGCGGCGAGCCGCTGGGCGAGCCGGCGCACGGACGCGTCGTCGGGGAAGGTGACCGAGGCGGACTCGAGCCCCCGCCCGCGGTCGATCCAGACGTCGGTGGGGCCGTTGACGAGCACGTCGGTGACGTCGGGCAGGCGGAGCAGCTCCTCCAGCGGGCCGGCGCCGAGCACGTCGCGGCGCAGCACGTCGTGGACGGCGAGCACCGTGGCGTCGCCCACCGGCGAGCCGGACGCCCGCAGCGCCTCCGCCACCCGGTGCGGCGTCAGGTCGCCCGCGGCGCCGGCCAGCCGACGGCGTACGTCGTCGAGGACCGCCGTCGGCACCGGCGTGCTCATGCGGCCTCCCGGAGCAGGTCGCGCGCCGCGCGGGCCAGCGGGCCGCGCCCGGTCAGCGGCCCCCAGCCTCGGTCGACGGACGTGGCGAGCCCGCGCTGGTCGGGAAGGGCCGCCACCACCGGGAGTCCAGTGACTCGTTCGGCGTCGGCGTCGCCCAGCCCGCCGGGCCGCACGACCAGGCCGGCGCGCCCGCCCCGGCCGTCACGGCCGAGCAGGCCGACGAGCCGCGCGGTGGCGGCCAGGCCGGGCACCGTCGCGGGGGTGACGACGAGCAGGTCGTCGCACCGGTCGACCAGCTCGGCGAGCGACTCCCCGTGGCGCGCCAGGTCGAGGACGACGAGGTCGTGCCCGCGCACGGCGGACGGCAGCACCCGTCGGACGGTCGGCAGGTCGAGCCGGCGCCGCAGTCCCGACCAGGTCAGCACGCCGAGATGGTCGCGCCGCGGCACGCCCTCGCGCAGCGCCCGGGCGCCGAGCCGCCCCGCCGTCTCGGCCAGCCCCTCCCACCGGACGCCAGTCTCCGCCTCCATCCCCAGCAGGCGGTCGAGCCCGGGACCGAGCGGGTCGGTGTCGACGAGGAGGGTGCGGGCGCTGCCGGCGTTCCACTGGGCCAGCGCGCACGCCAGGGTGGTGGCACCGGCGCCGCCCGAGCCACCCACGACCCCGACGACCCGCCCGGGCGAGGCCCGCTCGCCCACGTCGGTGAGCGACTCGACGAGCCACTCCGCCGCGGTGTCGAGGTCGACGACCGACTGCGCCCCGAGCAGCACGGCGGCCCGGAAGGCGGCGTCCTGCGGCGTGGGGCCCACCAGGAGGACGCCCTGCCGGCGCGCGGGCGCGAGCGCGGCGAGGTCCTCCGCGACGTCGGCGCCCACCAGCACCAGGTCGGCGGCGGCCCAGCCGGCCAGGGCCAGCACGGGGTCGCGACACACCTCGGCGTCGACCCCGGCCGCGGCGCACAGCGGCAGCACGGCGTCGTGGACGGGAGCGGATGCGGTGACGAGGAGGACGGGCATGCGCGCCAGCCTCGGGCTCACGTCCCCCACCGCGCCGTCCCGGACCCGCGGCCCTGTGGAGCACCGCTGCCAGGAGCAGGCTGTGGACGCCTGGAGGCCCGGGATCCCCGCCGGATGCCCCCTACGATGACGGCATGCCCCGCCCCACCGCGGCCTTCTTCGACCTCGACAAGACGATCATCGCCAAGTCGAGCACGCTGGCCTTCAGCCGCGAGTTCCAGGCGGGTGGACTCATCTCGCGGCGCGCGATGCTGCGCTCGGCGTACGCCCAGTTCGTCTTCTTCACCGGCGGCGCGGACCACGACCAGATGGACAAGATGCGCGCCTTCATGTCGCAGCTGTGCGCCGGCTGGGACGTCGCCACGGTGCGCGAGATCGTCACCGACACGATCACCAACATCGTCGAGCCGCTGGTCTACGACGAGGCGGTCACGCTGATGGCGGAGCACCGGGCAGCCGGGCGCGACATCGTCATCGTCTCGGCCAGCGGTGCGGAAGTCGTCGAGCCGATCGGCCGGATGCTCGGCGCGGACCGGGTCGTGGCGACCCGGATGGAGATCGTCGACGGGAAGTACACCGGCAACATCGACTACTACGCCTACGCCGAGGAGAAGGCGCGCGCCATCGAGCACCTCGCCGACACGGTCGGCTACGACCTGTCCGAGTCCTACGCCTACAGCGACTCGGTCACCGACGTGCACATGCTCGAGGTCGTCGGCCACCCGTTCGCGGTGAACCCCGACAAGGAGCTGCGTCGCATCGCGCTCGCGCACGAGTGGCCGGTGCTCCTCTTCGTGCGCCCGGTGGCGCTGCGCCGGCACCTGCCCGTCCCGCCCGCCAAGCCGACGCTCGCCGCCCTCGCCGTGGGCGGCGCGATGGCCGCCGGGGGGGTCATCTGGGCCAACCGGAAGCGGCGCGGGCTCGAGGCCTGACGACTTTGCGCCGGATCCCCGTGCACCCACCGGCGCTGCGGAAAGTCAACCCTTGAAGACCCCTGCGGGGCGGGCTAGAACAGAGTCAGCAACTCAAGAGACAGCACGTGTACCGGGTACCCACGCGGCGATCCACCCATCCGATGGGGTGCTGGCCGATCGGGATCTGCCCGAGGCAGCGATTGAGAAGAGCACGCTTGGTAGCCACGGCATCACGTGTCAGCGGCGGCACCCGATCCACGTGAGCGGGTGCCGCTCGCATGTGGCTTCGAGGCTCGCTGCGCTCGCGCCTCACCCGCGCAGCGGTGAGGCCTCGGCGCCCGCCGCGAACGCCTCGGCGGCGTACAGCGCCCACGAGTGCACCCCGCTCGGGCCGCCCTGCGAGTAGCCGCGCAGGTTCGACTCGTACGCCGCCCGGTGCGCCAGGTGCCCGGCCTCCGGCACCACCAGCGACTTCGCGTCGACGCCGCGCGAGACCAGCACCAGCCGCTCGAGCGCGCGGGCCACGATCCCGTTGTGCGACGCGAACGGCGCGGCCGTCGCTACGTCCGCGTGCGCGACCGCCGCGACCAGCAGCGCCGGCGCCTCCGTCCCGGACAGCAGCAGCTCGGACACCCCGCGCAGCCGGTCGGCCGACGCCGCGTCGCGCGGCCGGCCGAGCTCGTCGGGCGACAGCGACGAGGACGCGACGACGGTGTGCAGCCGGGCGATCGCCTGCAGCGGTGCGGTCTTCAGCAGCGGGGCCAGCGCGAGCATCGACGCCGAGAGCCGGACCGCGTCGGCGGCGATCTCGTCGCCGTCGCCTGCCCGGACCTCCTCCAGCGAGGACGCCGACCCCTCGAGCACGGCGCTCGCGTGGGCGCCGCGCAGCAGGGACTCCGCGGTCAGCTCCGGCGACGTACGCCGCAGCCCGCGGTCGCGGAGCATCACGTCGATCCCGTCGCGGGTCCCGGCGTAGGCCGAGCGCACGCCCTCGAGGTCGGTGAGCCAGGCGAGCGGGTCGGTCATGGGGAGGACGGTAGTCGCGGCAACCTTTCGCCCGGTCGCGGCATCCCACCGCGTAACCTGCGCCACGACCAACGACCACGGGGGAACACATCCATGCACCGCACCACCACCGCACTCCTCGCCAGCGCCCTCCTCGGCGCCACGCTGCTGCCGGCCACCTCGGCCACGGCCGCGCCGTCCACCTGCCAGGGGCAGGCGGTGACGCGCAGCGGCCCCGGCGACGCCTCCGGCACGCTGACCGGCACCGAGGGCCGCGACGTCATCGCCACCGAGGGCGCGACGCGCGTCCTCGCGCTCGGGGGCGACGACCTCGTGTGCGTGACCGGCGGGGCCCGACCCGTGGTCGACGCAGGCACGGGCAACGACACCGTGGACGCCAGCGCGGCCGTGGCGGGGAGCGAGAGCGTCCTGGGCGAGGGCGACGACCGCTACGTCGGCTCGGCGGCCTGGGACGTCGTGCACGCCGGTGTCCTCTCCGGCGACCACCTGGACGGCGGGCGGGACGTGATCGACACGGGCTCGCGCGGCCTCCGCGAGGACGTCGTGGTCTCGGGCCAGACGCAGCAGGCCAACCCGGACGAGGTGCGGGCCGGCTGGGTCGACCTGTCCTGGTACGGCGTCGCGACCGGCGCCGGAGCGCTGGACGGAGGGGACGACAGCATGCTCCGCCTGGACCCGGTGGAGGCGTGGGGCGTGAGCATCAACGCCGACCTCGGCACCCTCGCCATGACCCGGGCGCCGCTGCAGCCCATCGCGGGCTTCTCGCGGTTCGCCGTCACCTCCCACCCGGGGCTGACGCGCTTCAGCTTCGGTGGCACCGGGCGCCACGACTCGCTGTTCTTCGACGGCCTGCGGAGCTCGACGCTCTTCCAGGTGTCCCTCGGGTCGGGGGACGACGAGCTGCGGGTCGTCTCCCTGGAGAAGACCAAGGACAACGCCTCGTTCAGCGGCGGGCGCGGGACCGACCGCCTGGACCTCGGCATGGCCGGCGTGTCGGACGTCGACCTCGACCTCCGCAAGGGCCGGCTCTCGACGGGCCGCGGCAAGGGCGAGGTCACGATCGCGGCCCGCGGCTTCGAGGACGCCACCGTCGTCGCACCGGACGTCGAGGTCCTCGGCACGACCGGCGCCAACGACGTGTCCGTCCTCGCCTGCCGCGCGACCGCGCACGGCCTGGGCGGGAAGGACATCATCACCGCCCTCGACGCCACCGTGGACCTCGGCCGCGTCGACTGCGACCGCTCGCCCCGCGTGCGCTTCCTGGGCGGCCCGGGCAAGGACACGCTCACCGGCTCGAACGGCCCCGACCGCCTCATCGGCGGTCCCGGAAGGGACTTCGTCGACGGCAGGTCGGGACGCGACACCTGCCAGGGCGAGACGGTGCGTCGCTGCGAGGCACGCCGCTGAGGCCGGTGCGGCCGCGCTTGTAGCCTGTCCGCGATGAGCGACGAACTCCCCGCTGCCCCCGCCCCGGTCGACCGCGCTCGGTCCTTCGGGTCCGTCGCCGAGGCCTACGACCGCGGCCGGCCGTCGTACCCGGCGGAGGCGGTGGCGTGGCTCGCGGGCGGCGAGGCGAAGGTCGTGCTCGAGCTGGCGGCCGGCACCGGCAAGCTCACCCGGGCGCTCGTCGACCAGGGGCACGCGGTCTTCGCCACCGAGCCCGACGAGGCCATGCTCGAGGTGCTCCGCGACCGGGTGCCGGAGGTGAGCGCGAAGGTGGCGACCGCGGAGGAGATCCCCGCCAACGACCGGTCGGTCGACGTGGTGGTGGTGGCGCAGGCGTTCCACTGGTTCGACCCCGAGTCGGCACTCCCCGAGATCGCGCGCGTGCTCAAGCCCGGCGGCCACGTCGCCCTCGTGTGGAACAGCCGCGACGAGCGCATCCCGTGGGTGCGCCGCATGGGCGATCTCCTCGGCCGCCAGGACCTCGACACCAGCTCCGCCGACCACCTCGTGCACAGCGACCTCTTCGGCTTCGTCGAGGAGGCGAGCTTCAAGCACTGGCAGGAGGTCAACCGCGAGACCGTGCTCGACCTCGCGCGCTCCCGCTCGAGCTTCCTGGTGATGGACGAGGAGGAGCAGGAGCGCCACCTCGCACAGGTGCTCGCCTTCTACGACGACTACGGCCGCGGCATGGACGGCATGCAGATCCCCTACGTCACCCGCTGCTACCGCGCCGTCGTGGTCGATGGTGACGAGCCGGCAACTTCCGGCCCGGACGAGCCGTCACAGGAGGGACCGGTCGTGAGCGACGGCACCGACACCGACATGCTGCTCATCGACTTCCGCTGACTGCTTCCACGGGGGAACGCATGCGACGTACGACGACACTGACCGCATCGGCGCTGCTGGGCCTGGCCCTGCTCACGCCCACCGCGCCCGCGAGCGCGGCCGCAGAGACCTGCCGCGGCGAGGCCGCCACCCTCGTCGGCACCACGCCGACGCTCACCGGCACCGAGGGACGCGACGTGATCGTCACCGGGACGTCCGGCGACGTCGCGGGCCTCGGCGGTGACGACCTGATCTGCGTGACCGGCGGCCGCAACATCAACCTCCTCAGCGTCGACGCCGGGCCGGGCAACGACACGGTCGACACCACTGCGGCCCCGCGGGGCTTCTACGTCACGACCGACCTCGGGCTCGGCGCCGACACCTTCGTCGGCGGTCCTGCCGCCGACACCGTCACCACCGGCCCGGAGGCGTCCGACGCGGTCGACGACGAGCGCGACGTCGTGCACACCGGCGAGGGGGACGACCGGGTCGCAACGGGCGCGTCCTACTACGAGACCAACCCCGACGTCGTCGACACCGGTGCCGGCGACGACCGGGTCGAGCTCTTCACCTGGCAGACCGCACCCGACGGCCTCGTCACGGGCGGCGCCGGGCTGGACACGCTGGAGACCACCTCCTCGATCGCCTACGTCGAGATGTACGTCGACATGGCCGCCGGCACCATCGACGGCATCAGCCCGAAGGAGTTCGACGGCAGCCTCCAGGCACGGTTCTCCTACTTCGAGGCCCTCGAGCTGGGCGTCCACGACGAGGAGGTCTCCTACCGCGGCACGACCGGGGACGACGTCCTCGAGCTCCAGCAGCTGCGACCGGGCTGCTGCGAGGGACGACACCCCCTCCTGCGCGCCGAGACGTCCGACGGCGACGACCAGGTCCGCGTGCGCGGCGAGCTCGACAGCGGGAGCCGGGTCGACCTCGGTCAGGGCCGCGACGAGATCGTCGCCGCGGTGGACGACGGCGTGCTGGGGGTCGACCTCGAGCAAGGCACGCTGTGGTCCGGCAACGGCGAGAGGGCCGACGCCGTCGGCATCGAGGACGCCGTCCTGATGGGGCCGCGCGTGATCGCTGTCGGGAACGACCGGGGCAACCGCCTCGTCGCCAATGCCTGCCGGGCAGCACTGCGCGGCGGACGCGGGCACGACTACCTCACCCACGTCTCGGGCGACCCGTGGTGGGAGGAGTACGAGCTCGACTGCTCCGGCCGCGTGGTGGCCTACGGCGGCCCGGGCAAGGACCGGATCCGCGGCAGCCAGGGCAAGGACCGGCTCGACGGACAGGGCGGCAACGACGCCCTCGAGGGCCGCGGAGGCAACGACGTGCTGCTCGGTGGCGGAGGCCGCGACAAGGCCGACGGCGGCAAGGGCCGCGACCGCTGCACCGCCGAGCGGGAGCGCCGCTGCGAGCGCTGACGGGATTACTGTCGCCCCGTGGCGAGATGGCGGTGGCGGCGTACGTCCCTGGGCGGCGAGGCCGACCGCGCCGCCTTCCGTGCGCTGCACAACGCCTCCCTCGCGAGCCCGGCGCTGCGTGAGGGCCTGACCTCGGCGAGCGCCGAGCGGTCGGTGCGCCACCTGCGGGCGCTCCTCGGCACCCCCGCCGCCGGGCTCGGCGACACCAGCGGGCTGCTCGCGTGGGACGGGCTCGGGGGCCACCACCGCAGCCAGCTCGCGGCCACGATCAGCCAGGTCGCGGAGACCGGGCGGACCATGATCGTCGACGAGCGCACGCTGGTGTGCGACGACGGGGGCTGCCAGGTGCGGCAGGCCATCGTGAGCCCGCTGGTCGTCGAGGACACGCTCGTGGGGGCACTGGTCGTGGGTGCGCCCCACACGACCGGCGGCCTGGTCCGGGCGGCCGACGAGGTGGCGTCCTGGGTGAGCGGGCAGCTCGAGCTGGCCGAGCTCGACGCCTCCCGCACCCGCCTGATGGAGGCCGAGGTCCGCGCGCTGCGCGCGCAGATCAGCCCCCACTTCATCTACAACTCGCTCGGCGCGATCGCCAGCTTTGTGCGCACCGACCCCGACCGGGCCCGCGAGCTGCTGCTCGAGTTCGCCGACTTCACCCGCTACTCCTTCCGTCGCCACGGCGAGTACACGACGCTCGCCGAGGAGCTCCGCTCGGTCGAGCGCTACCTCCTGCTCGAGCAGGCGCGCTTCGGCGACCGGCTCCACGTGACGTTGCAGGTCGCCCCGGAGGTGCTCCCCGTGGCCGTGCCGTTCCTGTGCATCCAGCCGCTCGTCGAGAACGCCGTGCGCCACGGGCTGGAGGCCAGCGCCGACAAGGAGGACGGCGTCGGCCGGCTCTCCATCACCGCCCGCGACCTCGACCAGGAGTGCGTGATCGAGGTCGAGGACGACGGCACCGGCGAGGACCCCGAACGGGTGCGGCGCGCCCTCGCCGGGGACACCTCGATGGACTCCGTCGGCCTGGGCAACGTGGACGCCCGGCTGCGCAACGCCTACGGCGACGACTACGGTCTGGTGGTCGAGACCGCGCCCGGCGCCGGCACGAAGGTCATCGTGCGGGTGCCGAAGTTCGCCCCCGGAGTCCAGGTATGACCGCCACCCCGCTGCTCAAGGTCCTCGTCATCGACGACGAGCGTCCCGCGCTCGACGAGCTCACCTTCCTGCTCGGGCGCGACCCACGCATCGGCGAGGTGCGGGGCAGCGACTCCGCGACCGAGGCGCTGCGCGTGCTGCAGGCCGAGGAGGTCGACGCGGTCTTCCTCGACATCCAGATGCCCGGCCTGACCGGCCTCGACCTCGCGCAGGTGCTGTCGCGCTTCAAGCAGCCCCCGCCGGTGGTGTTCGTGACCGCGCACGAGGAGCATGCCGTCGCCGCCTTCGAGCTCCGGGCGGTCGACTACGTCCTCAAGCCGGTGCGCGAGGAGCGCCTCGCCGAGGCCGTACGACGCGTCGTCGAGGCCGGCGGCCCGGCGCCGTCGGGCGACGTGCAGATCCCGGTCGAGCGGGGCGGCGTCACCCGGTTCATCAACCGCTCCGAGATCACCCACGTCGAGGCGCAGGGCGACTACGCGCGGCTGCACACCGCCGAGGGCTCCCACCTGGTGCGCACCCCGCTCAGCTCGCTGGCCGAGCAGTGGGCACCCGCCGGCTTCGTGCGGATCCACCGCTCCGTCCTCGTCGCGCTGCCCCACGTCGAGGAGGTCCGCAGCGAGGGTGGCCGGGTGAGCGTCGTCATCGGCGGCACCGAGCTGCCGGTCTCGCGGCGGCACACACGCGAGCTGCGGTCGGTGCTGACCCGGCGCGAGACATGAGCGAGCAGCCGCCTCCCCGGGTGCGGGTCACCGGGCCGCCGCGGCGCCGCGCGGACGTCGTACGGTCCACGGGGACGCGCGAGATCGACGCCGAGACCGCCCTCGGCGAGGTGTTCATGCGGTCCCTGCTGCGCGAGCAGCTGCTGCTCGCCATTCGCGTGCTGGTCGGGCTGGCCCTGAGCCTCGGGCTGCTGCCGGTGCTGTTCCACCTCGTCCCCTCGCTGCGTGACGTCCACGTCGGCTCGATGCCGCTCGCCTGGCTGCTCCTCGGGGTCCTCACCTACCCGTGGCTGGTGCTGCTCGGGTGGTTCTACGTCCGCCGCTCCGAGGCCAACGAGCGCGACTTCGCCGACCTCGTGGGCTCGGTGCTCCCCGACGAGGACGCCCGGTGAGCACCGACGTCGTGCCCGGCGTCGTCGCCGTCGTCCTGGTCTCGCTCGCGACCCTGGCGATCGGCACCTGGGGCCTGCGGATCTCGCGGACGACCAGCGACTTCTTCGTGGCCTCGCGCACCGTGCGGCCGCGGCTCAACGCAAGCGCGATCGGCGGGGAGTACCTCTCGGCCGCCTCCTTCCTCGGCGTCGCGGGCCTGCTGCTCACCTTCGGCGCGGAGATGCTCTGGTACCCGGTCGGCTGGACCGCCGGCTACCTCGTGCTGCTCGTGCTCGTCGCCGCCCCGCTGCGACGCTCGGGCGCCTACACGCTGCCCGACTTCGCCGAGGCACGGCTCGGCTCGCGGGGCGTGCGCAAGCTGTGCTCGGTGCTGGTCGTGGGCATCGGCTGGCTCTACCTGCTGCCCCAGTTCCAGGGTGCCGGGGTGACGCTGCGCGCGACCATCGACGCGCCCACCTGGGCCGGCTCGCTGGTCGTGGCGCTGGTCGTGCTCGCGTCGGTGAGCCCGGGCGGCATGCGCTCGATCACCTTCGTGCAGGCCTTCCAGTACTGGCTCAAGCTCACCGCCCTGCTGGTGCCGGTCTTCGTGCTGCTGGCGGTCTGGGCGAGCGACGGCGCGCCCGACCCGACGCGGGCCGCGCCGCAGTCGTGGTCGGTGCCGCTGGCCTCCCCCGGCGGTGGCATCGGGCTCTACACGACGTACTCGCTCATCGTCGCGACCTTCCTCGGCACGATGGGGCTGCCGCACGTGGTCGTGCGCTTCTACACCAACCCCGACGGCCGGGCCGCGCGTCGCACGACGCTCGCGGTGCTGGTGCTGCTCGGGATCTTCTACGTCCTGCCGCCGGTGTACGCCGCCCTCGGCCGCATCTACGCCGGCGAGCTGGTCGACGGACGGTCCGACGTGCTCGTGCTCGAGCTGCCGCACCTGATGGTGCCCGGGGCGGCGGGGTCCGTCCTCACCGGCCTGGTCACCGCCGGCGCGTTCGCCGCGTTCCTGTCGACGAGCTCGGGGCTGACCATCGCCGTCGCCGGCGTGCTGTCGCAGGACGTGACCGGACGGCGCTGGGGCCGCTACCGGCTCGGCGGGGTCGCCGCCTTCCGGGTGGCGGCCGCGATCGCGGTCGTCGTACCCCTGCTGGCCTCGCTGCCGGCCCAGGACGTCGCGGTCGCCCGGACGGTGGGGCTGGCGTTCGCGGTGACGGCCTCGACGTTCGCACCGCTGCTGATGCTCGGCATCTGGTGGCGCGGGCTGACGCCGGCCGGCGCCGTGGCCGGGCTGCTGGTGGGCGGGCTCGGGTCGGGCGCGGCGGTCGCGTGGACGCTGGGGGCCTCGCCCTCGAGCGGCTGGGCCGAGGCGCTGCTGGGACAGCCCGCGGCTTGGTCGGTGCCGGCGTCGTTCGTCACGATGGTCGTGGTCTCGCGGCTGACCCGTGCGTCGGTCCCGGTGCACGCCGGACGGTTCATGGTGCGTCTGCACACTCCGGAGGCGGTCGAGCTCGAGCGCGGCTAGACCACCAGCGCCGATCAGCCCGTTCCGCTCCCACCCCTTGGGGTGAGTTGTTAGGTTCCGCTCACATTCACACGCGGTTGGGGAGACATGGGGATCAGGACGCTCGTCGCGTCACTGGCAGGAGTGGTGCTCGCGTCGGCGGGCGTGGCGCCGACCACGGCTGCGCCTGCCCCGGACCACCGTTCCGCCCAGGACGCCGTCGGCCTCTGGGACACCGACTTCAGCGCCGGCCTGGAGGCCGGGGACTGCGGCCGGTGGAAGCTCGGCGAGCGCGGCTTCTGCACCGCCAACGACTGGCGCAACGGCGTCGAGCTCGGCACCGCGTTCCAGACCGCGCGTGACGTCACCGTGGTCGGCGTGCGGGTCTACCGCGTCGACCCGGGCCAGGTGACCGGCTCCCTCTGGGACGGCCTCGGCAACCGCATCGCGACCGGCACGTTCGCGCAGACCAGCAAGAAGGGCTGGCAGGACCTGGTCTTCGCGCAGCCCGTCGCGATCTCGCCCGGCCAGACCTACATCGCGTCCTACTACACGCCCGGCACGAAGTACGCTTTCCAGTACGACTTCTTCGACCGCGCGCTGACCCGCGGCCCGATCACCGCGCTGCGCGCGACGGCCTCCGCCCCCAACGGCCTGCACTGCTACGACGTCGCCCCGTGCACCTACCCCACCGACGGCTTCCGCAGCTCCAGCTACTGGGTGACCCCGTTGTGGCGGACGTCCTCGACCCCGACCCCGACACCCACCCCCGCGCCGACGCCCACCCCCGTCCCGCCCGCGGCACAGGCGCCCGCCGTGCAGGCGTCCGCCCCGAGCGCCGGTGCGACCCGGGTGAGCCGGGGGACCTCGATCCGGGTGACGTTCTCCACGAAGATCCGCGCCGCCACCCTGACCCGCGCCAGCGTCCGGCTGGTCCGTGCGGGCCGGGCGGCGCGGGTGCCCGCGCGACTGTCGTACGACGCCCGGCGCGCGCGGCTCACGCTCACCCCGAGGAGCCGCCTGCAGCCCGGGACGACCTACCGCGTCGTGGTGACCTCGAAGGTCCGCGACACCCACGGCAACGCGCTCGACCAGGACCCGCAGAAGCCGGGCATCCAGCGGGCGAGCTGGACCTTCCGCACGCGCTGAGGTCTGCGGGGCCTCCTGCGCGCACGTGCGGCGGTTGTGGCCCTTGCACGCGTCATCCGGCGGCCACTTCCGCCGCACGTGCGCACTTCGGCGCCTGGGGACCCATCTCAGGAGCGCAGGCGGAACTCGTTGCCGTCGGGGTCCGCCAACTCGACCTCGTCGTCGCGCCGGACGACGACCGTCGCGCCCAGGCCGACGAGGCGGTCGACCTCGGTGTCGAGGTCGGCGGCCTCGAGCACGAAGTGCATCCGGTTGCGGCCGTGGCGCTCGTTCAACGGCGGGCCGCCCCAGGCGATCTTGGTGCCACCGCCCGGCGGCTGGATCGCCGTCTCGCCGTCCTCGTCGTGGACGAGCGGCCAGCCGAGGGCCTCGCTCCAGAAGACCCCGACCTCGCGGGTGCCGTCCGCTGCGAGCTCGCCGAGGAACCCGGTGCCGGCCAGCCAGCCGTTGCCCGCCTCGATCACGCAGAACTCGTTGCCGTCCGGGTCGGCCAGCACGACGTGGTCCTCCTCCGGCAGCTGGCCGACGTCGAGGTGCCTGGCCCCGAGCGCGAGCGCCCGGGCGACGGTGTCCTCCTGCGCAGCGGTGTTGCTGGTCAGGTGGAGGTGGATCTGGTTGAGCCCGACCTTCGGCACGTCGCCCGGCTCGACGACGAGGGTGAAGGGCAGGTCGTCGCGCGACGGGCCGAGGAGGTCGCGCCAGAAGGAGGCCAGCCGCTCGGGGTCGGACGAGAGGATCGTGAGCGACCGCAGGCGGGCAGACATGGTTCGCACCGTAGGCAGATCTCCGGCCCGGCGCGAGCCGTTTGTCGTCAGCCACGCATGCAGTCGCTCGCCCGACCCGGTCCACTACTTGCCAAATCGGAAAGTACAGTTCATAGTTTCCATCATGGAAAGCACGTCGACGCCGTACGACCCGGACGACCCGAGGCAGGCCCTGGCCGCAGCGGACCGGGCGAGCCACCGCTTGTCAGCCGGTCTGCGGCTGCCCCCCGGGTTCCATCCGGCACTGGCCGTGGCGATCGCTCTCCAGATCGGCACCGCCGCCTGGGGCATCGCCGCTCAGACGGGCACCGGCCTCGCCGTGGCACTGGCAGGCGCCGTGGTGTTCCTGGGATTCGCCGCGCTGGCGCTGCACCGCTTCCGGCAGGTCAACGGCGCCAGGCTCGACGGCCTGACCAGCCAGGTCGTCCTGGGGGCCGGGACCATGGCCTCGAGCATCTACGTGTGCACGTTCGGGGCCGCCACCTGGGCCGCCTTCGAGTCCCAGTGGTGGCTGGTCGCCGCGGCGGCCGCGACAGGAGGGGCTGGGTACGCCCTCGCCGCCCGGCAGTGGTGGCGCGCCTACCAGCTCGACCCGGTCGGGCACGCGGTCGGCGCCTCCTCGCGGGCACTGGCCGTCCTTGCGGCAGTTGCCGGCCTCGGCCTCGTCGTGCTGCTCGTCACCGGCTGATGCCCCGTCTCGACCCGCTCATCCACGCTCCTGCCCGGCTCCAGGTGGTCACCACGCTCGCAGCCGTGTCCGAGGCAGAGTTCGTCACCCTGCGCACCGCTCTCGACGTGAGCGACTCGGTGCTGTCCAAGCACATCTCGGCGCTGGCAGAGGCCGGCTACGTCCGCAGCCGCAAGTCGGTCCACGCCGGCCGACGCACCACCTGGATCAGCTTGACCCCCGCTGGCCGCGCTGCCCTGCGCGCCCACGTCGCGGCGCTGCGCGAGCTGATCGCCGACGTCGACTGACGTCCCGGGTGGCGGAGGGCACACCTACAGCGCCCGCACGCCCTCCTCGAGCTCCGCGAGCGCGTCCTGCAGCGAGACCTTCGGCGCCCAGCCCCAGCCCCGAGCCCGGTCGGCGAGGATCTGGCCGGTCCACGCGTCGCCGTCCTCCCAGACGGGGTCGACGCCGAGGGCGCGGGCGACGGTGCCGAGGTAGTCGCGCTGGGTCGCCGGCTCGCTGGCGACGTTCACCGGGGTGCAGCCGGCCGCCACCGGGCCGGACGACGGGTCCGCGGACACGGGGATCGCGCCGGTCGCCACGTCCGCGACGAGGGCCGCCAGGTCGGTGACGTGCACCCAGGCGAACGACTTGTCCGGCGGCGCGTGGCGCTCGGTCTCGGAGTCGCGGATCTCGGCGGGGCGCACCGAGTTCCACACCGACGACTCCCCCGGGCCGAGGATCGCGGGCGGCCGGACCAGGACGCGCGTGGCACCCTCCAGCCGGTCGAGCGCGGCGTCGACGTCGCGCTTGATCACTGCGTAGTCGTCGGCGTCGTCGCCCACCAGCGCGGAGTCCTCGGAGACGTCGCCGACGCCCGGGCTGCGGTCGTAGACCGCAGCGGTCGAGACGTGGACGAGGAGGGGTACGCCGGCCGCGACCGCGGCCTCCGCGACGACCAACGTGCCGTCGAGGCCCACGCGGCGCTGGGCCTCCGCGTCGCCGCCGAGCGGGTGGACCGTCGTCACCAGCGCGTCGGCGCCCGCCACGACCGTCCCGGCGAACGCGGGATCCGCGAAGTCGCCGACGTGCTCCTCGACGCCCGGGTCGTCCGGGGCGGCGCCCACGCGGCGTACGACGGCGCGCACGGTCGCGCCTCGCTCGGTCAGGGCGGCCACCACGTGGCGGCCGACGAGGCCGTTGGCTCCGGTCACGACGACGATCGGTGAGGTCATGCCTCCACACTGACAGCCAGCCGGTAGCCCCGCTTCACCACGGTCAGCACGGCCTTGGTGCCGATCGCGGCGCGGAGCCGGGCCACGGCCATCTCGACGGCGTGCTCGGAGCCGGCCTGTCCGCTGGGCAGCGCGGCCAGCAGGGCGCGGCGCGACACCACGAACCCGGGGTTGACCAGCAGGGCCATCAGGACCGACGCGGGCGCCGGGGACAGCTCGACGGGCACGCCGTCGAGGATCAGCGAGTCGCCGTGCACGATGAGCGTGCGCCCGTCCGCGAGGCGTACGCCGACGCCGTCACGCCGCGTCGGCAGCTCGGTCTCGAGCTGCTTGACCATCCCCGCCAGCCGCGAGCGCTCGGGGAAGATCGTCGGCACGCCCCACATCTCGAAGGCCGCCGCGGTCACCGGCCCGACGCACGACGCGACCACGTCGGACTGGAACGCCGAGATGACGTCGTCGCGGCGACCGACCGAGAAGGCCGCCTCCATCAGGGCCGCGACGGCGGGCGCGGAGGTGAACGTGACCGCGTCGAGCTCGCGGTCGGCGATCCGGTCGATGAGGTGGAACATCGGCTCCGGGTCGTCGGCCGACGCCACCCGGTAGATCGGCACGGTGACCACGGACGCACCCTGGCGGCGCAGCGCGTGCGCGGCCATCGAGAGCGACTGGCCGTGCTCCTGCACGACGATCCGCTTGCCGCTCAGGTCGCGGCCGCGCAGGTGCGCGAGCACGTCCTCGAAGCACTCCGACTCCGGCGCCCACAGCTCGCGGAGCCCGTGGCGGCGCAGCACTCCGACGCTCTTCGGGCCGCGGGCGAGGATCTCGGCGCCGTCGAGCGTGGCGACCAGCTCGTCGTAGAGGCCGGCCTCGCGGGCGGCCTCGAGCCAGGTCTTCATGCCGACGCCGGTCGTGGCGAGGAAGAAGTCGACCGGCCCCGTGAGCACCTCCTTCGTCGCGGCGAGCAGCTCGGCGAGGTCGACGTGGTTCGGCTCGAGCGACAGCGCCGCGGCCCACTCCACCGAGGCGCCGCGGCGGCGCAGCAGCGCGACCTGCTCGTCGGCCTTCCGTGCGGCAGTGACGCCGATCCGGAAGCCGTCGAGCGGTCGGGCCTCGGGGACGGGGGCTTGGCTCACGCGACCTCCCGCCGACGGCCGACCAGCACGCGCCCGTCGACCACCGCGACGTCGTACGTCGGCACGCGCACCGACGCGTCGTCGAGGCAGGCACCGGTGCGCAGGTCGAAGGCCTGCTTGTACATCGGTGAGCTCACGACCGGTACGTCGCCGCGGCTGCCCACGATGCCGCGGGCCAGCACGGAGGCGCCGCTGAACGGGTCGACGTTGCCGAGGGCGTGGAGGGTGCCGTCGTGGGTGCGGAACACCGCGACCGGGTGCCCGTCGACCAGCGCCGCCACGCCGCCCTCGAGCGGCACGGACTCCACGTCGCACACCGACGTCATCGCGAGGGTCGTCATGCCGGGGCTCCCACCGAGATCAGCGCGGGTGCGATCGGCTGCACCTGGTCGCGCTCGGTCGTGAACGCGATGGTCGGGTCGGGGGTGTCGGGCGCGTTGACGAACGACACGAACCGGGCCAGCTTCTCCGGGTCCTCGAGGGTCGCGCGCCACTCGTCGGCGTACCCACCGACGTGGCGGGCCATCTCCGCCTCGAGCTCGGCGCCGAGCCCGAGCGCGTCGTCGACGACCACCTCGCGCACGCGGTCGAGGCCGCCCTCGAGGTGCTCGATCCAGGTCGAGGTGCGCTGGAGCCGGTCGGCGGTGCGGACGTAGTACATGAGGAAGCGGTCGAGGTACGACACCAGCGTCCCGGTGTCCAGGTCGCCGGCCAGGAGCCGCGCGTGGGCGGGGGTGGCGCCGCCGTTGCCGCCGACGTAGAGGTTCCAGCCCTTCTCGGTCGCGATGACGCCGAAGTCCTTGCCGCGCGCCTCGGCGCACTCGCGGGCGCAGCCGCTGACGCCCCCCTTGAGCTTGTGCGGGCTGCGCAGGCCCCGGTAGCGCAGCTCGAGGGCGATCGCGAGGCCGACGGAGTCCTGGACGCCGTAGCGGCACCAGGTTGACCCGACGCACGACTTCACCGTGCGCAGCGACTTGCCGTAGGCGTGGCCGGACTCGAAGCCCGCGTCGACGAGGCGCCGCCAGATCGCGGGCAGCTGCTCCATCCGGGCGCCGAGGAGGTCGATGCGCTGGCCGCCGGTGATCTTGGTGTAGAGGTCGAAGTCGCGGGCGACCTCGCCGATGACGATCAGCTTCTCCGGCGTGATCTCACCGCCGGGGATGCGCGGCACCACGGAGTAGGTGCCGTTGCGCTGGATGTTGGCGAGGTAGGCGTCGTTGGTGTCCTGGAGGCCGGCGGTCTCCCGCTCGAGGATGTGGGTGCTGGTCTGGCTGGCCAGGATGCTCGCGATCGCCGGCTTGCAGATGTCACAGCCGCGGCCGGTGCCGTGGGCCTCGACGATGTCGTCGAAGCGGCGGTAGCCGTGGACCGCGACCACGTCGAAGAGCTCCTGCCGGGTCAGCCGGAAGTGCTCGCACAGCCCCTTGTCGACGACCCTGCCCTGGCTGGCGAAGTGCTCCTCGATGAGGTTCTTCACCGTCGGGACGCACGAGCCGCACGTGCTGCCGGCGCGCGTGCAGGCCTTGACGGCCGCGACGTCCTCACACCCCTGCTCGGCGACCGCGTGCAGGATGTCGGCCTTGGTGACGTCGTTGCACGAGCAGACCTGGGCCCCGTCAGGCATCCCCAGCTCGACGCCGCCGCCCGCAGGGAGGATGAGCTGCTCCGGGTTGTCGGGGAGGGGCAGCCCGCTGCTCACCAGCGGCCGGAGCACGCCGTACGCCGACGCGTCGCCGACCAGGATCCCGCCGAGCAGCCGGGTCCCGTCCTCGCTCACCACGAGCTTCTTGTAGACGCCGGTGACGGCGTCGGAGTAGACGAGCTCGAGGGAGTCCGGGGTGGTCGCGAAGGCGTCGCCGAAGCTGGCGACGTCGACGCCGAGCAGCTTGAGCTTGGTCGACATGTCGGCGCCCGTGAAGGCGCCCGGCCCACCGAGGAGCGCGTCGACGACGACCTCTGCCATCGCGTAGCCGGGCGCCACGAGGCCGTACATCGTCCCGCCGGGTGCCGCGCACTCGCCGATGGCGAAGACCGCCGGGTCGCTGGTGCGGCACTGCTCGTCGACCAGCACGCCCCCGCGCTCGGCGACCGCGAGGTCGCACTCCCGCGCGAGCGCGTCGCGCGGGCGGATGCCGGCGGAGAACACCACGACCTGCGCCTCAATCGTCGTCGTCGGTGCGCCTTCCTCGGTCCCGGCCGGCCGCATGCGCAGCCCGGTCACCGCATCCGTCCCGGTCACCTCCTCGGTGAGCACACCGGTGTGGGCGGTGACGCCGAGCCGCTCGATGTGCCGCACCAGCGTGGTGCCGGCGGCGTCGTCGAGCTGGACCGGCATCAGGCGCGGCGCCATCTCCACGACGTGGGTGTCGAGCCCGAGCTGGACGAGGGCGTTGGCCGCCTCGAGACCGAGGAGGCCGCCGCCGACCACGATGCCGCTGGTGGCGGTGGCGCTCGCGGCCTTGATCGCCTGCAGGTCCTCGATGGTCCGGTAGACGAAGCAGCCGCGGCGGCCGCGGCCCTCGACCGGCGGCACGAAGGGCGCGGCGCCGGTGGCGAGCACCAGGACGTCGTACTCGTGCACGGTGACCGCCCCCGGGTGGGCCAGCGGGTCACCTGCTGCGGTCGGAGGCGAGACCACCGTGACCGTCCGTGCGGCACGGTCGATCTCGGTCACGACGCTGTCGAGCACGAGCCGCACGCGCGGGTCGTCGTACTCACCGCCGGGGAGGAGCGAGAGCGCCTCGTCGCCGTTGCCGTCGGCGTCGTGGCCGAACCAGCTGGTCAGCGCGACCCGGTCGTACGCCGCCCTCGGCTCCTCGCCGACGACGAGCACGTCGTGGGTCTCGGTGAGGCCGCGCTCGACGGCAGCCTGGGCGAACCGGTGGCCCACCATGCCGTGCCCGACGACGACGATCCGCTGGCGCTTGGTCATGGCGACGACGCTAGGAACGCGATGTTTCCCGCCCGTCGGGAGAATGTTTCGGCTGTGAAAACTGGCCGGCACGACCTCACACGAGGTCGGCCAGCTCGTCGCTCATCGCGGCGAGCAGCGCGAGCTGGGCCCGGGTGACGTAGGACGGGTTGCTGCCCGCCGGCATCCGGAGCACCTCGAGCGACGACAGCTCCGGGTGCCCCACGAGCTCGCTGCGCAGCAGCGGCTCGCGCAGCGGCAGCAGCCTCATCGGCATCGTCCCGTCCGTCGCCGGTCCCGTGGTCCGGCCGCACGCGTGGATGCCGGCCGGGTGCTCCGCGCGCGTCCCGCTGACCCAGAGCAGCACCGGTTGCCCGGGTGCCACCAGCGCGGTGCGGTACGTCGGTCGCGCGCACCAGGCCCCGACGTGGGCGAAGCCGGTCCGCACGTGCTGCCCGGTCGACGGCTCGGCCCCGCTGGCCTTGACCAGCCAGGCGCCGAGGGTGTCCAAGGACAGGGCGCGGGCAGCGGGAACCACCCCCTGAGGGTGGCACACCGTCGACGGCACGGCTCCGCGCTGGGAGCCTGTGGGGGTGAGCGAGTGGTTCCTGCCCGAGTCGGAGCGCCCGTGGACGTCGGGCAACCTCGTGGTGCCGCGCGTGCACGGCGCGGAGTACTTCGCCCGCGTCGTGGAGCTGGTCGGCGCCACCGAGGCCGGCGACCGGATCTTCTTCACCGACTGGCGAGGCGACTCCGACGAGCGGCTGACCGACCAGGGCCCCACCGTCGCCGAGCTCCTCCGGGCGGCTGCCGGCCGGGGCGTGGAGGTCCGCGCCCTCATGTGGCGCTCCCACCCCGGCCAGCTCAACAGCGAGGAGAACGGCCACCTCGGCCGCGTCATCAACGAGTGCGGGGGCGAGGCGCTGCTCGACGAACGCGTCCGGCGTGGTGGCTCGCACCACCAGAAGCTGTTCGTGGTGCGGCGCAAGGGCAGGCCCGAGGAGGACGTGGCCTTCGTCGGCGGCATCGACCTCTGCCACGGTCGGCGCGACGACGCGCGGCACGCCGGCGACCCCCAGGCGCCGCCCCTCGACGACAGGTACGGCGACACGCCTCCGTGGCACGACGTGATGGCGGAGATCCGCGGACCCGCCGTCGCGCACGTGCTCGACACCTTCACCGAGCGGTGGGACGACGACACGCCGCTCGACCACCGCAACCCCTACCGGGCGGCGGCACACCGGATCGCCCGGATGCCCCGGCACCCGGAGGAGCTGCCCGCGCGGTGGGACCCACCGCCCGAGGCCGGCCGCCACCGGGTGCAGATCCTGCGGACCTACCCGTACAAGCGCCCTCGCTACCCGTTCGCCCCGGACGGCGAGCGGTCCATCGCCCGGGCCTACTCCCGCGCGTTCAGCCGCGCCAAGCGGCTGGTCTACGTCGAGGACCAGTACTTCTGGTCCGACGTGGTCGCCACCACCCTCGCCGACGCGCTGCGCCGCGAGCCCGACCTGCAGGTGATCGCGGTGGTCCCGCGGCACCCCGAGGAGGACAACAAGGTCGCCGGGCCCCCGATGAGGTACGGCCAGCGCATCGCCTGGGACCGGCTGCGCGAGGCCGGCGGCGAGCGGTTCGCGATGTTCGACCTCGAGAACGCCGCCGGCACGCCGGTCTACGTCCACGCCAAGGTCTGCATCGTCGACGACGCGTGGATGACGATCGGCTCCGACAACCTCAACCTGCGCTCGTGGACGCACGACTCCGAGCTCACCTGCGCCGTGGTCGACCCCGACGGCGAGCTGCCGCGGAGCCTGCGCACGCGGCTGTGGGCCGAGCACCTCGGGCTGCCCGACGACGAACGCCTGGCGGACGTCGAGGACCCGATGGCGCTGTGGACCTCACGCGTCGGTGCCCCGGGCTCGCGCATCGGGTGGCACGAGCCGCCCCGGCTCTCGCGTCGTACGACGCTGTGGGCGCGCCCCGCCTACCGCCTGGCCTACGACCCCGACGGCAGGCCGCGCGCGCTGCGCGGCACCTCGGAGTTCTGAGGACCCTCGTCGTCCCCGGATCGCTGCGGCAGGAGCACGCGGGAGACCACCACGAGCCAGACCGTCGCGAAGACCAGGCTGGCCATCACGTCGGTCGGGTGGTGCGCGCCCTGGTAGAGCCGGGACGGGGCGACGACGAGCGGGGCGAGGAACAGCGGCCATATCCACGGGCGCCAGCGCGGCGCGACGGCGCCGACCCAGAGGGCGATGCCGCCGTAGACGACGATCGAGGTCGCCACGTGACCGGACGGGTAGCTGTGGTCCGGGATCAGGCCCGGGTCGAGGATCTCGACGGGTGGTCGGTCGCGGGTGACGAGGTGCGTGACGATGACGTAGAGCGCGAGGTACCCGGCGACGAGGACGGTGAAGTAGACGACCGGGCGCCACGAGCGCAGCCGCCACGCGGCGAGGCCCGCGACCACCACGGCCAGCCCGACGCCGATGATCGTGTCGGCGATGCCGCTGCCGATGGCGGCGGCCACGTCGAGGTCGGCGGTGCGCTCGGCGGCGATGGAGCGCTCGACGCTGTCGTCCCACGGGTCCACCGTCGACTCGAGCGGACCGGTGATCACCCAGCCGACGGCGAGGACGGCGAGGACGAGAACGGCCCACACGGCCGCGAGGGTGCGCGCCACCGCCCGGTGGCTCGTCGAGAGGCTCACAGGGGTGAGACTGCCGCACGGGGTCCTCGCGCCGTCCACCCCCAGGGCCATTTCGCCCCCGTGGCCGCAGCGATCAGCGCCGCAGCAAGAGCGCCGAGTCGCCGAACTCGTGCCAGAGGTAGCCCTCCGCGACCGCCGCGTCGTACGCCGCCTGGGTGAGGCCGGGACCGGCCACCGCCTCGACGAGGAGCAGGTGCGAGGCCATCGGGTCGTGCCAGCCCGTGACCAGGCCGTCGACCACCCGGGGCGGATCGCCAGGCGTGACGACGCGGTCGGTCCAGCCTCGTCCGGCGATCACGTGCCGTCCCCGCACGCTGGACTCCACCGCGCGGGTCGCCGTGGTGCCCACCGCGACCACGCGGCCGCCGTCGGCCCGTGACCCGTTGATCAGCCGGGCACTGGTCGGCGGCACCTCGAACCACTCCGGGCCGGGCGCCTCGCCGGCCTCCTGCGAGGAGACGCCGGTGTGCAGCGTGACCGGCGCGAAGTGCACGCCGGCGGCCACCAGCCGGGTCACCAGGGCGTCGGTGAAGGGCCGGCCGGCCGAGGCCATCTCGGCGCTGCCGGGCCGGAACCCGAAGACGGTCTGGTAGGCCGACAGCGGGTAGCGGTGGTCGAGGTAGCCGTAGGCGATCGGGCGGCCGTTCCAGTCGAGCTGGCGGTCCAGGTCCCCGCGGACCGACGCCCGCCAGAGCCGGTTGCCGCGACCGGTCGGGGACGACGGCGTACCACTGGGCCAGGGCTCGCGCAGCACCAGGCGTACGTCGCCCACCGCCACGACTGCCCCCTCCCAGGCGTCGAGGATCGCGCGACCGGCGTCGGGCGCGGTGCGCAGCTCGACGACGCGGTCCCCGTCGTCGAGGCGGTGGGCCACGTGCAGCACGACCGGATCCCCGTCGAGCACCGCGTCGACCTGGCCGTTGACGGTGGCCGAGGTGTTGACGACGAGGACGTCGCCGGGGTGCAGGTGGTCGGGCAGGTCGCGGAAGCGGACATGGTCGATGCCGTCGGGCGTGCCGACCAGCAGTCGCACCTCGTCCCGCGCCAGCCCGCGCTCCTCCGCCGGCTTCGGGGCGAAGGTGGAGGCCTCGAAGCGGGTGCGCGGGGTCTCGTGGAGCCGTGCCGTCCAGGACCGGGTCATCCGAGGTCCTCCGCCCGGTAGCGGCCGGAGGCCGGACGGGTTCCCAGCAGGGCCAGCAGACGGGGGACCACCGTCTCGGGGAGCGGGCGGTCGGAGATGTCCTCGCCGGGGAAGGCGTCCTGGTGCATCGCGGTCCGCATGTCCCCGGGGTCCACCGCGTAGCCCGTCAGGCCCGTCTCGGCGGCGTAGGTCAGCGTGACGTGGTCCAGCGCGGCCTTGCTCGCGCCGTAGAGCCCCCACGTCTCGTAGTGGGCGACGGCGGCGTCCGAGCTGATGGAGAGCAGCACGCCGTCTGCCTCCCGCAGCCACGGCAGGAGGGCCGAGGTCAGCACAAGGGGCGCGCCGATGTTGGTGCGCCACACCTGCGCCAGGTCGGCGATGTCGACCTCGGCCAGAGGACGCATCGGGAGCGGACCGAGCGTGCTGGCGTTGTGGACGAGCAGGTCCAGGCGGCCGCGGTCGCCGACCGCGGCCACGAGGCGGTCGCGGTGGTCGGCGTCGGTGAGGTCGCCCACCACCACGGTCACCCCCGCGGGCAGCTCCGCCTCCTTGAACTTCTCCTCGCTGCGTCCGTCGGTCAGGACGTCCCAACCCGCTGCGGCCAGGGCGCGGACGAGGGCACGTCCCAGTCCTGCCGATCCTCCGGTGACGAGCGCCACCCGTGTCGTCGTGTTCGTAGTCATGCCATCATGGTTCAAGTTGAAGTGAACTTGAGTTCAAGGGGTGACATCGATGGATGCTCGCGACCTCCTCCCGATGGGCGAGATCTCGCGGCGCAGCGGCTTCGCGGCCTCGGCCATCCGCTACTACGAGGCGGAGGGCCTCATCGAGGCGCACCGCTCCGGCGGGGGCCAGCGACGGTTCGAGCGCAGCGTGCTCCGGCGCCTCGCCTTCATCCGCGCGGCCTCCAACGTCGGGCTGACCATCGAGGAGATCCGCGAGGAGCTCGCCCGGCTGCCGGGCAACCGCACGCCCACCAAGGCCGACTGGCACCGCATCTCGCAGCACTGGCGTCGTCGGCTCGACGACCAGATAGCCGCCCTCGAGCGCCTCAAGGGCGGGCTCGACAGCTGCATCGGCTGCGGGTGCCTGAGCCTGCGGTCGTGCGCCTTCTCCAACGCCGGCGACTGGGCCGCCGAGCGCGGGCCCGGCGCGCAGCTGCTGCCCGACACCCTCCGCAAGCCGCACCCGACCAGGCGAGGATCATCCTCATGACCGACCAGCACGAGATCCGCACCGACGTCGCCGACATGGACCTCGACCTCGTCCACCGGTGGCTGAGCACCGACGCCTACTGGTCGATGGGCCGTTCCCGCGAGGCCGTGGGCACCGCCGCGGAGCACTCGTTGAACTTCGCCACGTTCACCGCCGACGGGCAGCAGGTGGCCTACGCCCGCGTCGTCACCGACCGCGCCAACTTCGCCTGGCTCTGCGACGTGTACGTCGACCGCGCCCACCGCGGCACGGGCGTGGGCACGCGCCTGGTGGCGGCCGTCGCCGAGCACCTCGACGCCCTCGGCGTGAAGCGCACGCTGCTGGCGACCCGGGACGCGCACGAGGTCTACTCCGGCTTCGGCTTCACCCCTCTCCCCGACCCGACGATGTGGATGGTCAGGACGCCTCCCGCCGCCGGTTGAGCCCTCGGGCCCCCGCCGGTTGAGGTGCGAGGAGCGCCAGCGACGAGCCTCGAAACCTGCGGTGGGGGCTGGTTTCGAGGCTCGCTCCGCTCGCACCTCAACCACCAGCAAGCCTCCCCACCTGCCGCTGGTTGGAGGTGCGAGGAGCGCCCCGCTCCCGCCGGTTGAGGTGCGAGGAGCGCCAGCGACGAGCCTCGAAACCTGCGGCGGAAGCTGGATTCGAGGCTCGCTCCGCTCGCACCTCAACCACCAAGGACAGGGGCTTGCACATCAACCACCAAGCGCAGGCGCTCGCACATCAACCAGCGGGGAGGCTGAACAGGGTCAGCTGCATGCCGTCCGGCGCGGCGACGCGGGCGTTGCGGTCGCCCCAGGGCGTGTCGACGGCGTCCGCGACGGGGGTCGCCCCGGCACCGACCAGAGAGGCGGCAGCGGCATCGGCATCGGGCACCTGGAGCGCGAAGCGCACCTTCCCCGTCACCCGGTGCCCGACCTCGAGGTCGTCGACCATCGCGGCCTGCGCCTGGTCGAACAGCTCGAGCGTCGCGCGGCCCGCGTCGAGCAGCAGCACCCGGCCCCGGTCACTGCTCCAGTCGGCCACCTGGGGCAGGCCGAGCGCATCGCGGTAGAGGCGTACGGCCGCGTCGAAGTCGTCGACGGTGAGGGTGATGCGGAACTCGTGGACATCGAGGTGGACATCGGGGTGGACATCGGTCATGGGTCGATCCTCGCTCAGGCGTAGGGGTCGGTCACCTCACGCAGCTTCGTGAGCGCGACGCGCAGCTGGACGGTGAGCCGCGGACCGAGGTGCTCGGCCCACTCCTGCTCGACGCCGATGACGACCCGCATCGCCTCCTGCGACGCTGCGCGGCCGCGCTCGGTGAAGCGGATCAGCCGCGCCCGCCCGTCCGCCGGGTCGGCGACCCGTTCGACCAGACCCTGCTGCTCGAGGGCGGCGACGAGCACGCTCGCGGTCTGCTTGGTGACCTGCGCGCGCTCGGCGAGGTCGGTGAGCCGGGAGCCCCCGTCGGCGATGCGCTGGGCGAGACGCGCCTGCGCCGGGGTGACGTCGTAGCCGGCTGCGCGCATCGTGGCGACGACCCGCTCGTCCATCGCACGGTAGGACACGAACATGAGCGTGGCGAGGTCCATCGCACCCCTTGACATTGGTCAGCATCCCTGACCACTATGGTCAGTATTACTGACCATCATAGGGGCACCCCATGGCCAAGCTCCCCCCGGTCCGCGTGGCCCGCGCCGCGACCTCGGTCCGCGCCGCGCTCCAGTCGCTGACGCGCCGGATGGTGCCGGCGGAGATCGACCTCCTCGAGCTCGCGTCCGGTTTCATGGCCACCCACACGGTGTACGCCGTCGCCCGCCTCGGGATCGCCGACGCACTGGCCGCCGGGCCCCGCCCGGCCGGCGAGGTGGCGGCCGAGCTCGGCACCAGCCCCGACGCGACATACCGGCTGCTCCGGGCCGCCGCCACGTTCCGCCTGGTGCGCGAGGACAGCGACGGCCGCTTCGCGCTGACCACCCTGGGAGCAACCCTCCGGTCGGACCGTGCGGACTCGATGCGGGCGGTCGTGCTGATGCTGGGCGACCCCGCCTACCAGGCGGTCTGGGGTCGGTTGCCGGAGTCGGTGACCACCGGCGCCCCGGGCGCGCAGGCGGCGCTGGGCGTGCCGATGTGGGAGCACGTCGACCGCGACGAGCAGTTCGCCGCGACGTTCAACGACGCGATGACCCGCCTGTCGGCGCTGGACTGGCCGACGGTCGAGGCGGTCTACGACTTCACCCCGTTCGCCACCATCGTCGACGTCGGAGGCGGGCACGGCCAGCTGCTCGCCCGGATGCTGGAGGCCGCTCCAGCGGCCGAGGGCGTCCTGCTCGAGCGCGAGTCCGTGCTCCCGGGGGCCGAGGCGCACCTGCGCGAGACCGGGGTCCTCGCGCGGTGCCGCCTCGAGGCCGGGTCCTTCTTCGAGACCGCGCCGGAGGACGGTGACCTCTACGTGCTCCGGCGGGTGGTGCACGACTTCGACGACGACGAGGCGACGGCGATCCTGAGGACCCTCCGCCGGCACATGCCGGACGACGCCACCCTGCTGCTGATGGAGAGCGTCGTGCCGGCGGGCAACGAGCCGCACCTCGCCAAGACCCTCGACCTCGACATGCTCGTCTTCGTCGGCGGCCGCGAGCGGACCGAGCGGGAGTACGCCGACCTGCTCGAGCGTTCGGGCTTCCGGATGACCCGCGTCGTCCCCACGATCTCGACCATCTCGCTGGTCGAGGCCGGGCCGGGTCGGTGACGCGATGGACACCCTCGCCCAGGTCGCTGCGGGACTCTCCGCGGTGGTGCTCATCGCGGTCTTCCCGTTCGAGGCGTTCCTCATCGACCGGCCGTGGGTGCAGCGCTTCCTCGGCATCGAGCCCCACGGGATCCCCAACGTCCATCTCTGGTCGTTCTGCATCGGCGCCCGCAACGCCCTCGCCGGGATCGGCACGCTCGTGGGCCTCTGGATGGTCAACCGCGGCGACGCCGACACGGGCACGACGGTGGTGGTCGTCGCCTGCGTCTACATGCTGCTGGCCTCACTCTTCATGGGCGTCGCCGACCTGCTCGGCTACTGGCTGCCCCGCGGCGGCAGCGTCCGCGGGACCATCGCATCGTCGGTGCTGCCCGCCGTCGCCCTGATCGCGATCGCCGCCTAGCGCAGCTCCGGCGGCACGAGGTCGGGCAGGAGGTGCTCGAGCACGCCGACCTCCTCGACGTTGTGCGCGATCCACGCCCGCGCCATCGGCTCCGGAAAGACGCGTGAGGTCAGGTGGCGGTTCGCCGGCGTCAGCAGGCGCGACGGTGAGCCGAGGTCCATCACGCTGACGTAGTGGGTGCCGTCGCGCCCGGCCGACCACGTGTGCTCGAGCTGGAAGACCTGGATCCCCGCGACGCGGCGGACCAGCCGGATGCCGGTCTCGTCCAGCTTCTCGACCCGCTCGACCGAGTCGACGTAGAAGTCCGCGCGGCGACCGAACGCCTCCACGATCCGGTAGCGGGCTCCCTCGCCCGCCCCGCCGCCGGGCGCCGGCCGCGCCAGCTCCCACCTGATGTGGTCGAGCGGGTGCCACGCCAGGTAGCCGGGCACCTGCTCGCCGGCGTAGGTGATCGAGTCGCCGATGTGCCGGAACCACCACAGCAGCATCGTCGGCGTCACTCCGGCCAGGGGTTCGTGGTCGATCGTGACACGCATCCGGTGGTGGGACAGCCGCCGCAGGGTGGTGCGCACCGGGTCGGCGGTCCGCAGCGGATGCAGCAACGGTCGCGGCGGTGGCAGCGTCAGGCGTCGGGCCATGCCCTCACGGTAGGGCGGGGTCGCCCGCCAGGTCGATGCGTTCGTACTCCGTGAAGGTCGTCGCCCCTGCAGCCCAGGACGAGCGCAGGAGCGTGACGTGCGTCGGCGACCAGTAGGGCCCGCGGCACGGCACCTCGATGCCGGCGAGGGGGACCGACGAGTCGTATTCCGCCGTCTGGACGGCGCCGAGGACGAGCTCGCTGCGGAAGCTGCGCCGGTCGAGGAAGAAGCCCTGCGACTGCGCCACCTCGTTGACGTGGCGGTGGAGGCCGCGCAGGGCGTCGAGGTCGCCCTCGAGGCGGGCGGAGACCTCGAAGGGGTACGCCTTGCCTACCACCAGGTGCGTGACGTAGACGACGGGCACCGGCCACCCGCCAGCAGCCGCGGCGAGCGCGTCGGCGAGGGAGCCGGCGTCGGTGGACGTGACGTTGCCGAACTTGGCCAGGCGCACGTGGGCCGCCCCCGGAGCCGCCTCCGTGAACGTGAGCTCGGGCGGTGCCGGCGCCTCCGGCTCACGCCGGCCGAGCACGCGGTCGAGCAACCGTGCCTTCTGCTCCGGCGCCGACGGGGCCGGTGGCGAGACGATCACCCGGGCAGCCTCGAGGGCGGCCTCGACCACGCTCGGCGGCGGGACGATCGCCGCGTGCAGCTGCATCTCGACCTCCTTCTGCCGCCTCCCATCGGCCGGCAGCGCCGCGACCTGAGGCCCCGCGCGCATCGGGGTCAACCGACGGCGACCGGCTCCGCGCTGCGCTCCCCCACGAGGCGGCGTACGACGTCCGCGCAGCCTCCGCAGCCGGTGGTGGCACGCGTCCGGTCCACGCACTCCGCGACGGAGCCGCACGACCGGACCTCCCCCGCCGACACCCCGGCGCAGGCGCACACCTCGGCCGCGTCGGGCAGGGGCGTCGGCGACTCGGCCGGCTCGGGCAGGAGGAGCTGCCCGGGCTCGTCGGGGCCGAGGATCGTGCCGCGGTCGTAGAGCTGGGTGATCAGGCCGACGCGCGACAGGTCGCCCACCAGCTCGGCGGCCACGATGCGCCCACCGTGCACGACGAGGCGGCGGTGCGACCCGCTGACCGGGTTGGTCACCTCGACCACCTCGCCCTCAGCGGTGCGCGGGTCGCCGAGCACGGCGACGTCGAGCCCGGTGGCGCGCAGGCGTGCCACGCTGCGGCTGCCGTCGTACGTCGCCTCCTGCCCGCGCAGCGCCCGGGCCAGCACCTCGGCCTGCTCCCAGGCCGGTGGGACGAAGCCGCTCGTGCGCCGCCGGTGCTCCGCGCAGTCGCCGATGGCGTGGACGCGGTCGTCGGTGACGCTGGTCAGGGTGGCGTCGACGACGACCCCACGGCCGACCATCAGCCCGGCGCGGCGGGCCAGCGCGGTCGACGGGCGACCGCCGGCGGTGAGCACCACCAGGTCCGTGGGGAGCAGCGCACCGTTGTCGAGCACCAGCCCGTCGCCCGTCAGCCGCACGGCTCGTGCGCCGGTGTAGACGTCGGTCCCGAGGCGGCGCAGGTCCCGGGCCAGGACCCGGCCGGCCGGCCCGCCCAGGTGTGAGTGGAGCAGGTGGTCGGCGCCCTCGACCACCTCGGTGGGCAGGCCGCGCACCGCGAGCGCGCGGGCGACCTGGATGCCGAGGAGGCCGCCGCCGACGATGACGGCGCGCCGCGCGCCGGCGACGGCTGCGTCCAGGCGACGACAGTCCTCCAGGCTGCGGAACGGGTGGACCCGCGGGTCGAGCGTGCCGTCGCGCCGGACCAGCCCCCGGATCGGCGGCAGCGTGGGGATCGAGCCGCACGCCAGGACCAGCCGGTCCCAGGCGATGCGGTCCCCGTCGACGAGGGTGACCTCGCGGGCCTCCCGGTCGACCTCGAGCACGCGCGCGCCGAGGCGCAGGTCGATGCCGTGGTCGGCGTACCACTCCGGCGGGCGGAGGGACAGCGCGTCGGCCGCGTGCACCCCCTCCAGGACCGCCGAGAGCAGGATGCGGTTGTACGGCACGTGCGGCTCGTCGGCGAGGACCGTCAGGCGGACGTCCGCACCGGCCAGGTGCTCGACCAGCCGGGCCGCGGCCATCCCGCCGCCGACCACGACCACGTGCTCAGGCATGGGACACCTGCGCGGCGCAGACCTTGAACTCCGGCATCCGGGAGGCGGGGTCCAGCGCGTCGTTGGTGAGGCGGTTGGCGCCGACCCAGTGGAAGGGGACGAAGACGGTGTCCGGGCGGATCGTCGGGACGACCCGGGCCGGAGCCGTCATCGCGCCCCGCCGAGTCGACACCTGCAGGGGGTCGCCCGTGACGACCCCGAGGCGACCGGCGAGGAGGGGGTGCAGCTCCACGAAGGGACCCTCGTCCGGGAGCGCCCGGACCCGGCGCGTCTGGGCACCGGATTGGTACTGCGCGAGCACCCGCCCGGTCGTGAGGTGGACCGGGTAGTCCTCGCACGGCTGCTCGGCGGCGCCGCGGTGCTCCACCGCGAGCATCCGGGCCAGCCCGTCCGGGTGCGCGAAGGACTCGGCGAAGAGCCGTTCGCCGCCCCAGAAGACCCCGCCCTCGTCCCGGATCCGGTCGTAGGTGATCGCCGAGTAGTCGGCCGCCCCACCCGCCGAGGCCCGGCCGAGCTCGGCGAAGACCTCCTCGGGGTCGGTCGAGAACGGCACGTCCGAGAGCCGCTCGGCCAGGCCAGCCACGACGTCGAGGTCCGACCGCACGCCGGCGGGCGGCGTGATCGCCCGCTGCCGCAGCACGACCCGTCCCTCGAGGTTGGTCATCGTCCCCGTCTCCTCGGCCCACTGCGTCACCGGCAGCACGACGTCGGCGAGGGCTGCGGTCTCCGACATCACCACGTCGCACACCACGAGCAGGTCCAGCGCCTCGAGGCGCGCCGTGACGTGGGACGCGCGCGGCGCGCTGACCACGATGTTCGAGCCGAGGACCAGCAGCGCCGACGGACCGCCCGGGGTGCCGAGGGCGTCGAGCAGCTCGTACGCCGACCGCCCCGGGCCCGGGAGCGCGTCGGGATCCACGCCCCAGACCGCCGCCACGTGCGCGCGGGCCTCCGGGTCGTCGATGCGCCGGTAGCCGGGGAGCTGGTCGGCCTTCTGGCCGTGCTCGCGGCCGCCCTGCCCGTTGCCCTGGCCGGTCAGGCAGCCGTAGCCGGCGCCCCTGCGGCCCACCATGCCGAGGGCGAGCGCGACGTTGATCCACGCCAGCACGGTGTCCGAGCCCGTCGAGTGCTGCTCGGCGCCGCGCGCGGTGAGCACCATGACCTTGGGCCTCTCGGTGGTCGAGGTGCGAGCGGAGCGAGCCTCGAGGCCTGCGAGCAGTGCAGCGAACGCCCGCACCTCGGACGCCTCGATGCCGGTCACCCGCTCGACCCGCTCGGGCCACCACGACGCGACCGAAGCTCGCACCTCCGCCCACCCGACCGTGCGCGCGGCGAGGTAGTCCTCGTCCACCGCGCCGGCGGCGACCAGCAGGTGCAGGACGCCCAGGGCGAGCGCGAGGTCGGTCCCGGGCACGGGCTGCAGGTGCAGGTCGGCGCGGTCCGCGGTCGGCGTACGCCGCGGGTCGACGACCACCACCCGGCCACCGCGCTCGCGCAGCCGGTCGAGGTGGCGAGCGGCGGGCGGCATCGTCTCGGCGAGGTTCGACCCGACGAGCACCAGCACGTCGGCCTCCTCGGCGTCGGCGAGCGGGAACGGCAGGCCACGGTCGACGCCGAACGCGCGGATCCCCGCGGACGCGGCGGACGACATGCACCAGCGACCGTTGTAGTCGATCTGCGAGGTGCCGAGCGCGGCGCGGGCGAGCTTCCCGAGCGAGTACGCCTTCTCGTTGGTGAGCCCGCCGCCACCGAACACCGCGACGGCGTCAGGTCCGCCGCGTGCCTGCGCCGCCCGGATCCCCTCGGCGACCCGGTCGAGCGCGTCGTCCCATGTCACCGCGGCCCACTCGCCCGTCCGGCGGTCACGCACCAGCGGGGAGGTCAGTCGCTCGCGCGACCCGTACAGCCCGGCTGCGGACCAGCCCTTGCGGCACAGCGCGCCGCGGTTGACCGGGAACTCGTCCCACGACCGCACCTCGGGCGCACGGCGGCCGACGAGCCGCATCCCGCACTGGAGCGAGCAGTAGGGGCAGTGCGTCTGGGTCTCGGTCATCAGATCTCGGCGGCCGCCAGGCCGTGGGCGCGCACGGGCCGGCGCAGGTAGAGCGCCCACGTGAGCAGCGCGCACGCCAGGTAGTAGGCGGTGAAGACGGTGAAGGCCGCGCGCGTGGCCGCGAGCGGGTCGGAGACCCACGGCGCTGCGAACGCGAGCGGCACGAGGAAGCCGCCGACGGCTCCGACGGCGCCGATCACGCCGAGCGCTGCGGACGACTGCCGGGTGGCGGTGGCGAGCGCGGCGTCGCGCGCCGCCGTGCCCGGGACGGTCGAGCGCTCGGCCTCGGCTCGCCAGAGCGCGGGGATCATCTTGTAGACCGATCCGTTGCCGATGCCGGTCGCGGCGAAGATGCACAGGAAGAAGCCGAGGAACAGCGGGAACCACCCGGCGTTGTCGGTGGCGATGGCGGGGTCGGCGGCCGGGTTCGGCGTGAGGCGGCTGACCGTCCACAGCACCCCGAGGGTGAAGGCGACCATCGCGACGAAGGCGCCGAGGGTGACGCGCGCGCCGCCGAGGCGGTCGGCCAGCCAGCCGCCGAACGGGCGGGTCAGCGACCCGACGCCCGCGCCGAGGAAGGCGTAGAAAGCGAAGTAGATGCCGGTGCCGAGCGGGGCGGGATCGGGCACCCAGAAGTTCAGCTTGATCAGCAGCGGCATCGCGGCGGAGTAGCCGATGAACGACCCGAAGGTGCCGATGTAGAGCACCGACAGCAGCCAGGTCTGGCGCTGCCGCACGACCTGCAGCTGCTCGCGCGGGGAGGAGGTGACCGTGCTCAGGTTGTCCATCCAGAGCCACGCGGCGGCCGTGGCGAGCAGCGCCAGCCCGGCATAGACGTACGCCGCCCGCTCGAGGTGGATGCCGCTGCCGGACGCCTGCACCAGGCCGAAGATCCCGGCGCCGCCGACCATCACCGGGAGCAGCAGCTGGATCAGCGAGACCCCGAGGTTGCCTCCGGCGGCGTTGAGCCCGAGCGCGGCCCCCTTCTTGTCGGAGGGGTAGAAGAAGTTGATGTTGGCCATCGAGGAGGCGAAGTTGCCGCCACCGACGCCGGCGGTGGCCGCGATCAGGCAGAACACCCAGTAGGGCGTCGTCGGCTGCTGCACGGCGTAGGCGAAGAGCAGGGTCGGGACGAGCAGCAGTGCGCCGCTGACGATCGTCCAGTTCCGCCCGCCGAACCGCGGCACCGCGAAGGTGTACGGCAGTCGCAGCAGCGAGCCGACCAGGTTGGGCAGCGCGACCAGCAGGAACAGCTGCTGCGGGCTGAACGCGAAGCCCTGCGCGAGCAGGAACGCCGAGGAGACGCTCCAGACCAGCCAGACCGAGAAGCCGACGTGCTCGGCGAAGATCGACCAGACCAGGTTCCGGCGGGCCACGGCCCGCCCGGTGGACTCCCAGAACTCGGGGTCCTCCGGGCGCCAGTCCTCGATCCAGCGGCGGGTACGGCGGGCGGGGGTCTGCGTGCTCATGCCGACGATGGTGCGCAGGCCGTGTATCGGCCGACCTCCCGCTGCGGTGGCGGGACCGTCACATCTTCCTCACGGCCTCACGCGCGCGGCGGCGCGCTCAGGAGTCGACCAGGAGCCGCTCGTGCTGGATCCCGGTGAGGTCCAGCAGGCGTCGTACGACGTGGGGCACCCGCGCGAGCTCCACCCATCCGCCGGGCGGCAGCTCGGCGGCCACCGCGCGGAGCCGGGCGAGGGTGCCGGCGTCCATGAAGGTCACGGCCTCGAGGTCGAGGCGCACCCGCGGTGCCGTCGCGGCGCGGGCGAGCACCGCACGCCGCAGGAGGTCGCGGTTGGAGGCGTCGAGCTCGCCACTCACCCGCAGTCCCCACGGCTCGTCGACGGCCAGGACGGTGGCGAGCGGCGGCACGTCGACCTCCGGCGCCTGCCCGTCGTGCTCGCGGGCGATCGACGCCGCCTCGACCGGCGCGAGCCGGGTCGCGTCGTAGAGGCACACCGAGCTGACCTCGATCTCGCGCTGCAGGTCGGTGGACATCCGCTCCCACTCCACGACCTCCTGCGCCGACCCGAGCAGGGCGGGCAGCTCGTCCATCCGGGCCGCCACCCGCAGCCCGGGGAAGCCGGCCTTGCGCGCATGGCTCGCCGCGGCACGGAAGCCGTCGGCGACGGCGGCGAGGTCGTCGGGACGCCGGCTGCCGTAGGCGCCCTCGAAGGTGCTGAGCACCAGCTGACCCGACGCGAGGGCGCCCGACGGATGCACGTGGTCGGGCAGGGCGGCGAGGAGCGTGTCGGCCTGCTCGTCCGAGGCGACGTACAACATCTGGTCGCCCGCGGCGAGCCCGTGCCCGACGAAGGTGGCCGCGACGCGGTCGAGCTGGAGCCCGCCCCGCTCGAGCGCGCACAGGTGGGTGCCGGGTGCGAGCGAGCAGAGGTCCGCCGCCGAGCGGTGGGCTCCGTGGATCATGCGGCCACTGTAGGGGGGCCGCCGAGGTCTGGACCACCGCCCTCCACCGCCCCGGCCGCGAGCGCCTGTCGACCGCTCGTCGTGCCACACCGACCGCTGAGCGCTCCAGCGCTCCCTCCGAACGACCCGCGCGGGCGGCCCCCTCCCCTGCGGCGCGCGAGCGGTGTCACGGTGACGGCGGTCACACCCCGGTGGCCGACCGTCCGGAAAGGAACCTGTCGTGACCCATGACGCGCACGACCAGGCCGCGCGCCACGACCCCGTCTACGACGAGCTGTCGGCCCGGCCCGAGTTCGCGGAGCTCCGCTCCCGCTACCGCAAGTTCATCATCCCGGCGACCGCCGCGTTCCTGGTCTGGTACGGGCTCTACGTGCTCATGTCGATGTTCGCCTCGGACTTCATGAACGCCAAGGTCGTCGGCAACATCAACGTCGCGCTCGTCTTCGGCCTCCTCCAGTTCGTCACGACGTTCCTCATCGCCTGGCTCTACAGCCGCTACTCCAACGCCAACCTCGACCCGCTGGCCCGCCAGCTCACCGAGGACTACCACCGCACCCTCGACGGTCGCACCGACACCAACGGAGGCATCTGACATGGAGGGCAACCAGATCCTCACCACCGCCCTCTTCCTGGCGGTCGTCGCACTGACGGTCGGCATCACCATCTGGGCCAGCCGGAACTCCTCCGGCGCCGCCGACCACTACGCCGGCGGACGCGGCTTCTCCGGCTTCCAGAACGGCCTGGCCATCGGCGGCGACTACATGTCGGCGGCGTCGTTCCTCGGCATCTCCGGAGCGATCGCGCTCTCCGGCTACGACGGCTTCCTCTACTCGATCGGCTTCCTGGTCGCGTGGCTCGTGGCGCTGCTCCTCGTCGCCGAGGTGCTCCGCAACTCCGGTCGCTACACGATGGCCGACCAGCTCGCCTACCGGATGCGGCAGAAGCCGGTCCGCACCGCGGCGGCCACCTCGACCGTGGTCGTCTCGATCTTCTACCTGCTCGCGCAGATGGTCGGCGCGGGTGCGCTGGTCGCGCTGCTGCTCGGCGTCACCAGCGAGGGCGTGAAGAACCTGACCATCTTCTTCGTCGGTGCGCTGATGATCTTCTACGTCACCGTCGGCGGCATGAAGGGCACCACCTGGGTGCAGATCGTCAAGGCGGTCCTGCTGATGGCGGGCTCGGCGCTCATCGTCGTGCTGGTGCTGGCGAAGTTCGGCTTCAACCTCTCCGACCTGCTCGGCACCGCCGCCTCCAACAGCGGCAAGGGCGGGGCGTTCCTCGAGCCCGGCCTGAAGTACGGCGTCTCCACCACGTCGAAGATCGACTTCATCTCCCTCGGCATCGCGCTCGTGCTCGGCACGGCAGGCCTGCCGCACATCCTGATCCGCTTCTACACCACCCCGACGTCGCGCGACGCGCGCAAGTCGGTGCTGTGGGCGATCGGCCTCATCGGCGCGTTCTACCTGTTCACGCTGGTCCTCGGCTTCGGTGCCGCGGCCCTGCTCGACAAGGACGCCTACGCCGAGGTGGCCGCGTCCGGCGGCAACCTGGCCTCGCCGCTGCTGGCCGAGGCCGTCGGAGGCGGGCCGGGCTCGACCGGAGGTGCCGTGCTGCTGGCGCTGATCGCGGCGGTCGCGTTCGCCACGATCCTCGCGGTGGTGGCCGGACTGACCCTGACGTCGTCGGTGTCGGTGGCGCACGACCTCTACAACTCGGTGTTCAAGGACGGCAAGGCCTCCGAGGCCGAGGAGATCCGGGTCTCCCGGATCGCCGCCGGCGTCATCGGCCTGGTGGCGATCCTGCTGGCCATCCCGGCCCAGAAGCTGAACATCGCGTTCCTGGTCGCCCTGGCCTTCGCTGTGGCGGCCTCGGCCAACCTGCCGGCGATCATCTACAACATGTTCTGGCGGCGCTTCAACACCCGCGGCGCCCTGTGGAGCATCTACGGCGGCCTCGTCTCCGCCGTCGGCCTGGTGGTCTTCAGCCCGGTCGTGTCCGGCAAGGGCATCGACCCCAACACGGGCAAGAACCTGTCCCTGCTGCCGGCCGACATCGACATCTCGTGGTTCCCGCTGGAGAACCCCGGCATCGTGTCGATCCCGCTCGGCTTCCTGCTCGGCTACCTCGGCACGATCACGTCGAAGGAGCCGGAAGCCGAGGAGCGCTACACCGAGCTCGAGGTCCGCGCCCTCACCGGCGCGGGCGCCGAGCAGGCCGTCCAGCACTGACCCAGCACCCCCGTGACCCCCTCGCCGTGCCGGAGTAGGTTCGGCGAGGGGGTCTCCCCCACCCCCTGATGTCGTGTCCCCGCCCGAGGAGAGAGCCCCCTTGTCCGAGAAGACGCAGTCCGAGCAGACCCTGTCGAACCTCATGCACGAGGACCGGCGCTTCGAGCCGCCCGCCGACCTGGCCGCGAACGCCAACGTGAAGGAGGAGGCCTACGCCCGCGCCGACGCCGATCGCGAGCGCTTCTGGGCCGAGGCCGCCGACCGCCTGGACTGGGGCCGGAAGTGGGACCAGGTCCTCGACTGGTCGAACCCGCCGTTCGCCAAGTGGTTCGTCGGCGGCACGCTCAACGCCTCGGTCAACTGCGTCGACCGGCACGTCGCGGCCGGCAACGGCGACAAGGTGGCGCTCCACTGGGTGGGCGAGCCCGAGGACGACACCCGCGACATCACCTACGCCCAGCTCAAGGACGAGGTGTCGAAGGCCGCGAACGCGCTGACCGAGCTCGGCGTGAAGAAGGGCGACCGGGTCGCGATCTACATGCCGATGATCCCCGAGGTCGTCGTCGCGATGCTCGCCTGCGCGCGCCTCGGCGCCCCGCACACCGTGGTCTTCGGCGGCTTCTCCGCCGACGCCCTCGCGTCGCGCATCACCGACTGCGAGGCCCACGTGGTCATCACCTCCGACGGCGGCTACCGCCGCGGGGCGGCCAGCGCGCTCAAGCCGGCCGTCGACGAGGCCGTGGAGAAGACCGGTGACCTGGTGCGCCACGTGCTCGTCGTACGCCGCACGGGGCAGGACGTCGACTGGGACGACTCGCGCGACGTGTGGTGGCACGACGCCGTCGACTCCGCGTCGGCCGAGCACGAGCCCGAGATGCACGACTCCGAGCACCCGCTCTACGTCATGTACACCTCCGGCACGACCGGCAAGCCCAAGGGCATCCTGCACACGACCGGCGGCTACCTCACCGGGACGTCGTTCACGCACTGGGAGGTCTTCGACCTCAAGCCGGAGACCGACGTCTACTGGTGCACCGCCGACGTCGGCTGGGTGACCGGCCACAGCTACATGGTCTACGGCCCGCTCGCCAACGGCGCCACGCAGGTGATGTACGAGGGCACGCCCGAGAAGGGCCGCTGGTGGCAGATCGTGCAGGACTACAAGGTCACCATCTTCTACACCGCACCGACCGCGATCCGGACCTTCATGAAGCAGGGCCGCGAGATCCCCGACGGCTACGACATGTCGTCGCTGCGGCTGCTCGGATCGGTCGGCGAGCCGATCAACCCCGAGGCCTACGTCTGGTACCGCGAGGTCATCGGCGGCGACCGCTGCCCGATCGTCGACACGTGGTGGCAGACCGAGACCGGCCAGATCATGATCAGCCCCCTGCCCGGCGTGACGGCCGGCAAGCCCGGCTCGGCCATGAAGGCGCTGCCCGGCATCGCGGCCGACGTGGTCGACGACGAGGCGCGCTCGGTCGGCAACGGCAACGGCGGCTACCTCGTGCTCACCGAGCCGTGGCCGGCCATGCTCCGCACGCTGTGGGGCGACGACCAGCGGTTCAAGGACACCTACTGGTCGCGCTGGGAGGGCCTCTACTTCGCCGGTGACGGCGCCAAGCTCGACGAGGACGGCGACATCTGGCTGCTCGGCCGGGTCGACGACGTGATGAACGTGTCGGGGCACCGCCTCTCCACCACCGAGATCGAGTCGGCGCTCGTCTCCCACCCCAAGGTCGCCGAGGCCGCCGTGGTGGGTGCCGCCGACGAGACCACCGGCCAGGCCGTGTGCGCCTTCGTCATCCTCCGCGACAGCGCGGGCGACGGCGGCGACGACATCGTCGAGGAGCTGCGCAAGCACGTCGCCAAGGAGATCGGCGCGATCGCCAAGCCGCGCCAGATCATGGTCGTGCCCGAGCTGCCCAAGACCCGCTCGGGCAAGATCATGCGCCGCCTGCTCAAGGACGTCGCCGAGCACCGCGAGGTCGGCGACGTGACCACCCTCGCCGACTCGACGGTCATGGACCTCATCAAGTCGAAGGAGACCTCGGCCCCCGCTGAGGACTGACCTCCGGCGCGCTATCTAGGGACGATCTGGTAGGTCAGGACACCGATCCGTCAACCGGATCGTCCCTAGGTACACCGGCGCGGGTGGCGGCCAGCAGCAGGACGACGCCGACGACGGCGGCCACCAGCGAGGCCAGCAGGATCGCGATCTTTGCCTCCTCGGTGAGCAGGTCCGCCCCCGGGAAGGACAGGCCGGCGATGAAGAGCGACACCGTGAAGCCGATGCCGCCGACCGCGCCGAGGCCGAGGACCATCGGCCAGGTGGTGTCGTGCGGGAGCCGGCCCAGCCCGAGCCGTACGGCGAGCGCGGACGCCAGGAAGATGCCCACCGGCTTGCCGAGCACGAGGCCGAGCACGATGCCGAGGCCGACCGGCTCGGAGAAGACCTTGCCGATGGCGCCGAGCTCGACGCCGGCGTTGGCGAGCGCGAAGACCGGCAGGACGACGTACGCCGAGACCGGGTGCAGCGTGCTCTGCAGACGCTCCACGACCGAGACCGACTCCTTGAGCAGGAAGCGCAGCCGGGCCAGCTCGTCGGGGTCCAGCACGTTGTCGCGCAGCGCCTGCCGGGCGTGCTCGCGCGCGACCTCCTCGCGCAGCAGCGGCGCCGCCGGGGTGAGCAGCCCGATCGCCACCCCGGCCAGGGTGGCGTGCACGCCCGACTCGAGCAGCGCGAACCAGACCCCGACACCGAGGAGCGCGTAGACGACGACCGTCCACACGCGCAGCATCCGGGCCACGACCATCACCCCGAGCAGCGCGAGGGCGGTCGCGAGCCAGCCGAGCGAGAGGTCGTCGGTGTAGAAGACCGCGATCACGAGGATGGCGCCGATGTCGTCGACGATCGCCAGGGTGAGGAGGAACAGGCGCGCCGCCGAGGGGATCCGACGCCCGAGGATGCCGAGCACCCCGACCGCGAAGGCGATGTCGGTCGCCATCGGGATCCCCCAACCGGAGCCGCCGTCGCTGCCCGGCGGGTTGAGCGCGAGGTAGAGCCCGGCCGGCACGAGCATCCCGCCGATCGCGGCGATGATCGGCAGCGCCGCCGTCTTCGGGTCGCGCAGGTCCCCGTTGACCAGCTCGTACTTGATCTCCAGGCCGACGACGAAGAAGAAGATCACCATCAACGCGTCGTTGACCCAGTGCTGCAGCGACTCGTCGAGGTGCAGCGGCCCGACGTCGAGCACGAGGTGGGTGTGCCAGAAGGAGTCGTACGACGACGCCCACGGGCTGTTCGCCCACACCAGCGCGACCGCAGCGGCCGTCAGCAGCAGCAGCGAGCCGGCCGACTCGATGCGCAGGAACTCGCGGACCGGCCGGGCGACCAGTCGGGCGAGCGGCTTGTTGCTGGCGAGGTAGACCGGCCCCCGCTCCCAGAGGTCGTCGTCGGGTCCGGCACCGTCGTGGGGGTTGTTCGAGCGAGACGCCATGCGGGGGCGCATCCTTCCGGGGTGGTCGGGGTAACGATCACCGCGGCTGCTCGCCGCGGGCCGACCAGACTTCCCGGCTCACCTGAGGCCCGAGTCTAGAGGGTCGCGTTGGTAGGGTCGCAGCCGTCAGCCGACGACGTACGACAAAGGACTGCTGCGCATGGCACACGACCCGGTCAAGGCCGCACCGATCGACAGCGGCGAACCGACGCTCGGCAAGCTCGTCATGGACGCGCAGCGTGACATCTCGACCCTCGTCTCCAAGGAGATCGCGCTCGCCAAGAGCGAGCTCAAGGTCAGCGTCAAGCACGGCGGGGTCGGCATCGGCCTCTTCGCAGGAGCGGCGTTCCTCGGCCTGCTCGCCGTGATCATGCTGTCGGTCTCGATCGCCTACTTCATCCACTGGGCCGGCCTCGGCCTGCACTGGGCCTTCCTCATCGTCTTCGGGCTCTACGTCCTCGTCGCGGCGCTGCTGGCCTTCATCGGGCTCAAGCAGGTCAAGCAGGTCAAGGCACCCGAGCGGGCGATCGAGCAGGGCAAGCAGATCCCCCAGGCGCTCAAGGGCAAGGGCTGAGGGTCCGCCCGCTCAGCGCACGCACGTGCCGGTGTCGACCGGCGCAGCGTCGGTGATCCCGCGCGCCGCGGACTCGGACACCTGCGCGGCGGTCAGCGCGTAGCCGGTGTCGGGGTCGCTCACCGACGCGGCGAACACCATCCCGGCGACGTCGCCGCCCGAGGTGAGGATCGGCCCGCCGGAGTTGCCCGGCCGGATCAGCGCGCGCAGCGAGTAGACCTGCCGGATGACGGTCCCCTCGCCGTAGATGTCGGGCGAGCGCAGCCGCTGCTCCGAACGGATGCGGCCGGCCTCGACGTCGTAGGGACCGTCCTCGGGGTAGCCCACGACCGCGACGTTGTCGTCCGGCCCGGCCTTCGTGTCGAGCGCGAGGTGCGGGACGCCGGGGTCGGGCATCGCGAGCACCGCGATGTCGAGGTCGGGGTCGTAGAGCACGACCGACGCGACGACCGACGTGCCGCCGACCTCCACCTCGGGGCGGGTGACCCCGGCGACCACGTGGGCGTTGGTCATCAGCCGCCCGGGGGCGAAGAAGAAGCCGGTGCCCTCGACGCCGCCGCCGCACCCGTTGGCACCGCGCACCTTGACCACGCTCGACTGCGCAGCCACCACGTCGGGGTCGGTGAGCATCCGCTTGTCGCCGGGCTCGACGGCGACGATCCGCTCTGGCGCGAACGGCTCGAGGTAGCGGGGGAAGAAGGTGGTGCCGACGACGTTGTTGAACGTCTGCAGCACCTTGCCGGCGTCGGCCGGCAGCGTCCGGTCGACCTCGGCGAGCACGGCGGAGTCGCGCACCAGCGGGGTGATCGCCCCGATCCGGGTGCCGGACACCGCGACCCCGAGCGCCCAGGCGACGAGCAGGACCGCGACCGCGCTCAGCGCGGAGCCGCCGATCGCGTCCACGGCGCGGATCGGCTGCCAGGTGATCCGGTCGCGGATCCGGGCCCCGACGTACTGGAAGAGCGCCTGGCCCACCGACGCGGAGACGATCACGATGAACAGGGCGCCGAGGGACACCCACAGCGAGGGCGCCGCGTCGCCGAGCGCCGTCGGGGCGGCCCAGATCCCGAGCAGGCCACCGACCAGCAGGCCGGCGGTCGCGAAGGCCCCGGTGATGAAGCCCTGCCAGTAGCCGGACAGGGCATAGATCCCCACGAGCGCCACCAGGCACCAGTCGAGGACGTTCATGGTGCTACTCCTCGAGCTTGGTGTTGGGTGCCAGGTCGGTTCCCCTGGGCACACCCTGCAGCATGTGGTCCGGCAGGTCACGCACCCGCGCCCGGTCCCACTCCTGCGCCCAGCCGAGGTAGTCGAAGAGCCGGGCCACGATGCCGGCGGTGAAGCCCCACAGGATGACGTCCTTGTCGGGGCCGATGAGGAAGCCGGGACCCACCCAGCCGCTGGGGTGGCGGACGTTGACCCGGTGCTCGGGGTCGAGCAGCTCGGCGATGGCGACGTGGTGGATCTCGTGCACCTCGTCGGGGCTGGCGATCCGCACCTCCCCGGGGTCCTTCCAGTAGCCGAGGACCGGCGTCACCGCGAAGTTGCTCGGCGGCAGCCAGAGCTCGGGGAGCTCACCGAACACCTCCACCTCGGCGGGCTCGAGACCGATCTCCTCGTGGGCCTCGCGCAGCGCCGCCTCGCGCGGTGTCTCGCCAGCGTCGAGCGAGCCGCCGGGGAACGAGACCTGGCCGGGGTGCGAGCGCATGTGGTGGGCACGCTCGGTGAGCAGCAGCTCGCCGCGGTGGGCGAGGTCGTCGGGACCGGGACCCTCCTGCTGGTCGAGCCCCGTCGCGACCCGGTCGGCGAAGACCATCAGCACCGCGCCGCGGCGCGCCTCGGCGTCCTCCGGCGGCATGAAGCGGGTCAGCTCGTGGACCGTGATCGAGCGGGAGGCCTCGACGACGGGCGCCAGCCAGGTCGGGAGGGAGCTCATGCGGTGCTCATCTGCGCTCACAGCTCGATCCCGAGCTGTTCGGCGACGAGCTCCTCGACCTCGGCGACGGACTCCACCCCGCCCGAGACCTGCCCGACGACGGCACCGTCGGCGTCGACGAGGACGAACGCCGGCATGCCGCGACGCGCGACGGCGAAGGCCTCCTCGACCATCAGGTCACCGCCCGGGTCGGCGAGGGACGGGTAGGTCACGCCGGTCTCCTCCGCCAGCGCGAGCGCGCCGCCGGGGTGGACGTCGTTGAAGTCGATGCCGAGGACGGCGACCCGGTCGCCGTGCCGCTGGTGGAACTCCTCCAGCGCCGGCATCTCCTTCTTGCAGGGGCCGCAGTTGGCCTGCCACAGGTTGATCACCATCGGACCGCGGAGCGTCGACAGGTCGACGTCCGGACCGCCACCGAGGCACGGCAGCGTCACCTCGGGCAGGCCACCCTCGACCGGCTCGGCCGAACCGGGCGCGCAGTCGTCCATGCCGATGCGGGCCTTGACCTCCCGCAGCTCGGGGGTGTCGACCTGCACGTCCGGGGGGCGTACGTCGATCGCGTCGGGGCTGCACGCCGACAGCGAGGCGGCGACCAGGACCGCCAGCACGAGCCGCCTCACGCGGGCCCCTGGGTGGTGACCAGCTTCTCCGCCTCCACCGGGTCGGTGGGGCCGGTGCCGTAGGAGGGGCACAGGCGGGCGAGCGGGCAGGCACCGCAGGCCGGCTTCTTGGCGTGG